>NZ_JBWKCA010000003.1:0-461818 GCF_056436715.1 Streptomyces sp. NPDC043176
GGCCGTCGCCACGCGGTACGACAAACTTGCCGTCCGCTACGAAGCGACCGTACTGGTCGCAGCCATCAACGAATGGCTGTGACCAGCACTTTCACCACACGCCCTAGCCCAGTGCCTGGCGCAGGTCGGCCAGCAGGTCGTCGACGTTCTCGATGCCGACGGAGAGGCGGACGAGGTCGGCCGGGACCTCCAGGGCGGAGCCCGCGACGCTGGCGTGCGTCATGCGGCCGGGGTGCTCGATGAGGGACTCGACGCCGCCGAGGGACTCGCCCAGGGTGAAGAGCCGCGCGCGGTTGCAGACCTCGACCGCCGCCTCCTCGCCGCCCTCGACGCGGAAGGAGATCATGCCGCCGAAGGAACGCATCTGCTTGGCGGCGACCTCGTGGCCCGGGTGCTCGGGAAGGCCCGGGTAGAGGACCTGGGTGACCTTCGGGTGCTGGGTGAGCATCTCGACGATCTTCGCCGCGTTCTCGCTGTGGCGGTCCATGCGCACGGCGAGGGTCTTGATGCCGCGGAGCACGATCCAGGAGTCGAAGGGCCCGGCGACCGCGCCCATCGCGTTCTGGTGGTACGCGAGCTCCTCGCCGAGCGCCTCGTCGGCCGTGACGAGGGCGCCGCCGACGACGTCCGAGTGCCCGCCCATGTACTTGGTGAGCGAGTGCACGACCACGTCGGCGCCGAGCGCCAGCGGCTGCTGGAGGTACGGCGAGGCGAAGGTGTTGTCGACGACGAGCTTCACGCCGGCCTGGCGGGCGACGCCGGCGACGGCCTCGATGTCGGTGATGCCGAGGAGCGGGTTCGAGGGGGTCTCGACCCAGATCAGCTTCGTGCGGTCGTTGACGGCGCCGCGCACCGACTCGATGTCGGAGGTGTTCGCCACCGAGAAGTCGACGCCCCAGCGCTCCACGACCTTGGCGAAGAGCCGGAACGTGCCGCCGTAGGCGTCGTTCGGGATGACCACGTGGTCGCCGGGCGCGAGGAGCGCGCGCAGGAGGCAGTCCTCGGCGGCCAGGCCGGAGGCGAAGGCCAGGCCTCGCCGGCCGCCCTCCAGGGCCGCCAGGTTCTCCTCCAGGGCGGTACGGGTCGGGTTCGCGCTGCGGCTGTACTCGTATCCGCCGCGCAGCCCGCCCACGCCGTCCTGCTTGTAGGTGGACACCTGGTAGATGGGCGGGACGACCGCGCCGGTCAGCGGGTCGGCGGTGTTGCCCGCGTGGATGGCGCGGGTCTCGAAGTTCTGATGCGTGTGCTGGTCGCTCATGAGTCAGGAGCGTAGTCCCGCGCACACCCCGGCGCCCGCGATCGTCTCACCGGGTGTCCTGGACAATGGACACATGGAGATTCTCTGGTTCCTGATCGCGCTGGGCCTGCTGTTCGGCGTCCTCGGCCCCTACGTGCTGCGCCGGCGGCGCGACGGGATCAAGGTGGTCGCCCCGGGCGCGCCGGACGCGGCGGACCCGGAGGCGTACGGGTTCGCGCGGCAGGAGGACCAGGACGTGCGGCTGCCGGGCGCGGACGACGACCTGCTCGACGTGCTGGACGTCGTCCAGGCCACCCAGGACTGGCGGGCGGCGGCGCAGCTGCTCGCCGGCACCGACAAGGCCGGCGAGGTGCGCTGGCAGCGCGTCCAGGCCTTCGCGGGCGCGGCCTCCCTCGAACTCCAGGAGCGGCCGGGCGTCGGCGGCGCGTGGCTGCGGGCGTGGCGGGCCGAGGCACCCAAGGACCCGGGTGCCGCCGCCGTGCACGCCGAGTTCCTGGTGCAGCAGGCCTGGCGCTCCTCGTCGGCCGGGACCGACGACTTCCGGATCATCCTCGAAGAGGCGCGGAAGGTGTGCGCCGAGGCCGCGCTGCTGGCGCCCGGCGACCCCGTGCCGTACATCGTGGAGCTGGCCGTGGCCCGCGGACTCGGCTACCCCCACGAGCAGTTCGACCAGCTGTGGGCGAAGGTCATCGACCGGGCGCCGGAGCACATGGGCGCGCACCTGGCGGCGCTGCACTACTGGTGCGAGAAGTGGCACGGCTCCCGCGAGGAGGCCGACCACTTCGCGACGACGGCCGCGGCCCGTGCCCCGCGCGGCTCGCTGCTCGCCGCGCTGCCGCTGTTCGCGGTGCACGAGCACGTGCCCGAGGTCGTCCTGGTGCAGGACTTCTTCCGTACGGCGGTGGTGTCCAAGGCGCTCGACGGCGCGCTGTACGCGGTCCATTCGGCCCGGCACGACGACCCGATGCTCGCGCACGTCCGTCACCTGCTGGTCTGGTTCCTGGTGCGGGCGGAGCGCTGGGCGGAGGCCATGCACCAGCTGGTCCGGGTCGACGGCCACGTGGGCGCGGTGCCGTGGACGCTGAGCGGGGACCCGGCGGAGATGTACACGCTCTTCCGGAACCTGGCCGTCGCGGGGTACGAGGCGAACGGCGGGAGCCCCGCCACGCTGCCGCGGTAACCCGGGGGCGGGCCCACCTGCGGGAACGGTGTGGACGGTGGTCGGTGCGGTGGGTCATACTCCGGCCCCCACCGTTCATGTGATCATCACGCCGTTCCCGTGGGGGGAATCTGCCCGATGGGCGCAACCCTGCGCGCGCTGCGCGCCCTCGTCCTGCTCGCCGTCGGCCTCCTCTTCCTCAAGGCCGTCGTGCGCGGCTCCATCGAGGGCTCGCGCACCGACCCCCACGCGGCCAGGGCGGCGGTGCGCGTCGCCGCGCTCGGCCATCCCCGCCTGGCGGAGGTACGGCACCTGCTCGCGTACCACCTGTACCTCCAGAACCGGTGGGACGAGGCCCTGGAGCAGTTCCGCCTCCTGGACGGGTACGTGGGGGCGCTGCCCTGGCGGTACAAGGCGGACCCGGCGGCGGAGTTCTGCCGGATGCGCGACGAGTCCGCGCGGTACGCCACGCCCGTCGCCGGGGAGGCGTCGTGAACACGGACATCGCACGCGTGGTCGTCCTCGTCGCCGTCGGCGTGATCGGCTTCCTCGTCTACCGGCACCACGTGGCGGACCCCGCACCGCCCGAGACGGCGCCGCCCGGGTTCCTGCCCGCGTCCCGGCAGAACACCGCGTTCGCCGGTCCCGACCCCGCGCTGCACGTGGCCGTCGCCACCGCGTCCCGGGGCAGGTGGGAACCGGCGGCGCGGCTGCTCGCCGCCACCCGCGAGGCGCGGGACTGGGAGCGCCGCAGCGCGTACGTCGGAGCCTTCGGCACGGCCGCCGTGCGGCCCGACGGCGGCGAGGCGGCCTTCCTCACCGCCTGGGAGCAGGCCGTCGGACCGGACGACCCCGACCTCGCCGCGGTGCGCGCGGACGCGGTGGTCGAGCTGGCCTGGCAGCTGCGCGGCTCGGCCTGGGCCGAGGACACCAGCCGGGAGCAGTTCCGGGACTTCCACGGCGTGCTCGCCGCCTCCCGCGGGGTGATCGCACACGCCGTGGAGCTGGCTCCGGAGGACCCGACGCCGCTCCTCGCCGAACTGACGGCGGGGATGGGGCGCGGGCGTTCGCACGAGGAGACGCGGGCTCTGTGGACGCGGATCACCGCGCTCGACCCGTACCACTGCGGGGCACATCTGCGCGCCCTCCAGTTCTGGTGCGCCAAGTGGCACGGCTCCGAGGAACTGGCCACGTCCTTCGCCCGGGAGGCCGCGGCCGCCGCTCCGGCGGGGTCGCTGCTCACGATGCTGCCGCTGGTCGTCCACCTCGAGCACGTGCCGAAGATGGACAAGCCGCCCGGGTACCGTACGCCCGAGGTCACCACCCTCGTCGACGCCGCCCTCGCGGACCTCGCCGCCGCCCGCCCCGACCACCCCCGGCTCGCGGACGCCCGCCACCTCCTGGCCTTCTTCCTCACCCAGCAGGCCCGGTACCCGGAGGCCGCGGTGGAGTTCCGCCGGCTCGACGGCCACGCGGGCGCCCTGCCCTGGACGTACTTCCACGACCCTGCGGCGGCGTACTGCCAGTGGCGCGACAGGGCGGTGCGGGGCGGGCGACGGCGCTGACGAAGGCGTACGGGGCGGGCCGGACCGACTCCGGCAGCGGACCCGGCGGGGGCCCGGCAGCGGGCCCGGCAACGAGTCCGGCAACGAGTCCGGCGGGGGCCCGGCAGCGACTCCGGCGGGGGCCCGGTCGGGTCGCGGGCCGGGCGGGTCCGGCGGCGGGCCGGGGAGGGAATCCCTCCCCGGGCTCCGGTGTTGTGTCCACTGCCGACCGTCGAGGAGAGATGCAGCATGTTCCTGTCCCGCACCCCCGTCCTCCCCACCCCCGAGCAGGCCCTGCGCGGCCGCCCCGAGCCGGAGTTCTCCGTCCCGGAGCGGCACACCGTCCTCGGCAACCCGCTCCTCGGCCCCTACCCGGAGGGCCTGGAGGTCGCGGACTTCGCGCTGGGCTGTTTCTGGGGTGCCGAGCGCAAGTTCTGGCAGACCGAGGGCGTCTGGACGACCCTCGTGGGCTACCAGGGCGGCCTCACGCCGAACCCGTCGTACGAGGAGGTGTGTTCGGGCCTGACCGGCCACACCGAGGTCGTCCGCGTCGTCTTCGACCCCGCGAAGGTCTCGTACGAGTCCCTGCTCAAGCTCTTCTGGGAGTCCCACGACCCCACCCAGGGCTTCCGCCAGGGCAACGACGTGGGCACCCAGTACCGCTCCGCGGTCTACACCCACACCCCGGCCCAGGCCGAGCGGGCCGCCGCCTCCCGCGACGCCTACCAGCGGGTACTCACCGGCTCCGGCTACGGCGAGATCACCACCACCGTCCTCCCGGCCGACGGGACCCGCCCGTTCTTCCCCGCCGAGGCCTACCACCAGCAGTACCTGGACAAGAACCCGGCCGGCTACTGCGGCATCGGCGGCACGGGCGTCTCCTGCCCGATCGGCGTGGCGAAGGCCGAGTAGGACCCGAGAGCGCGAGTGGCCCCCTCCCGGAGTCGGGAGGGGGCCACCGGCCTGTGCGTGCGGATCAGACGGCCGAGCCGGCCTTCCACTCGGACCAGCTCATGTTCCAGCCGTTGAGGCCGTTGTCGGGCTTGATCGTCTTGTCGTCGGAGTTCTTGACGATCACGACGTCGCCGACGATCGAGTGGTCGAACAGCCAGGCGGCCATCTGGTTGGGGTCGCCGGCGCCCTTGACGTCGGCGAGGCCGACGCAGCCGTGGCTGGTGTTCACGGAGCCGAAGATCGACCGCGCGCCCCAGTAGTTGCCGTGGATGAAGGTGCCGGAGGTGGACAGGCGCATGGCGTGCGGCACGTCCTTGATGTCGTACTCGCCCTTGCCGTCGTCGTCGGTGAAGCCGACGGTGGCGCCGTTCATCCGGGTCTCCTTGAACTTCTCGGAGATCACCATCTGGCCGTTGTAGGTGGTGTTGTCCGGAGAGCCGGCGGAGATCGGGATGGTCTTGACCGTCTTACCGTCCTGCTTGACCGTCATGGTCTTGGTGGCGACGTCGACGGTCGAGACCTGGTTGCGGCCGATCTTGAAGGTGACGGTCTTCTGCTGGACGCCGAAGACGCCGTCGGCGCCCTCGATGCCGTCGAGGTTCAGCTTCAGCGTGACGGTCGAGCCCTCGGCCCAGTAGTTCTCGGGGCGGAAGTCGAGGCGCGTGGAGTTGAACCAGTGCCCGACGACCTCCTGGCCGGAGCTGGAGGAGACGGAGATGCCGCCCTGGACGGCCTTCTTGTCGGTGATCGACTTGTTGAAGTTGATCGAGACGGGCATGCCGACGCCGACGGTCGAGCCGTCCTCGGGGGTGAAGTTCCCGATGAAGCTGTTGGCCTGCGAGACCGTGGTGAAGGAGGAGTTCTCGTGCGCCTCCAGGCCGGCCGCGTCGGCGGCGGTGGCGGCGATCTTGTAGACCGTGGCGCGCTTGAGCGGGCCGGAGGGCTTCCAGCTGAGGCCGTCGGCCGCTATCTCGCCCTCGACGGCGGTGCCCTCGGCGGAGGTCATGGTGACCTGCGTGAGCTTGCCGTCGGTGACGGTGACCTTGGCGTCGTTGTTGATGGAGGCGTTCTGCGCGCCGTTCTTCGGCGAGATGGTGATCTGCGCCTTGGAGGTCTTCTGCGCGGCCGCCTCGTCGACCTGGGCCTGTGACTGTGCGGTGGGAGATCCGGAGGCGCTGCCGTCCTTGTCCCCGTCGTTGCACGCCGAGAGCACCAGCACGCCACCGAGCACGGCGGCCGCGGCGGCCAGGCTCTTGCGGCGCTTGCCGTCCGTCATCACACGCTTCTCCATCGTCGCCGATTTCCTGCCGGATCTTGCTACGTCTACTTGATACCCATGACACCGCGTCCGGTTCCTGATCCGGACGCTTTGTGGGGAACACCACTGATCCACACGCACGGGCGGAGCGTCCGGTTCCCGGCAGCCCCCGACGCGTCGGCCGGCCCGCACGGGAAAGGCCCCGGGACACCGTCCCGGGGCCTTCGATCAGGTCGTTCACCGGCGGCACCGCGGCCGGCGCCCGCCGCTACGGCCGGTCGTCGTCGTCTTCCTCGTCCCCATCTTCCTCGCCGAGGTCCCACTCCATCGCATCGGGGTCGTACTCGACCTCCTCGGTGCTCCAGGAGGCCTGGACCATCTCGATGCCGGGGACGTCGCGGATCAGGTCGAGCGGCTCCACGAGGTGGGCGAGCGCCTCGGCGCTGTCCTCGGTCGCGGCGGCGCGGGCCTGCACCCGCTCCTCCTCCGGCATGAACTCGTCGCCGTCGATCCGGGCCTTCGCGGCCTCGACCAGCGCGTCCGGGTCGTCGATCTCCAGGACCACATCGACGCGAAGGCGTACATAGCGTGCTGACTCAGAAGTACTCATGGGTCGGAGCGTAGGGGTCGGGAGGGCCTCGGCTTTCCCGCGACCCGCTGTGTTCATTAGCATCTGCGGACCGACCAATTCGCGGTTTCCGCAAGGGGGATCGAAATTTCCGTGTCCGCCGCCCGACGCCCACTGCTGACCGCCACCGCCGCGGGGACGCTGCTGTGTGCCCTGTGGTTCGTGCCGTCCGCGAACGCCACCGACGAGCAGGGCGGGGTACGGGTCGGGGTGAGTCAGGACGGTCCCGTCGCCGACGGGCGCCTGGCGGACACCGGCCGGCTCGACACCACCCCGTACGTGCTGGGCGGCACGGGCTTCCTCGGTGTCGGCGCGGGCTTCGTGGCCCTCGCGATGCGACGGCGCGGCCGGGCGTCCTGAGCCCTCTTCCCACGGCGGAGGGCCCGCTCCCGGAGACCGGGGGCGGGCCCTGCGCGTGCGACGGCCGACGCCGCGCCGGCGACCGCTCACGCGGCGGATCGCCTCCGCGGACGATCCGTTCCGCGGTCGGCTCTTCGCGCGGCCTACGCCAGCGGGCCGGTGACCGGCTCCACGGCGGCGACGAGCTTGCCCTCGCGGACGAAGGCGTCGGCGGCGGCGAGGTCGGGGGCGAGGAAGCGGTCCGGGCCGGGGCCCTCGACGCCGGCCGCGCGCAGCGCGTCGATGGCGGCCTGCGAGGCGGGCGCCGGGGTGAGGCCCTGGCGGAGCTCGATGCCGCGGGTGGCGGCGTACATCTCGACCGCGATGATCCGGTTGAGGTTGCCGATCGCGGTGCGCAGCTTGCGGGCGGCGGACCAGCCCATGGAGACGTGGTCCTCCTGCATGGCGGAGGACGGGATGGAGTCGGCGGAGGCCGGGACGGCGAGCCGCTTCATCTCGCTGACCAGGGCGGCCTGCGTGTACTGGGCGATCATCAGGCCCGAGTCGACGCCGGCGTCCTCCGCGAGGAACGGCGGCAGGCCGTGCGAGCGGTTCTTGTCGAGGAGCCGGTCGGTGCGGCGCTCGGCGATGGAGCCGAGGTCGGCGGCGGCGATCGCGAGGAAGTCGAGGACGTACGCGACCGGAGCGCCGTGGAAGTTGCCGTTGGAGCGGACCTCGCCGGTGGGCAGCACGACCGGGTTGTCGACGGCGGCGGCGAGCTCGCGCTCGGCGACGAGGAGGGCGTGGGCCATGGTGTCGCGGCCGGCGCCGGCGACCTGCGGGGCGCAGCGCACCGAGTAGGCGTCCTGGACGCGGGGCGCCTCGCCGGCCTGGGCGTGGCCGGTGAGGCCGGAGCCCTTGAGGACGGCCAGCATGTTGGCGGCGGAGGCGGCCTGGCCGGGGTGCGGGCGGATCGCGTGCAGCTCGGGTTCGAGGACCTTCTCGGTGCCGAGGAGGGCTTCGAGGGAGAGCGCGGCGGTGATGTCGGCCGACTTGTAGAGGGTGTCGAGGTCGGCGAGGGCCATGACCAGCATGCCGAGCATGCCGTCGGTGCCGTTGAGGAGGGCGAGGCCCTCCTTCTCCTTGAGCTCGACGGGCTGGATCCCGGCGGCGGCGAGCAGCTCGCCGGCGGGCTTGACGACGCCGTCGGGGCCCTCGGCGTCACCCTCGCCCATGAGGGCCAGGGCGCAGTGGGAGAGCGGGGCGAGGTCGCCGGAGCAGCCGAGGGAGCCGTACTCGTGCACGACCGGGGTGATGCCGGCGTTGAGGACGTCGGCCATGGTCTGCGCGACCTCGGGGCGGACGCCGGTGTGGCCGGAGGCCACGGTCTTCAGCCGCAGGAACATCAGGGCGCGGACGACCTCGCGCTCGACGCGCGGGCCCATGCCGGCGGCGTGCGACCGGACGATGTTGCGCTGGAGCTGGGCGCGGAGCTCGTGGCTGATGTGCCGGGTGGCGAGGGCGCCGAATCCGGTCGAGACCCCGTAGACGGGCTCGGGCTTGGCGGCGAGGGCGTCCACGATCTCCCGCGCGGCGGCCAGCGCGGCCACCGCCTCGGTCGACAGCTCGACGCGGGCGCCGTGGCGGGCGACGTCGATGACGTCCTGCGGGGTCGTGCCGGACGTGCCGAGGACGACTGTCTGCATATCCATATTCAGCACCCTACGGATTGAAGACCGACATGTCACTAGGGGAATGTGTCACGGTCCCGACACACAGCGGACCCTTACCGCACTCCGCTCGCCGGACCGGCGCCGACCGGCGGGTTTCCGGTCCGGCCCCCAGGGGGCGTACCGCCGATCACTCCGCGGACCCGGCCCGGCGGGAGGGCGGGCCCGCCGCGTCACGGCCGCGGGGGCGGCCTGGAATCCGGCGGGGGTTCCGCCGTGGGGGCGTCGCGGAAGCGGCGGCGGTCGCGGGCGCCGGGCGGGGCGTCGGCCAGGCGGATGACGGTGCCGTCGCGGCCGGCGACGACGGGTTTGGCGGAGCGGTCGGCCTTGGCCTGGTACTGGGCGGCGTCGGCGAGCCGGAAGAGGCGGCGGGCGGACTTGAGCGGGCCGATGGGGTCGCCGGTGGAGGCCACCCCGCAGGCGACGCCCTCGCCGAGTTCCAGTTCGGCCGCCCGCACGCAGAGCTCCTCGGCGACGGCGACGACCTCGTCCGCCGTGGGGCCGACCGTGAGCAGACAGAACTCGTCACCGCCCAGGCGGGCCGCGAGGGCGCCGGGGAGCCGGGCGCCGCAGCGGGAGAGGACGGAGCCGAAGCGTTCGAGGAGCCGGTCGCCGACGGCGTGGCCGTGGGTGTCGTTGACGCGCTTGAGGCCGTTGAGGTCGCAGACCACGAGGCTGACCACGGAGCCGTCCACCCGGTAGCGCTCGATGGCCTCGTCGAGCCGGGTGTCGACGGCACGCCGGTTGGCGAGTCCGGTGAGCGGGTCGGTGAAGGCGAGCTTGCGCACCTCCTCCAGGCGCTCGGCCTGCGCGATGCCGGCCGCGACGACCGCCGCGAGGACGGTCGCGAAGTCGGCGTCCGCCCGGGTGAAAGGTTTCGCCTCCGGCGGGCGGGCCACGTACAGCTCTCCCCAGGCCCGCCCGTGCAGCACGATCGGGGCGACCACGCAGCAGCCCCGGCCCCGCTTGCGCAGCCCCAGGACGCGGCCGGTGGGGACCCGGTCGGCGGCGGTCTCCACCCAGGAGTCCGGCTCGCCGCCGCCCGCCCACTGCTCGTGCAGGAACTCGGTGATCTCGGGGAACTGGTGCACCGGGTACGTCTCCGAGTCCGGGAACTCCTCCTCGCCCGGGGCCCGCACCCCCGCGTTCACGAGGACCTTCAGCCGGCCGTGGTCCCGCTGCCAGACGGACAGGGCCGCGAACGTGCCGTCCAGCCCCTCGCAGGCCCCGAGCGCCGCCGCCCGCCAGAACTCTCGCGGAGTGTGCGCCGCCGCCATCCCCTGCGCCAGCGCCACTACGGCCCGCAGCCGCACGTCCTCTCCCATTCCTCCAGCTTAGGGAGGTTTGACCCGTTTTCACCTTCGAGACGTCACCGTACGTGACATCCGGTGAAATTCGGGAGGCGGGGGCTCTCCGGGCAGCTCCTCTACTCGCCCGGCCAGTTCGGCCTGCGCTTCTCGTTGAAGGCCGCGACGCCCTCCGCGCGGTCGCCCGAGAAGGCCACCGAGCGCCAGGCCGCGTCCTCGACCTCCAGCCCCGCCCGCAGGTCGAGGCCCTGGCCGAGCCGCATGGCCTTCTTGGCGGCGCGGAGCCCGACGGGCGAGTTGGCCGCGATCCGGCCGGCCAGCTCGAGGGCGGCCGTCCGCGCGTCCTCCTCCAGGACGTCGACGAGGCCGAGCTCGCGGGCCTCCGCCGCCTCCACCCGGCGGGCCGTGAAGACCAGCTCGGCGGCGCGCGCCGCGCCCACCCGGCGCGGGAGCAGCTGCGTACCGCCGCCACCCGGGATGACGCCCACGGAGACCTCGGGAAGGCCGACCACGGCGGTCGCGTCGGCCACGATGACGTCACAGGCGAGCGCCAGCTCGAAGCCGCCGCCGAGGGCGAAGCCGTGCACGGCCGCGACGGTCGGCATCGGCAGCTCCAGGACGCCGGTGTAGGCGGCACGGGCGGTGGGCCGCTGGCGGACCAGTTCGGCGTCGGTGAAGGAGTTGCGCTCCTTGAGGTCGGCGCCGACGCAGAAGGCCCGGTCGTTCGACGAGGTGAGCACGGTGACGCGGACCGACGGGTCGGCGGCGAGCGCCTCGCAGGCGGCGCCCAGGGACCGGGCCATCTCGGACGAGACGGCGTTCATCGCCTTGGGCCGGTCGAGGACGAGCTCGGCCACATGACCGTCCCCGTCCTTCCGGACCACCACGAACTCACCGAAGCGCTGCTCGGACATGACCGCACACCCTCCCGACCCGCCACCCGCCCGTTAACGGCTGTTAACAGGCGTTCACCGGGGAATCCTAAGACGGACGGCGGGTCAAGAGCCAGGGTTCGATGACGCCGAGGCCGCGGACGGGGCGCTGCCACATGGGCTGGAGGGCGAAGCGGTAGCGGGCGGGCTCGCGGCCCTCCTTCTCGGCGCGGGCCGCGTCCTCGGCGGCCTCCGTCTCGGAGACGGGTGCCTCGCCGGTCCTGGACAGCTCCTCCGCGAGCGCGCCGTCGACCAGGACGGCGTCCTTCGGCGCTATCGAGGTGAGCCGGCTGGCGAGGTTCACGGTGGTGCCGAAGACGTCGCCCATCCGGGTCGTGACGGTGCCGAAGGCGATGCCGACCCGCAGGGCGGGCATCGTCTCGTCGTGGCTGAGCGTCTCGATCAGGCGCAGCGCGATCTCGGCGGCCGTACCGGCGTCGTCGGCGGCGTACAGCACCTCGTCGCCGAGGGTCTTGATGAGCCGGCCGCCGTGGGCGGCGACGAGGTCGGCGCAGGTCGTCTCGAAGGCCTCGACGAGTTCGCCGAGCTCCTCCTCCTCCAGGCGGCGGGTGAGCCGGGTGAAGCCGACGAGGTCGGCGAAGCCGACCGCGAGCCGCCGGTCGACCATCTCCTCGTCGTCGGCGGCCTGCACGACCCGGCCGGTGGCGGCGGCGAGCTGCCTGCGCCACACGTAGATCAGGAACTCCTCCAGCTCGGGCAGGAGCAGCTCGACCAGGGGGTACGTGACCTCCGTGCGGGTCATGCCGGGCTCGGGCGGCTCGGTCAGGCCCTCCAGGAAGGAGTCGATCTGCCATTCGGCCAGCCGGGCGGTGGTCTGGCCCGTGGAGCGGGCGACCTGCACCGCCATCGGCTCGCTGAGCAGGCCCGCCTCGACGAGACCGGCGAGGCGTCGCAGGGCCAGCACGTCGGCCTCGGTGAGCGCCTTGGCCTGGCCGATGTCGGCGAAGCCCATGGCGCGCCAGAAGCGGGAGGCGAGCTCCATGGAGACGCCGGCGGTGCGGGCGGCCTGGAACGGGGTGTAGCGGCGGTCCGCGCCGAGGATGAGCTGTTCGAGGCGGATGGCGAGGGGGTCGTCGCTCGGCTCGGCCGTGTGGTCGACCTCGTGGTGAGGCGTGGGGTACGTGGGGGGCTCGGGCGTGCCGCCCTCGTTCTCGTCGTCGACGGTCACCGGCCGCCTCCTGCCCGTTCCCTGCCCACTTGCCCTGCCGATCTGTCGCCTGGATCGCGCTCCACGATACGGCAGGTGTGCGCTGGCTCACGCCGGAACGGCTGTCGCTTCCGTGCCCGGGCCGGGGCCCTCCGGGTGAACGGCCCGGAGGGTGCGGCGCGCACACGGGCGGTGCGCCGCCCGTTCCGTCCCCCGGAGAGGGCCGGTACGCCTACGTCCTGAGGTGGACGATGTCGCCCGCGCCGACGGCCTCGGTGCCGCCGCCCTCGGTGTCGACGACGAGGCGGCCGTCGCCGTCGAGGGCGACCGCCTCGCCCTCCAGTACGCGCTCGCCGGGGAGGTCGGCGCGGACGCGGCGGCCCAGGGTGGCGCAGCCCGCGGCGTAGGCGGCCTGGAGGCCGGAGACGGCGGGGTCGCCGTCGGCGCGTACCCAGTCGCCGTACCACTGGCCGAGGGACCGCAGGACGGCCCTGAGGAGGGTGTCGCGGTCGGTGGAGACGGCCCCGGCGAGGAGGAGGGAGCCGGCGGCGGGGACGGGGAGTTCGTCGGCGCGGAGGGTGACGTTGATGCCGAGGCCGACGACGATGCCGTCCGCGCCGGCCCGCTCGGCGAGGATGCCGCCGGTCTTGCGTTCCTCGCCGTCGACGGAAACCAGCAGGTCGTTGGGCCACTTGAGGGACATGTCGACGCCGGCGGCCTTCGCGAGGCCGGTCGCGGCGGCCACGCCGGTGAGCAGCGGGAGCCAGCCCCAGCGGTGGACCGGCACCTCGGGCTTGAGGAGGACGGAGACGAAGATTCCGGACCGGGCGGGTGCCGTCCAGCTGCGGTCCAGGCGTCCGCGGCCCGAGGTCTGCTCCTCGGCGACGAGGACGGCGCCTTCGGGCAGCTCGTCGGCGCGGGCGGCGAGGTCGCTGTTGGTGGAGCCGGTGGTGGTGACCACGTCGAACGAGGTCCAGGGACCGTCGGGCGTCACGAGCGCGCGGCGCAGTGCGGGTGCGTTCAGCGGGGGCCGGTCGAGGTCGGACCAGGGTCCGCCGGAGCCTTGGGAGGACGTCATGCAAGCCAGAGTAGGTGTGGCAAAGACCGCAGTGCCGAACCGTATCGGCGTCGATACGCTACGGGTCAGTAGGCCAGCAGTAGCCCATTCGTAGTCAACGAACCCCCCGTGACCAGGCAGGGAGCCGCATCCCGATGTCCGAGCCGGCAGAGCAGTACGAGATCGACATTCACACGACCGCAGGCAAGATCGCGGACCTCAAGCGCCGTATCGACGAGGCCACTCACGCCGGCTCGGAGCGTGCGGTGGAGAAGCAGCACGCGAAGGGCAAGCTGACCGCGCGCGAGCGGATCGCCCTGCTCCTCGACGAGGGCTCGTTCGTCGAGCTGGACGAGCTGGCGCGCCACCGGTCGACCAACTTCGGCCTGGAGAGGAACCGCCCGTACGGAGACGGTGTCGTCACCGGCTACGGCACGGTCGACGGGCGCCCGGTCGCCGTCTTCTCGCAGGACTTCACCGTCTTCGGCGGCGCGCTCGGCGAGACGTACGGCCAGAAGATCATCAAGGTGATGGACTTCGCGCTGAAGACCGGCTGCCCGGTCGTCGGCATCAACGACTCGGGCGGCGCGCGCATCCAGGAGGGTGTGAGCGCGCTCGGCATGTACGGCGAGATCTTCCGCCGCAACACGCACGCGTCCGGGGTGATCCCGCAGATCTCCCTGGTCGTGGGCCCGTGCGCGGGCGGCGCGGTGTACTCCCCCGCGATCACCGACTTCACGGTGATGGTGGACCAGACCTCGCACATGTTCATCACCGGTCCGGACGTCATCAAGACGGTGACCGGCGAGGACGTGGGCTTCGAGGAGCTGGGCGGCGCCCGGACGCACAACGCGACCTCGGGCGTGGCGCACCACATGTCGGGGGACGAGAAGGACGCGATCGAGTACGTGAAGTCGCTCCTGTCGTACCTGCCGTCGAACAACCTCTCCGAGCCGCCGGCGTTCCCGGAGGTCGCGGACACGGAGGTGACCGACGAGGACCGCGAGCTCGACGCGCTGATCCCGGACTCGGCGAACCAGCCGTACGACATGCACAGGGTCATCGAGCACGTCCTGGACGACGGCGAGTTCCTGGAGACCCAGGCGCTGTTCGCGCCGAACATCGTGACCGGTTTCGGCCGGGTCGAGGGCTTCCCGGTCGGCGTGGTCGCCAACCAGCCGATGCAGTTCGCGGGCTGCCTGGACATCAACGCGTCCGAGAAGGCCGCGCGGTTCGTCCGCACCTGCGACGCGTTCAACATCCCGGTCCTGACGTTCGTGGACGTGCCGGGCTTCCTGCCGGGCGTGGACCAGGAGTACGGCGGCATCATCCGGCGCGGCGCGAAGCTGATCTACGCGTACGCCGAGGCGACCGTCCCGCTGATCACGGTCATCACCCGCAAGGCCTTCGGCGGCGCGTACGACGTCATGGGCTCCAAGCACCTGGGCGCGGACCTGAACCTGGCGTGGCCGACGGCGCAGATCGCGGTCATGGGCGCGCAGGGCGCGGTCAACATCCTGCACCGCCGCACCATCGCCGAGGCGGAGGACCAGGAGGCGGAGCGGGCGCGGCTGATCCAGGAGTACGAGGACGCCCTGCTGAACCCGTACATCGCGGCCGAGCGCGGTTACATCGACGGGGTGATCCTGCCCTCCGACACCCGCCCGCAGATCGTGAAGGGGCTGCGTCAGCTGCGGACGAAGCGGGAATCCCTTCCTCCGAAGAAGCACGGCAACATCCCGCTGTAGGCCCCGTACGAGCGCTGAAGGAGCCGTTGTGATCAAGGTCGTACGAGGAAATCCGACGCCCGAGGAGCTGGCCGCCGCACTGGCGGTCGTTCAAGCCCGGGCCGCGGCCACGGCGGCGGCGTCCGCCGAGGGCGCCGGCCCGGCGGTGCCGGAGGGGTGGTCGGATCCCTCCCGTATCGCGCGGACGGTACGGCACCGGCCGGGCCCGCGGGCCTGGGCGAGGTCGTACTGGCCCGTCTAGCCGACACGTGACGAGAGGCCGGACCCCGTGTGCGGGGGGTCCGGCCTCTCGCGTACGCCGGGCCCGCGGGGCACGGCGGGGGCACCGTCACGCGCGGCGGAGGAACAGCCCGGCCAGGACCGCTCCGGCGGCGACGACGGCGGCGTTGACGAGGACCGCGAGGCCGATGCCGTCGAGGAGTACGGGGGCGGTGACGACGACGGCGCTCATGACGGGCGTGCCCATGGTGATGCCGATCTGCTGGGTCATGGTCGCGAGGCCGGTCGCCATGCCCTGTTCGCCGTCGGGGATGCCCGAGGTGGCGGTGACCATGAAGCCGACGATCGCGAGCATGTTGCCGACGCCGCCGGCGAAGGTCGCGGCGAGCAGCAGCCACAGACCGCTCCGGTCGTCGCCGAGGCCGTACAGGGAGAGGGTCGCGACGGCCTGGAGGAGTCCGCCGGAGACGAGGGCGGTACGGGCTCCGAAGCGGCCGATGAACCGGGAGGCGGTCACCCCGCCGAGGATCGTGCCGGCGCCGAGGACGCCGAAGGAGAGCCCGGCGGCGAGCGGCGAGAAGCCCAGGACGTCCTGGAGGTAGAGCGTCATGAGGAAGACCAGCGAGGTCTCGGTGACGAAGGCGACGAGCCCGGCGAGGTTGCCCCAGACGACGGTGCGGCGCTTCAGGACCCGGAGGGGGACGAGGGGCGAGGCGGCGCGGCGCTCGACGAGGCCGAAGGCGGCGAGGAGGACGGCTCCGGCGGCGAGGGCGAGGAGCGCGACGGGGTCGGTCCAGCCGTGCTCGCCGGCGACGGTCAGGCCGTAGACGAGGGCGAGGAGGCCGCCGGTGACGGTGATCGCGCCGGGCACGTCGAGGCGGGGGCGGACCGCGGGGCGGCTCTCCCGGATGACGGCGGGGGCGACGAGGAGCACGGCGAGGGCGACCGGCACGTTCACGAGGAAGGCCCAGCGCCAGGAGAGCAGGTCGGTGAGGACGCCACCGAGGATCGCGCCGGTGGTGAAGCCCGCGGACATCAGGGCGCCGTTGAGGCCGAGCGCCTTGGCGCGCAGCGGGCCCTCGGGGAAGGAGGAGGTGAGCAGGGACAGCCCCGCGGGGGTGACGGCGGCGGTGGCGAGGCCCTGGGCGACCCGGGCGGCCATCAGCACCTCGGGGCCGGTGGCGAGGCCGCCGGCGAGCGAGGAGAGGCCGAGGAGGGCCATGCCGCCGAGGAAGAGGCGGCGGCGGCCGATGATGTCGGCGACGCGCCCGAAGAGCAGGGTGAAGCCGGCGGCGGCGAGGGCGAAGGCGGTGGCGATCCACTGGAGGCCGCCGAGGGTGAAGCCGAGTCCCTGGCCGATGACGGGCAGGGCCACGTTCAGGATCGAGAAGTCGACGGCCAGCATGAACTGGGCGAGGAGGAGGACGACGAGGACGAGTCGCATGCGCCCGGTCATGCGGGCCTCGGCGCGGTCCGCGGCGGCGGGGAGATCGAGGGTGACCATGCGAGAACCCCTTAATGGGAAAATGGTTCCGTTAATATGTCCCGTACCGTAGCAGAGTCGATGGCGCTAATGGAACTGGAGACCCGTTTGAACGAGAGCCCGCCGGCCTCGCCCGGCACCCTGCGCCCCGGCGGCCGCACCGCCAAGGTCCGGAGGGCCGTCCTCGACGCCACCCTGGACGCCCTGGCGGACGCCGGCTTCCACGCCCTGAACATGGACCGGATCGCCGCGAGCGCCGGCGTCGGCAAGACCACCGTCTACCGCCGCTGGACCTCCCCGACCGGCCTGGTCGGCGACCTCCTGCACGACATGGCGGAGCAGTCCCTGCCCGCCGCCGACACCGGCACCCTCGCCGGCGACCTCCGGGCCAACGCCGAACTCGTCCGGGCCACCCTCACCGACCCCCGGATGGGCGCGGTCTTCCGCGCGGTCATCGCCGCGGCGGCCTGCGACGAGGAGTGCGCCCGCGCCCTCGCCGGCTTCTACCGGACCCGGCTCGCCGAATGGACCCCGGCCGTCGCCAAGGGCGCGGCCCGCGGCGAGGTCCCGGCCGGGACGGACCCCGTGGAGCTGCTCCGGGCCGTCTCCGCACCGCTCTACTACCGCTTCGCCGTCACCCACGAGGAGCTCACCGCGGACGTGGCCGAACGGGCCGCGGCGGCGGCGCTCACGGCCGCGCGCGACGGCGTGTTCGTCCGCGAATAGTCCTTCGGTACGGGGCCGCCTGAGTATCCGTACTCAGGCGCCCCGCGGGCTCCGCCCGGAGGATCGGGGCATGCTGTGGTCCGACCCGAAGAACCAGCCCCCGAAGTTCCTGCGGGACATGCAGGCGATGCTCCGCCGCACCGGTGTGCTCCTGGCGCTGGCCATGGTGGTGGCGATGTTCGTCGTCAGCGCGCGATGAGCCGGTGACGGGGGCCGCGCCACGGCCGCGGCCGGCTCATCGCGCGCTCCCGGACCCGCCGGCGATGCGGCGGTTCCCGCCGCCGGCGCGCGACGGGCCGGTGACGGGGGCCGGTTCGGCGGGAACGGGCGGGTGGTACTGACTACGCTGCCCCCATGACTGCTGACCCGCGCCGTGTGGTGCTCGCCTCCGCCTCCCCCGCCCGCCTCGGCCTGCTCCGCCAGGCCGGGCTCGCCCCCGAGGTGATCGTGAGCGGTGTCGACGAGGACAAGGTCCACGCCCCGACCCCGGCCGAGCTGGCGCTCGCGCTCGCCGAGGCCAAGGCCGCCCATGTGGCCGCCAGGCCCGAGGTGTTCGGCGCGCTCGTCATCGGCTGCGACTCCGTCCTGGAACTCGACAAGCAGGCCCTCGGCAAGCCGGCGGACGCCGAGGAGGCCACCGCCCGCTGGAAGGCGATGCGCGGCCGGGTCGGCATCCTGCAGACCGGTCACTGCGTGTACGACACGGCCGCCAAGCGGTACGAGTCGGCGACCGCCTCCACCGTCGTGCGCTTCGGCGAGCCCACGGACCAGGAGATCGCGGCGTACGTGGCGAGCGGCGAACCGCTGCACGTGGCGGGCGCGTTCACCCTCGACGGGCGCTCGGCGCCGTTCATCGACGGCATCGACGGCGACCCGGGCAACGTGATCGGCCTGTCGCTGCCGCTGCTGCGCAAGCTGCTGCGGAAGCTGGACGTCGAGATCACCGACCTCTGGGCCTGACGGGCCGACGGCGGCCGGGCGAGGCGCGGTGCCGTGCGACGCCCCCGGGCGGGGCGCCGGTCAGGTGGCGGGGGCGGCCTCCGCCGCCGGGGCCTCCTTGCCGTACGCCACCAGGGTGAGGACGAGCAGGCCGAGGACGAGCATCAGGAAGCCGAAGGCCGCCCAGCCGATGAGGCCGACGGCGACCGCGCCGAGGATGCCGTGGACGACGGCGCAGCCGACGAGGAGCGCCCGGCCGAAGCGGCCGGGCCCGCGGTCGCGGATGCCCGCGACGAGGGCGACGAGGGCGCAGAGCACGAGGGCGGCGCCGGATCCGATGCCGAGCGCCCAGGTGCCGGTGACCATCGCGTCGGGGTCCATGCCGTCGAGCGACATCGCCTGCACCTCGACGAACCGCGCCATCACGGCGTTGATCGCGACGATGCCGGGCGCTTCGAGGAGGAGCACCGCCGCCGTCACGAGAGCTATCGGTCTGCGGGCCACCTCGGCCACCCCCTGGATTCGACTGTTACCGACAGTACGATCGACAGCGCGAAGGCTACTGGCCGGTAAACCCCCGGACAAGAGTTCGCACACGGTCGTCGACGGCGGACCCGTCCGCAAAGAATCGTCGCCCCGTTCGTAGGGACTCGACAAAGAAACCCGAATGGCGACTGGCCGCACGAACAGAGACCTGCGCCACACCTCGGATCTACTGTGCCGTAAAGGAACCCTGCGTACCGTGGTGCGACAAGGGAATTCACGGCCCGAGCAGGCCCGGGGTCACGCTCCGTGTGGGCAAGCTCACCACTGGGGACGGGTCGAAAGGCCGTGTCGGCAGTCCCTAAACTCAGCTTGTTTCAAGGAGGGAGCCATCGTGCGCAAGGTGCTCATCGCCAACCGTGGCGAAATCGCTGTCCGTGTGGCCCGGGCGTGCCGGGACGCGGGTATCGGCAGCGTGGCCGTGTACGCCGATCCGGACCGGGACGCTCTGCACGTCCGGGCGGCCGACGAGGCGTTCGCTCTGGGCGGTGACACTCCGGCGACCAGTTACCTGGACATGGCGAAGGTGTTGCAGGCCGCCGCGGACTCCGGGGCGGACGCCGTCCACCCGGGCTACGGCTTCCTCTCCGAGAACGCCGAGTTCGCCCAGGCCGTCCTGGACGCCGGTCTGATCTGGATCGGCCCGCCGCCGCAGGCCATCCGCGACCTGGGTGACAAGGTGGCGGCGCGTCACATCGCGCAGCGCGCCGGCGCCCCGCTCGTGGCCGGCACGCCCGACCCGGTGTCGGGCGCCGACGAGGTCGTCGCCTTCGCGAAGGAGCACGGCCTGCCGATCGCGATCAAGGCCGCCTTCGGTGGCGGCGGTCGCGGCCTGAAGGTCGCCCGGACCCTCGAAGAGGTCCCCGAGCTGTACGACTCCGCCGTCCGCGAGGCCGTCGCCGCCTTCGGCCGCGGCGAGTGCTTCGTCGAGCGCTACCTCGACAAGCCGCGGCACGTCGAGACGCAGTGCCTGGCCGACTCGCACGGCAACGTGGTCGTGGTCTCCACCCGTGACTGCTCGCTCCAGCGCCGCCACCAGAAGCTGGTCGAGGAGGCGCCCGCGCCGTTCCTGACGGCCGAGCAGAACGCGCAGCTGTACGCGGCGTCGAAGGCCATCCTGAAGGAGGCCGGCTACGTCGGCGCCGGCACGGTCGAGTTCCTCGTCGGCACCGACGGCACGATCTCCTTCCTGGAGGTCAACACCCGTCTCCAGGTCGAGCACCCGGTCACCGAAGAGGTCACCGGCATCGACCTGGTCCGCGAGATGTTCCGGATCGCCGACGGCGAGGAGCTCGGTTACGGCGACCCCGCCGTGCGCGGTCACTCCTTCGAGTTCCGCATCAACGGCGAGGACCCGGGCCGCGGCTTCCTGCCCGCCCCCGGCACGGTCACCGTCTTCGACGCCCCCACCGGTCCCGGTGTCCGCCTGGACGCCGGTGTCGAGGCGGGCTCGGTCATCGGCCCGGCGTGGGACTCGCTCCTCGCCAAGCTGATCGTCACCGGCGCGACCCGCGAGCAGGCGCTCCAGCGCGCCGCCCGGGCCCTGGCGGAGTTCAAGGTCGACGGCATGGCGACGGCGATCCCGTTCCACCAGGCCGTCGTCGTCGACCCCGACTTCACCGCCGACCCGTTCCGCGTCCACACCCGGTGGATCGAGACGGAGTTCGTCAACGAGATCAAGCCGTTCGCGCCCGCCGGCGGCGAGGCGGACGAGGACGAGGGCAACCGCGAGACGATCGTCGTCGAGGTCGGCGGCAAGCGCCTGGAGGTCTCCCTGCCGTCCTCCCTCGGCATGACGCTGGCCCGCACGGGCCTCGCGGCGGGTGCGAAGCCGAAGCGGCGCGCGGCCAAGAAGTCCGGCCCGACCGCCTCCGGCGACACCCTCGCCTCCCCGATGCAGGGCACGATCGTCAAGGTCGCGGTCGAGGAGGGCCAGGAGGTCAAGGAGGGCGACCTGATCGTCGTCCTGGAGGCCATGAAGATGGAGCAGCCGCTCAACGCGCACCGCTCCGGCACCGTCAAGGGCCTGAACGCCGAGGTCGGCGCGTCGGTCACCTCCGGTGCCTCCATCTGCGACATCAAGGACTGACGTCGCACGCAGTACGGTACGAAGGGCCCGCAGGCAGCCGCCTGCGGGCCCTTCGGGCATGCCGTGTCCCGTGGATCGGGCCGGACCAGGGGAGGTCATCACCATGCGAGCCGACGCGCGCCGCAACCACGAGCGGCTGCTGACCGAGGCCCGGGCCGCCTTCGCCCGCCAGGGCACCGACGCGCCCCTGGAGGAGATCGCGCGGCGCGCGGGCGTCGGGATCGGCACGCTCTACCGCCACTTCCCCACCCGGGCCGAACTCCTCAACTCGGTCTTCCAGGAGGCCCTGGCCGAACTGCTCGACCGCTCGCGGGAGCTGGCGGAGGCGGACGCGCCGTGCCGGGCGCTGGTGGAGTGGCTGCGGGCCCTGATCACCCACGCGGTCGAGTACCGGGGGCTCGCGCACGCGCTGATGTCCGCCTCGTACGACCGGAGTTCGGCCCTCGCCCGGTGCAGTGACCCGCTGCGCGCGGCGGGCGAGCGGCTGCTCGGACGCGCCCAGGGGGCGGGGCAGGTCCGCGCCGACGTGTCCATCGGCGACCTGATGCAGCTGACCAACGCGATCGCCCTGGCGGCGGAGCAGTGCCCGGAGGACGCCCTGCTCGCGGACCGTCTCCTCGCCCTGACCCTGCGGGGACTCAAGGACTGAGCGGCTCGCGCCGACGCGGTGTGGCTCACGGCCGGACGGCTCGTACCCTGCGCCGCGGGTGTGGCTCGTGGCGGGACGGCCGACACCGGTTGCCGCGGGTGTGGCTCACGGCCGGACGGCCGGCACCCGTTGCCGCGGGGACTCAGGACCGAGCGGCGCGCGCCGACGCCACCGGGACCGGGACCGAAGGAAGGGTCGAGGGCGTGGGACCCCTGGGGGAGGGTCCCTCGGGGCCTCAGCGGCGGCGCATGTCCGCGACGCGCGCGGTGCGCTCCATCGTCTCCGCGGCCATCGCGCCGCCCGGCCCCCGGTACTGTCCGGCTGCCATCCGGCCCCGCTGGACCGGGAGGGGCATGTCACGGCGGGGCCGGGCGCCCGGGGGGTGCTGGTCGCCGCCGCCCTGGCTCTGACCCGTGCCGGCGACGGCGATCTGCACGCCCTGGTCGGCGAGGGCCTGGAGCTCGGTGGCGGCCCGGTCGTCGTGGGCCGGGGGCTCGTCGGTCACCAGGCGGGTGATCACGTCCGTCGGCACCGTCTGGAACATGGTGTCGGAGCCGAGCTTGGTGTGGTCGGCGAGGACCACGACCTCCGCCGCCGCCTGCACCAGCGCCCGGTCCACGCTCGCGGAGAGCATGTTGGACGTGGACAGGCCGCGCTCGGCGGTGAGCCCGCTCCCGGAGAGGAAGGCCCGGGAGACCCGCAGCCCCTGGAGGGACTGCTCGGCCCCGCTGCCCACCAGCGCGTAGTTGGAGCCTCGCAGGGTGCCGCCGGTCATGACGACCTCGACCCGGTTGGCGTGGGCGAGGGCCTGGGCGACGAGCAGGGAGTTGGTGACCACGGTCAGACCGGGCACGCGGGCGAGCCGGCGGGCCAGCTCCTGCGTGGTCGTCCCGGCGCCGACGACGATGGCCTCGCCTTCTTCGACGAGGCTCGCGGCGACGTCGGCGATGGCCGTCTTCTCCGCGGTCGCGAGATGGGATTTCTGCGGGAAGCCGGATTCTCGCGTGAATCCGCCCGGCAACACCGCACCGCCGTGGCGGCGGTCGAGGAGTCCTTCTGCCTCGAGTGCCCGTACGTCTCTCCGTACGGTCACTTCCGAGGTCTGGACGACGCGGGCGAGCTCGCGGAGCGACACGGCCCCATTGGCTCGCACCATTTCGAGGATCAACTGGCGACGTTCTGCAGCGAACACGAAACTGACAGTAACGTGACCGGCGGATAGTTTTCAGCACTATGCGCCGAATTGCAGAAGATGCGCACAGACGGGACCTCCAAGTGGTATGGGAGGCCCCGTCGTTGCTTGATCTATGCCCCGCCTTGCCGGGGGTTGTCCGAGTCGGCGAACCGTTCCCGCAGGCGGGAGCGGGGCCGGGCGGGGGTGTTACGCCTCGCCCGCCGCCTTTCGGGTGTGCAACTGCCGTGCCACTTCAGCGATCGAGCCCGACAGGGAGGGGTACACGGTGAAAGCATTTGCGATCTGTTCGACCGTCAGATTGTTGTCGACCGCGATCGAGATCGGGTGAATCAGCTCGCTCGCCTTCGGGGCGACGACACAGCCGCCGACCACGATGCCGGTGCCCGGGCGGCAGAAGATCTTGACGAAGCCGTCCCGGATGCCCTGCATCTTCGCGCGGGGGTTGCGCAGCAGCGGCAGCTTGACGACCTTGGCGTCGATCTTGCCCGCGTCCACGTCGGCCTGGGTGTAGCCGACGGTGGCGATCTCGGGGTCGGTGAAGACGTTCGACGAGACCGTCTTCAGGTTCAGCGGGGCCACCGCGTCGCCGAGGAAGTGGTACATCGCGATGCGACCCTGCATGGCGGCGACCGAGGCCAGCGCGAAGACGCCGGTGACGTCGCCGGCCGCGTACACGCCGGGGGCGCTGGTGCGGGAGACCCGGTCGGTCCAGATGTGACCGGAGTCCTTCACCCTCACCCCGGCCTCCTCCAGGCCCATTCCGGCCGAGTTCGGGATCGCGCCGACCGCCATCAGGCAGTGGGTGCCGGAGATGACCCGGCCGTCCGAGAGGGTGACCTCGACCCGGTCGCCGACCCGCTTGGCGGACTCGGCGCGGGAGCGGGCCATGACGTTCATGCCGCGGCGCCGGAACACGTCCTCCAGGACGGCCGCCGCGTCCGGGTCCTCGCCCGGCAGCACCCGGTCGCGGGAGGAGACGAGGGTGACCCGGGAGCCGAGCGCCTGGTAGGCGCCGGCGAACTCGGCGCCGGTGACGCCGGAGCCGACCACGATGAGCTCCTCGGGGAGCTCCTTCAGGTCGTAGACCTGCGTCCAGTTCAGGATGCGCTCGCCGTCCGGCTTGGCGTCGGGCACCTCGCGCGGGTGGGCGCCGGTCGCGATCAGCACGGCGTCCGCGGTGAGCGTCTCCTCCGTGCCGTCGGCCGCGGTGACGATCACCTGGCGGGAACCGTCCACGGCCTGCCGCCCGGAGAGCCGGCCGCGGCCGCGCAGCACCCGGGCGCCGGCCCGGGTGACGGAGGCGGTGATGTCGTGCGACTGGGCGAGCGCGAGGCGCTTCACCCGTCGGTTGACCTTGCCGAGGTCCACGCCGACGACGCGGGCGGCCTGCTCCACGTGCGGGGTGTCGTCCGCGACGATGATGCCCAGCTCCTCGTACGAGGAGTCGAAGGTGGTCATCACCTCGGCGGTGGCGATCAGGGTCTTGGAGGGGACGCAGTCGGTCAGGACGGACGCGCCGCCGAGGCCGTCGCAGTCGACGACGGTCACCTCCGCGCCGAGTTGGGCGCCCACCAGGGCCGCCTCGTATCCGCCGGGTCCGCCGCCGATGATCACGATCCGGGTCACTGGGATCTACGCCTCGCGCTCTCGTTCTGCCGGGGGGATCCCCCCGCTGGGGTGCAGTGCGTACACCATTGTCCCGCACGCTTCAAGTGCGTACCCCATTCTCCCGCACGCCCCGCGCCGGCTCACGTCGGGGCACCGTAGGGGTGTCGCGGGGCCTCCGTGCGCCCGCCACCTCGGAGTTCGCCGGAGACCCCGCCCGCTCCCGTACCCTCGGTGCCATGTCGCTCTACGCCGCGTTCGCCGGCAACCTCGACGCCCGGCTGATGAGCCGCCGCGCACCGCACTCCCCGCTGCGCGGCACCGGCTGGCTGAACGGCTGGCGGCTCACCTTCGGCGGTGAGCAGATGGGCTGGGAGGGCGCGCTGGCCACCATCGTGGAGGCCCCCCGCTCCCAGGTCTTCGTGGCGCTGTACGACATCGCGCCGATGGACGAGGACTCCATGGACCGCTGGGAGGGCGTGGGCCTCGACATCTACCGGCGGATGCGGGTGCGGGTGCACACGCTCGACGGCGAGGAGCCGGCCTGGGTGTACGTGCTCAACGCGTACGAGGGCGGGCTGCCGTCCGCGCGGTACCTGGGCGAGGTCGCGGACGCGGCCGAGTCGGCGGGCGCGCCGCACGACTACGTGATGGAGTTGCGCAAGCGTCCCTGTTGATCCGCCCGGAAGAGCGGAACCTTCCGTTCGTCGGAAACGACAAGACAACGATCGCATGTCCGTCAGCATCGTCATCTACGCGCGTAGGAATTCTCCGGCTACGCTTCTTCGCGTACCAAATCCGTCCGGGGCCCCCCTCGGACTCCCCTCCCCGAGGCGAGAGAGTCAGTGAACGCAACTGCCACCCCGTACGAGGCCGCCGAGGCCGCTGCCGCACGACTTCGCGAGCTGACCGGAGTCGAGGACCACGACGTCGCCCTCGTCATGGGCTCGGGCTGGGCACCCGCCGTCGACGCCCTCGGAGCCCCCGAGACCGAGTTCCCGGTCACCGAACTCCCCGGCTTCCCGCCGCCGGCCGTCGAAGGACACGGCGGCAAGGTCCGCTCGTACAAGATCGGCGCCAAGCGCGCGCTGGTCTTCCTGGGCCGCACCCACTTCTACGAGGGCCGGGGCGTCGCCTCCGTCGCCCACGGCGTCCGCACCGCCGTCGCCGCCGGCTGCAAGACGATCATCCTGACCAACGGCTGCGGCGGCCTCCGCGAGGGCATGCGCCCCGGCCAGCCGGTCCTGATCAGCGACCACCTCAACCTGACGGCCGCCTCCCCCATCGTGGGCGCGAACTTCGTCGACCTCACCGACCTCTACTCGCCGCGCCTGCGCGCGCTGTGCAAGGAGGTCGACGAGACCCTCGAAGAGGGCGTGTACGTCCAGTTCCCCGGCCCGCACTACGAGACCCCGGCCGAGATCAACATGGTCCGCGTCATGGGCGGCGACCTCGTCGGCATGTCCACGGTCCTCGAGGCCATCGCGGCCCGCGAGGCCGGCGCCGAGGTCCTCGGCATCTCCCTCGTCACCAACCTGGCGGCGGGGCTCTCGGGCGAGCCGCTGAACCACGAGGAGGTCCTCCAGGCGGGTCGCGACTCGGCCGCCCGGATGGGCGAGCTCCTCACCCGGGTCCTCGACCGGATCTGATTCCCTCGTGCGCCCCCGCACCGCCCGGCCCCCGCGGGCCGGGCGGGCTTCGGGGCGCCGCGGCGGCCGCCGGCCGCCGGGGGACCGTCCCCCGCCCCTCCCCGGGCAGCGGCCAGGGCTCCCGCGCCTCGGCCGCCGACGGGCCGCGGTCCCGCCCCTCGGGCGCCGTCCGGCCCCGCCCCGTGTCCGAGGCCACGGCCGCGGGCCGTACGGGGGTCCGGGCCCGCCCCCGGTTACGGGAAGGGCCGGGGTGGGGAAAGGCTCCGCGCAGCGGCCCACGCCCGCACCCCGCCGGCCCGCACCGACCCGGCACCCCGCCCGCACCTCCCGAAAGGCACACCGTGACGCAGGACGACCTCCTCACCCGGGCCAAGGCCTGGCTCGCCGAGGACCCCGACAGTGAGACGCGCGAGGAGCTCGCCGCCCTCATCGACGCCGGTGCGAGCGACGAGCTCGCCGCCCGGTTCAGCGGCACCCTCCAGTTCGGCACCGCCGGCCTGCGCGGGGAGATCGGCGCCGGGCCCATGCGGATGAACCGCTCGGTGGTCATCCGCGCGGCCGCGGGGCTGGCCGCGTACCTCCGGGCGAAGGGCCAGGAGGGCGGCCTCGTCGTCATCGGCTACGACGCCCGCTACAAGTCGGCCGACTTCGCCCGGGACACCGCCGCCGTGATGACCGGCGCGGGGCTGCGCGCGGCGGTCCTCCCGCGGCCCCTGCCGACGCCCGTCCTGGCATACGCCATAAGGCATCTGGGCGCCGTGGCCGGCGTCGAGGTGACCGCGAGCCACAACCCGCCGCGGGACAACGGCTACAAGGTCTACCTGGGCGACGGCTCGCAGATCGTGCCCCCCGCCGACGCGGAGATCGCCGCCGAGATCGCCGCGGTGCGCTCGCTGCACGACGTGCCGCGTCCGGAGAGCGGCTGGGAGACCCTCGGTGACGAGGTCCTGGAGGCGTACCTGGAGCGTACGGACGCGGTCCTGACGCCCGGCTCCCCCAGGACCGCGCGGACGGTCTACACGGCCATGCACGGCGTCGGCAAGGAGGTCCTGACGGCCGCGTTCGCCCGGGCGGGCTTCCTGCCGCCGGCGCTGGTCGCCGAGCAGGCCGACCCGGACCCGGCGTTCCCCACGGTCGCCTTCCCGAACCCGGAGGAGCCGGGTGCCATGGACCTCGCCTTCGAGGCGGCCCGGGCCGTGGGCCCCGACCTCGTCATCGCCAACGACCCGGACGCCGACCGCTGCGCGGTGGCCGTGCCGGACGTGTCCGTCGACGGCGGCTGGCGGATGCTGCGCGGCGACGAGGTCGGCGCGCTGCTCGCCGCGCACCTCGTCCGCAAGGGCGCGACGGGCGTCTTCGCCGAGTCGATCGTGTCGTCCTCGCTGCTCGGCCGGATCGCGGAGGCCGCGGGCGTGGGCCACGAGGAGACGCTGACCGGCTTCAAGTGGATCGCGCGCGTCGAGGGACTGCGGTACGGCTACGAGGAGGCGCTCGGCTACTGCGTCGACCCCGAGGGCGTCCGCGACAAGGACGGCATCACGGCGGCGCTGCTGATCACCGAGCTGGCCTCGGTGCTCAAGGAGCAGGGCCGTACGCTCACCGACCTCCTCGACGACCTGGCGGTGGAGCACGGGCTGCACGCCACGGACCAGCTTTCGGTGCGGGTCGAGGACCTGGGGATCATCGCGAACGCGATGGCCGCGCTGCGCGAGCGGCCGCCGGTCTCGCTCGCGGGGCTCACGGTCGTCTCGGCCGAGGACCTGACGAAGGGCACCGAGTCGCTGCCCCCGACGGACGGCCTCCGCTACCACCTGGAGGGCGACTACAAGGCCCGGGTCATCGTCCGCCCGAGCGGCACCGAGCCCAAGCTCAAGTGCTACCTGGAGGTCGTCGTCCCGGTCGCCGACGCGAGCGGACTGGCCGCGGCCCGCGCCACCGGAGCCGGCGTCCTCGCCGCCGTGAAGCGGGACCTCTCCGCCGCCGCCGGGCTGTAGGACACGCCGGAGGGCCGGTACGGAACCGCTTCCGTACCGGCCCTCCGGCGTATCGACGTGTCGGCGCGTCCGCCCCTCGGCGCCCGGAGCGCGTCCGCTCCTCGGCGTCCGGGGCGTGTCGGCCCCTCGGCGTCCGGCGGCGCCGGCCGGTCGGTTCCTGGTGATCCGGTTCGGAGACGCGTGAGCAGTAGCGGCAGATCCGGTCGAGGATCTCCGAACCAGATCACCAGCCGACCGCCAGCAGGATCACGAGCAGGAGGAGTCCGGCCACGGCGGGGCCGACGATCTCGTACGCCCAGCGCACCTGCGGCTCGCCCTGGGCGCCCGGGCTCGCGGCGCGGGCCTCGGCGAGCTCGCGGAGGTCGGCGACGGTCTGGTCGCCGACCGCGATCCGCGAGGCGGAGTCGCGTACGTCGGCGGTGACGGAGGTGCGGCCGTGCGGATCGTCCTGGGAGGCGCGGGCGGCGCGGCGGGCCGCCCGCTTCCGCTGGCGCAGCGAGACGGGGACGGCCCACAGCTGGTACTTCGCGCCGTCCTGGGTGAAGACCTCGCTGGAGTAGCCGGCGCGGACGTCGGCGACCGAGGCCCAGGGCAGCGTGATCGACCGGAAGGGATTGCGGATCCGGAGCCGGTCCTCGTTCGCGTACACCGCGGGGCGGATCGTGAAGGCGACGATCAGCGGGACGGCGAGGAGGAGGCAGGCCAGGGCGACCCACGGCGTCCCGCCCTCGCCGCGGATGATCGCGTCGACCGCGAACATGCCGGCGAGGAGCAGCAGGAACACCCCGCTCGCGATCCCGAGGGGCGAACGGAAGACACGGTCGGCGGCCGGCTTCCCGGCGGACGGCTGTGCGGGGGTCGACTCGCGGCTGGGCTCGTGACTCGGCTCGGGGGTCGGCTCGGGGGTCGTCATGCCGCCGATTGTGCCTCAGCGGGCCGGCCGGTGGCTCAGGCGGCCCGCGTGGCCACCAGGTCCGCGTACAGGATGATGTTGTCGGGCCGGTGGCCGTCGACGAGTTCGCCGCCACAGGTGATGATCCGCAGTTCGGGGCGCGTGGTGTTCCCGTAGACCTTGGCCGTCGGGAAGGCGTCCTTGTCGACCTGCTCCAGTTCCCCGACCCGGAACACCGCGACCTTTCCGTCCGCGCGGTCCACGGTGATCTCGTCGCCGACCCGGACGCGCGAGACGTCCTTCAGGACGGCGGGGCCGCGGGCCGTGTCGAAGTGCCCGATGAGCACGGCGGGCCCGGTCTCCCCGGGCGTCACGCCCTTCTCGTACCAGCCGATGCGCCCCGCCTCCTCCACCGACGGCACCTCCACGGACCCGTCCGCGTTCAGCCCCAGGGAGAGGACGGAGCCAGTGGCCCCGGTGTCGACCCCGGCGGCGGGCACCCGGACCCGGACGGGCAGCGAGCGGCCCAGCGGGCGGACGGGCGCGACGCTCTTCGTCGGCGCGGGCGCGGTGGCCTCGGCGACATGGGCGGGCGGAGTCGCGGGCCCGGACGTCTCTCCCGCGGAGCATCCGGTGAGTACGGCCAGCGCGGCCACGAGCAGGACGGAAGCGGTACGGACACGGGCGGGGCGGCTGTTCACGGGAGGTCTCCGGACGGGACGGGGTGCGGCCGGCCGCCGCGCGGGGGCGGCGACCGGCCAGGGGTGGACTGCTCCTGCCCGGCCCCGAGGGCGGGCAGGCGGAGAGCGGAACCGCTCAGACGCGGGAGCCGGCGCGGCGGCGCAGGACCACGAAGCCCAGGCCGGCGGCGGCGAGCGAGGCGGCCCCCGCACCGGCGGCGATCAGCGCGGTGCTGTCACCCTCGGCGCCGAGGTCGGCGCCGGCGGCGACACCGCCCTTGGGGACGACGGCGGTCTGGCCCGTCTGGGGAGCGGTACCGGTGTTGCCCGTGTTGCCGGTGCTGCCGGTGTTTCCGGCGTTGCCCGTCGAGGTGCCGCCCTCGACCGGGTCGAGCTTGCAGCCCTTGGGCATGTGCGGGAAGGCGTGGGTGCCGCCCTTGGCGCTGGCACCGCCCTCGACCTTGGTGTACAGCGACGGCGTGGCGCTGAACGGGTTCTCGATCCGGGCGACGATGCCGGCGCTCTGGGGCAGCGAGGGGTGGTTGCGGTCGAGCGTGGTGAAGACCTTCTTGCCGGTGCCCGCGTCGTGGAACGTGGCCGTCGGCCCCTTCGGGGTCATGGTCAGCTTCGCCCCGGTGCCCGCGCCGATGCCGATCTCGAGCACGGCGGTGCACTGCTCGTCGCGGCTGACCAGACGCGGAGCGGCCTGCTTCGCCACGCCGGAGACGTAGGCGGCGAACCCGCCGTCGTGCTCCAGGACGACGACGGCGCCGTTGTCGTTGAAGACCTGGCGGGCCCCGCTCAGGTAGGTGAACGCCACGTCCTCGTGACCCTGGCGCAGGTACCGGATGCCGTACCGGCCGTCCTTCCGGGTGAGCTCCACCCGGGTGCCGCCGGCGAGGACGTAGACGCCGGGCCGGGCGCCGTGGATGTAGTTGCCGACCCAGTTGTAGGTGGTGCCGTCCGGGTTGAGGACGAGGAACTCGCCGTTGTCGTTGCCGACGGCGGCGCGGCCGTCGGCGTCGAGGGTGCCGACGATCTGCTCCTCCTTGTACAGGTACGCGCGGTAGTGGCCCGCGCCGGCCTTGACGATCTTCGCGACGGAGCCGGTCACCAGGACCTGGTCCCGGACGAAGGTCTCGCCCGGCTTGGCCTTCCAGTTCTCGATCCAGCCCTCGCCGGTGCGGGCGGGCGCCGTGCTCGCGGCGGCGGCCGGGGCGGCCGGCTTGGCCGGCGTGGACGCGGCCGGGGTCTCGGCGGAAGCAGTCGGGGCCGGGGCCGTCGCGGCTTCGCCGGCCTTGACGGCCACCGGGCCGTCGGCGGCGAAGGCGGCGCCCGCGGTGAGAGCGGGGGTGCCGACCACGATGCCCGCGACGAGGGCGGTGGCGACGGCGGTGCGAAGGGCGGTGCGCATAACGACTCCTGGGATTCAGGTAGGCGGGAAGGAGAGTCGCATGCCGCTTTTTCTCTTCCGACTGTTTCCGGTGAGGTCCGGCTGGCTGCTGACAAGAATCTATTGATCTTGTATGGGGGAGGCGTCCGCTCCGTGTCACGGCCGCGTGACAGGAGTCACCACGCCGCCGGACCCCCTGTGACCTCGCGCTCCCCGAAGGGGCTCCCCTGTACAGGTCGCTACGCGCGTAGATATGCTCGACTGGTGACCATGCCCACCACTGCATCCGCAGCATCCGCATTCGCCGACGTGACCGCGTCCGACGGTGCGCTGCGCCGCTTCCTCCACGGGCTGCCCGGCGTCGACGCCGTCGGCCTGGAGGCGCGCGCCGCGTCCCTCGGCACCCGCTCGATCAAGACCACGGCCAAGGCGTACGCCATCGACCTGGCCATCTCCATGATCGACCTGACGACGCTCGAAGGCGCGGACACCCCGGGCAAGGTCCGGGCGCTCGCCGCCAAGGCCGTCAACCCCGATCCGACCGACCGCACGACCCCGACGACCGCCGCCGTCTGCGTCTACCCGGACATGGTGGCCACCGCCAAGGCCGCCGTCGCCGGCACCGGTGTCAAGGTCGCCTCGGTCGCCACCGCGTTCCCGGCCGGCCGCGCCGCGCTCCCCGTGAAGCTCGCCGACACCGCCGACGCGATCGCCGCGGGCGCCGACGAGATCGACATGGTCATCGACCGTGGCGCCTTCCTCGCCGGCCACTACCTGAAGGTGTACGAGGAGATCGCCGCGATCAAGGCGGAGTGCGGCGACCGCGCGCGCCTCAAGGTGATCTTCGAGACCGGCGAGCTCTCCACGTACGACAACATCCGCCGCGCCTCCTGGCTCGGCATGATGGCCGGCGCGGACTTCATCAAGACCTCGACCGGCAAGGTCGCGGTCAACGCCACCCCCGCCAACACCCTCCTCATGCTGGAGGCCGTGCGCGACTTCCGCGCCCAGACCGGCGTGCAGATCGGCGTGAAGCCGGCCGGCGGCATCCGCAACACCAAGGAAGCCATCAAGTTCCTGGTTCTCGTCAACGAGACCGTGGGTGAGGACTGGCTGGACAACCACTGGTTCCGCTTCGGCGCCTCCAGCCTGCTCAACGACCTGCTGATGCAGCGCCAGAAGCTGGCGACCGGCCGTTACTCCGGCCCCGATTACGTGACGGTGGACTGATCAACATGGCATCTGCATTCGAGTACGCACCGGCGCCCGAGTCCCGGTCCGTCGTCGACATCGCCCCCTCGTACGGCCTCTTCATCGACGGCGAGTTCGTCGAGGCGGCCGACGGCAAGGTCTTCAAGACCGTCTCCCCGTCCACCGAGGAGGTCCTCTCCGAGGTCGCCCAGGCGGGCGCCGAGGACGTGGACCGCGCGGTGAGGGCGGCCCGCAAGGCGTTCGAGAAGTGGTCGGCGCTGCCCGGCTCCGAGCGCGCCAAGTACCTCTTCCGGATCGCCCGGATCATCCAGGAGCGCAGCCGCGAGCTGGCCGTCCTGGAGACCCTGGACAACGGCAAGCCGATCAAGGAGACCCGCGACGCGGACCTCCCCCTGGTCGCCGCGCACTTCTTCTACTACGCGGGCTGGGCCGACAAGCTCGACCACGCGGGCTACGGCGCGAACCCCCGCCCGCTCGGCGTGGCCGGCCAGGTCATCCCGTGGAACTTCCCGCTGCTCATGCTGGCGTGGAAGATCGCCCCGGCGCTGGCGACCGGCAACACGGTCGTCCTGAAGCCGGCCGAGACGACCCCGCTCTCCGCCCTGTTCTTCGCCGACATCTGCCGTCAGGCCGGTCTGCCGAAGGGCGTCGTCAACATCCTTCCCGGTTACGGGGAGACGGGCGCCGCGCTCGTCGGGCACCCGGACGTGAACAAGGTCGCCTTCACCGGTTCGACCGCCGTCGGCAAGGCCATCGCGCGCTCCGTCGCCGGCACCGACAAGAAGGTGACCCTGGAGCTGGGCGGCAAGGGCGCCAACATCGTCTTCGACGACGCCCCCATCGACCAGGCCGTCGAGGGCATCGTCAACGGCATCTTCTTCAACCAGGGCCAGGTCTGCTGCGCGGGCTCGCGCCTGCTGGTGCAGGAGTCGGTCCAGGACGAGCTGCTCGACTCGCTCAAGCGCCGCCTGAACACGCTGCGCCTCGGCGACCCGCTCGACAAGAACACCGACATCGGCGCCATCAACTCCTCGGAGCAGCTGGCCCGCATCACCGCGCTGGTGGACCAGGGCGAGGCGGAGGGCGCCGAGCGCTGGACCGCCTCCTGCGAGATCCCGTCGGCCGGCTACTGGTTCGCCCCGACGCTCTTCACGAACGTCACGCAGGCGCACCGGATCGCCCGCGACGAGATCTTCGGCCCCGTCCTGTCGGTGCTGTCCTTCCGCACCCCCGACGAGGCGGTCGCGAAGGCGAACAACAGCCAGTACGGCCTGTCCGCCGGCATCTGGACGGAGAAGGGCTCGCGCATCCTGGCGGTCGCGTCCAAGCTCCGGGCCGGTGTCGTCTGGGCCAACACGTTCAACAAGTTCGACCCGACCTCGCCGTTCGGCGGCTACAAGGAGTCGGGCTTCGGCCGCGAGGGCGGCCGTCACGGTCTGGAGGCCTACCTCGATGTCTGAGTCGGCGACGCGGCTGAGCGTCTTCAAGACCTACAAGCTGTACGTCGGGGGCAAGTTCCCCCGCTCCGAGAGCGGCCGGGTGTACGAGGTGACGGACTCGAAGGGCAAGTGGCTGGCGAACGCGCCGCTCTCCTCCCGCAAGGACGCCCGTGACGCGGTCGTCGCCGCCCGCAAGGCCTTCGGCGGCTGGGCGGGCGCGACCGCGTACAACCGCGGCCAGATCCTCTACCGCGTCGCGGAGATGCTGGAGGGCCGCAAGGGCCAGTTCGTGCACGAGGTCGCGGACGCGGAGGGCCTGTCGAAGTCGAAGGCGGCCGTGGTCGTCGAGGCGGCCATCGACCGCTGGGTCTGGTACGCGGGCTGGACCGACAAGATCGCCCAGGTCGTCGGCGGCGCCAACCCGGTCGCCGGCCCGTACTTCAACCTCTCCTCGCCCGAGCCGACCGGTGTCGTCACGGTCGTGGCCCCGCAGGACTCGTCCTTCCTGGGCCTGGTCTCGGTGATCGCCCCGGTGATCGCGACGGGCAACACGGCGGTGGTCGTCGCCAGCGAGAAGTCCCCGCTGCCCGCCCTCTCCCTGGGCGAGGTCCTGGCCACCTCCGACCTGCCGGGCGGCGTGGTCAACATCCTCTCCGGCAAGGCCTCCGAGATGGGCCCGCACCTCGCGGCCCACCAGGACGTCAACGCGATCGACCTGACGGGCGCCGGCGCCGATCTGGCCCGGGACCTGGAGATCGCCGCGGCGGACAACCTGAAGCGCGTGCTGCGCCCCCGTGCCGAGGACTTCTCCGAGGCCCCCGGCACGGACCGCATGACCGCCTTCCTGGAGACCAAGACGGTCTGGCACCCCACGGGTTCGCTGGGCGCGAGCGGCTCCGCGTACTAGGACCGCCGAAGTACCGGCGAAGCACCGCCGGAGGACCGCCGAAGTACCGGCGGAGGACCGGCGAAGTGCCGACGGAGGACCGGCGAAGTGCCGACGGACGGCCCCCGGGTGTGCGCACCCGGGGGCCGTTCTCATGCCCCGCCGCGCTCCACGAGGCCGGCCACGCCGTCGAGGACGCAGTCGAGACCCGTCTCGAACTGCCAGGCCGCGTCGTCCTTGCGCGCGGCCCCCCGGGTGTAGCGCCGGTAGGTCGGGTAGCGGCCGGTGTCCATGAGGTAGGACATCTGCGGGGCGAGGCCGCGCCGGGTCTCGTCGGCGCTCTCCCAGCCCTGGTCGGCCATGTACTGGCGGAGGGCGGCCTCCGACTGCGTGGCGCCGTGGACGTAGGAGCTGACCGCGCGGAACACGGCCATCATCGTGTCGACGTCGAGCCCGAGCCCGTCGAGCGAGGCCAGCTGGCGCTCGGCCGCCGCCATGCGGTTCGGGGTGAGCGCGAAGAGCGGCGCCGGCATGTGGGCGAGCCACGGGTGGCGCAGCATGGTCTCCCGGGTGCGCAGGGCGTAGGCGCGGAGCGTCTCGCGCCAGCCGGAGGGCTCGCCCGGGGGCTCCAGCTCGCCGGACACCCGGTCGATCATGAGCGCCCACAGCTCGTCCTTGCCGTCGACGTGCCGGTACGCGGCCATGGGCGCGACGCCCAGTTCGGTGGCGACCTTGCGCATGGTCACGGCGGCGAAGCCGTCGCGGTCCGCGACGGCGATCGCGGCGTCGGCGATCCTGCCGGGGGTGAGGGACGCCCTGGGTGCCGTCGCGGGCCGTTCCAGCCGCTCCCACAGCGAGACGGGGTCCGTCTCGTCCTTCTTCGCCACTCCGGCCTCCTCGTGTCGCGTACAGCGTATGCCTTGTGGACGCCGTACACATCGACGTGTACGTTGTACACATCTCGGCGTACGCCGTACACGTCACTGTTTCCAGGGGGAACCATGAGCGCTCCGCTCCGCATCGCCGTCATCCAGGGCTCCACCCGCGACGGCCGCCTCGGCCCCACCGTCGCCCGCTGGATCGACGCCCACGCCACCGACCACCCCGACATGACCACCGACCTCATCGACCTCGCCGAGACCCCGCTGCCCACCGTCTTCCCGCAGCTCGGCCAGGCCCCGGCCCGCGCCGAGGACGTGGACCTGCTCGCCGCCGTGTCCCCGCGCATCGCCGCCGCCGACGCCTTCGTCGTCGTGACGCCCGAGTACAACCACAGCTACCCGGCGTCCCTCAAGAACGCGATCGACTGGCACAACCGCGAGTGGCACGCCAAGCCCGTCGCCTTCGTGGCCTACGGCGGCTTCTCCGCCGGCCTGCGCGCCGTCGAGCACCTGCGGGGGGTCTTCGCCGAACTGCACGCCGTCACCATCCGCGAGGCGGTCGGACTCCAGGGCGTCTGGGGACAGTTCGACGCCGAGGGCCGCGCCGTCGACCCGGCCGCCGACACCGCGGCCAAGGCGATGCTCGACCGACTCGCCTGGTGGGCCCAGGTCCTGCGCGAGGGCCGCACCAAGACGCCCTACGGAGCCTGACCATGACGGGCGTCCACCGGACCCGCCTCCCCTACCTGGGAATCTCCGGACTGATGCTCGGCATCGTCCTCGGCGCCCTCGACGGCACCGTCGTCGGCACCGCCCTCCCCACCGTGGCCGGCGAACTCGGCGGCCTCGACCGCCTGTCGTGGGTCGTCACCGGCTACCTCCTCACCGCCGCCGTCACCACCCCCCTCTGGGGCAAGATCGGCGACCTCCGCGGACGCAAGGGGAGTTACCTCGCGGCCGTCGCCGTCTTCCTCGCCGGCTCCGTCCTCTCCGGCCTCGCCCAGACCATGGACCAGCTGATCGCCTTCCGCGCCCTCCAGGGCGTCGGCGCCGGCGGCCTGATGGTCGGCGCCTTCGCCCTCATCGGCACCCTGGTCTCCCCCGAGGACAGCCCCCGGGTGCAGGCGGTCACCGGCGCCATGCTGCCGGTCGCCTTCGCCGGCGGGCCCCTCGTCGGCGGCGCCCTCACCGACCACCTGAGCTGGCGCTGGGCCTTCTACGTCAACGTCCCCGTCGGCGTCGCCGCCCTGCTGATCGTCTCGTTCGCCCTGCGCGTCGAGACCCCGCGCGTCCGGGCGCGCGTCGACTGGCGCGGCGCGCTGCTCCTCACCACCGGGGTCCTCGCCCTCACCCTGCTCGCGACCTGGGCCGGCACCGGCCACGCCTGGACCTCGCCGCGGATCCTCGGCCTCGGCGCGCTCGCGGCGGTCTCCCTCGGCTGGTTCGTCCGGGTCGAGCGGCGCGCCGACGAACCCGTCGTCCCTCCCCGCCTGTTCCGCAGCCGGAACTTCGCGCTCGCCCAGCTCCTGAGCTTCCTGGTCGGCGCGGGCATGCTCGCCGCGATGAACTACCTGCCGCAGTACCTGCAGTTCGTCCGCGGCCGGTCCTCCACGGCCGGCGGCCTGCTCCTGCTGCCGCTGATGCTCGGCATGGTCGGCGCCCAGCTCGCCTCGGGCCGGATCATCGCCCGCACCGGCCGTTACCGGCTCCACCCGATCCTCGGGGGCGCGCTGATGACCACGGGAGCGCTGCTGCTGCTCCTGCTCGGCACCGACACCCCCGTCGCCGTGGCCTCCGCGCTGCCCGTGGTGCTCGGCGCCGGCATGGGCCTGCTCATGCAGTCCACGATGCTGATCACGCTGTACGGGGCGGGGCCGCGCGACATGGGCGCGGCGAGCGGCACCGTGACCCTGGTCCGGACGCTCGGCGGCTCCCTCGGCGTCGCCGTCCTCGGCGCGGTCTTCTCCGCCCGCCTCGCCGGCACCGACACGCGCCTGACCCCCGAGCAGGCGGAACACCTCCCGCAGGCGGTACGGGACGGTCTGCGGACCGCGGTGACGAGCGGGCTGCACGGCGTGCTCCTGGGCACCGCCGTGCTCGCCGCCCTGGCCTTCGCCGCGTCCTGGCTCGTACGGGAGGTGCCGCTGGGGGCCGCGACGGAAGCGGCGCCCGTTACGGAAGGAGCCCCTGCGTCAGAGGACCGGCCACCGGCAGGTCGGCCACCGCTCCGCCCTTCGTGAGGTGGTCGGTGACGAGGTGGGTGCCGACCGGCTTGAAGTCGGCGACCTGGGTGCCGAGCCCGTTGTCGAGCGGGTCGACGCCGGTGTTGGCCAGCGGGTCGAGCTGGAGGCGGGTGAGCGGTCCCAGACCGTGGGTGACGCCGCCCAGCGCGCCCGCCCCGGCCGCGGCGGCGTCCGTCCTGGCCAGCGAGTCGACGGGCAGCGGCACCGGTGCGGCGGCCTGGGCCGCCGAGCCCGCGCCGGCCAGGGCCGCGCCCGCCGCCGTGACCGTGAGACCGACCTTGAGCAGGGCGCTGCGACGGGGGGTCCGGGGTGCTGCGTGACGCGCCATCATGATCCTTCCGTGGGGTGACCGGGCGGCCACCGACAGTAGTCGAGGTGTGATGCTCGATACCAACGGCCTTCCTCGGGGGTCCCCTGCACGGGGGAATGCTTCACACTGGTGTCCCGTGAGTTCCCAACCGATCCCGACCCGTGTCGTCCTGCTCGCGGGCCCCTCCGGCTCCGGCAAGTCGTCCCTCGCCGCCGTCACCGGCCTTCCGGTCCTGCGCCTCGACGACTTCTACAAGGAGGCGGACGACCCGACGCTCCCGCTCGTCGACGGCAGCGCGGACATCGACTGGGACTCCCCCCGGTCCTGGGACGCGGACGCGGCCGTCGCCGCCATCGTCGAGCTGTGCCGCACCGGACGGACCGACGTCCCCGTGTACGACATCTCGACCAGCTCCCGCGTCGGCCGCGAGCCGCTCGACATCGAGCGGACCCCGCTCTTCGTGGCGGAGGGCATCTTCGCGGCCGAGATCGTCTCCCGCTGCCGCGAGCTCGACGTCCTCGCCGACGCGCTCTGCCTGCGGGGCCGGCCCTCGACGACCTTCCGCCGTCGCCTCGCCCGCGACCTCCGCGAGGGCCGCAAGTCGGTGCCGTTCCTCCTCCGCCGCGGCTGGCGCCTGATGCGCGCCGAGCGCGCCATCGTCGCCCGCCAGGCCTCACTCGGCGCCCACCCCTGCGCCAAGCCCGAGGCCCTCGGCCGCCTCGCCGCCGCCGCGGCCGGCCGCCACCGCACCCCCACCCCGCGCTAGGCCGTCTCTTTCGGATCTTGCCGGGCGCACGACGAAGCGGGTCGTACGAGACCCCCCGGACTCGTACGACCCGCTTCGCTTTCCCCGTACCCCCGTACGGTCCCCCCGTGTTCCCCCCGTACCCCGAAAGCCCCGTTCCCCCGTGGGCCCCCGGGGGTCGTCCCCCCTGCCTTCAGGCCACCAGCTCGCCGAAGGACTCCTCCTCGTCACGGCCGAAGCTGAGGACCTCGTCCTCGCGCAGCCGGCGCAGGGAGCGCCAGATGCTCGACTTGACCGTGCCGACGCTGATGTCGAGGATCTCCGCGATCTCGGGATCGGTGCGGCCCTCGTAGTAGCGCAGCACGAGCATGGTGCGCTGGAGTTCGGGCAGGCGGGCGAGCGCCTGCCACAGGACGGCGCGCAGCTCGGTGCCGCGCATCGCGTCCGTCTCGCCGACCGTCTCGGGCAGCTCCTCGGTCGGGTACTCGTTGAGCTTGCGCCGCCGCCAGGCGCTGATGTGCAGGTTCGTCATGGTGCGACGGAGGTATCCGCCGACGGCGGCCTTGTCGCTGATCCGGTCCCAGGCGCGGTACGTGGAGAACAGCGCGCTCTGGAGCAGGTCCTCGGCCTCGAAACGGTCACCGGTGAGGTGGTAGGCGGTGGCGTACAGGGAGGCACGACGCTCCTGCACGTAAGCCGTGAACTCGGCTTCCGAGCAGCTCGTGCGTTCCCCCGTGACCTCCCCGTACGCCGCTCCCCCGTCAGCGACGGCGACCATGTAGGGCGCCTTGCGCTGACGCCCGACGCTACGAACGCACCCCCGCCCGTTCGTGACAGCGCCGGACTTCTCGGTGCTCCGCACGACGTCGTGGAGACGCGTGACAACTGCGCTTGAGGTGGTGCTGTGCAGTGCGTTCATCTTGCGCCCCCCGTCGGTTGGAGTGTGTTTCGGTCCGTGTGCCGAGAAGCTTGCCCTCGGGACTTCATGGCGTTGTCCGCCGACTGTCACAGCCGTGTCACAGGGGGCGGAACAGAAGCGAGTCGGCGAGCGGTCGAACTCGGACGGCCGAATGCGACAGAATGACGGCGTGCCTTTTCTGTTGCTGATCGAGGACGACGACGCCATCCGCACGGCCCTCGAACTCTCCCTGTCCCGGCAGGGCCACCGGGTGGCCACCGCCGCGACGGGCGAGGACGGTCTCCAGCTGCTGCGCGAGCAGCGGCCGGACCTGGTCGTGCTCGACGTCATGCTGCCCGGCATCGACGGCTTCGAGGTCTGTCGGCGGATCCGCCGCACCGACCAGCTGCCGATCATCCTGCTGACCGCGCGGAGCGACGACATCGACGTGGTCGTGGGCCTGGAGTCCGGTGCCGACGACTACGTCGTGAAGCCGGTGCAGGGCCGGGTCCTGGACGCCCGCATCCGGGCCGTACTGCGTCGCGGCGAGCGGGAGTCGACGGACTCCGCGACCTACGGGTCCCTCGTCATCGACCGGTCCGCGATGACCGTCACGAAGAACGGCGAGGACCTCCAGCTCACCCCGACCGAGCTGCGGCTGCTCCTGGAGCTGAGCCGGCGGCCCGGACAGGCGCTGTCCCGGCAGCAGTTGCTGCGTCTCGTGTGGGAGCACGACTACCTGGGCGACTCGCGGCTCGTCGACGCCTGTGTGCAGCGGCTGCGCGCCAAGGTGGAGGACGTGCCGTCGTCGCCGACGCTCATCCGTACCGTGCGGGGTGTCGGCTACCGGCTGGACGTTCCTGCGTGAGCAAGGGGATCCTCGCGCGGCTGCGGCTCTCCAGCCTGCGGCTGCGGCTCGTCGTCGTCTTCGCCCTGGTCGCGCTCACCGCGGCCGTCGCCGCCTCCGGCATCGCGTACTGGCTCAACCGCGAGGCCGTGCTGACGCGCACCCAGGACGGGGCGCTCAACGACTTCCGGCAGGAGATGCAGAACCGGGCCGCCACGCTGCCGCTCCGGCCCACCCAGGAAGACCTGCGGCGGACCGCCGAGCAGATGGCGAGCGGCGGGGCCGCCGACTACCAGGTGCTGCTGCTCGGCGAGCGGGACGCGGGCAAGCCGATCGTCGGCGCGTCCGACCCCGACGACTTCACCCTCGCCGACGTGCCGCGCTCGCTGCGGGACGCGGTGGACACCGAACGGCCGGTGACGGACGCCAACCCGTACAAGTACCACCTGTTCTGGCAGCGTACGGAGCGGGGCGGGACGCCGTACCTGGTGGGCGGGACGCGCATCGACGGCGGCGGACCGGCCGGCTACATGTTCAAGTCGCTGGCCGCGGAGAAGGCCGACCTGAACTCGCTCGCCTGGTCGCTGGGGATCGCGACCGCGCTCGCGGTCGTCGGCTCGGTGCTGCTCGCGCAGGTCGCGGCGACGACCGTGCTGCGCCCGGTGCACCGCCTCGGCGAGGCGGCCCGGCAGCTCGGCGAGGGCAAGCTCGACACCCGGCTGCGGGTCAGCGGGGCGGACGAACTGGCCGATCTCTCCCGTACGTTCAACAGCGCGGCCGAGTCCCTGCAGAAGAAGGTCGCGGACATGAGCGCGCGGGAGGAGTCCAGCCGGCGGTTCGTCGCCGACATGTCGCACGAGCTGCGCACCCCGCTGACCGCGCTGACGGCCGTCACCGAGGTCCTGGAGGACGAGCAGGACACCCTGGACCCGATGATCGCGCCGGCGGTGGCGCTGGTGGTGAGCGAGACGCGGCGCCTGAACGACCTGGTGGAGAACCTGATGGAGGTGACCCGCTTCGACGCGGGCACCGCCCGGCTCGTCCTCGACGACGTGGACATCGCCGACCAGATCACCGCCTGCATCGACGCGCGGGCCTGGCTGGACGCGGTGGACCTCGACGCCGAGCGCGGGATCGTGGCGCCGCTCGACCCGCGTCGCCTCGACGTGATCCTCGCGAACCTGATCGGCAACGCGCTGAAGCACGGCGGTTCGCCGGTCCGGGTCTCCGTGCGCACGGAGGACGAGGAGCTGGTCATCGCGGTGCGCGACCACGGCCCGGGCATCCCCGAGGAGGTGCTGCCGCACGTCTTCGACCGCTTCTACAAGGCGAGCGCCTCCCGGCCGCGGTCCGAGGGCAGCGGTCTCGGCCTGTCGATCGCCAGGGAGAACGCGCTGATCCACGGCGGATCGATCACGGCCTCCAACTCGGTCGGCGAGGACGGGGCGGTGGACGGCGCGGTGTTCGTGCTGCGCCTGCCCCTCGACGCCTCGGGGATCACCCGCGAGGTGCAGACCCGCAGCAGCCAGGGCGAGGTGGAGGAAGCGTGAGGCGCCGCACTTTCGGGCGTACGACGGGAGCGGGCGCCCTGCTCGCGGCCACACTGACGGTGTTCGTCACCGGCTGCGGCATCAGGACCACGTCCGTGCCGGTCGACGCGGGCGCGGCCCCCTCCCGGGTCCCGTGCAGCGTGACCGACGAGTCCGCTTCGGCGACGACGGCGCAGGGCCTGCCGGTCCGGGTGTACCTGGTCTGCGGTTCGCAGCTCGACCCGGTGGACCGCCGGTCGCCGCTGCCGGAGGAGAAGGCGGGCGGCGACCCGGTGCGTACGGCCGCGGGGCTGCTCGCGCAGCTGCTCGCCGAGCCGTCGGACGCCGAGCGCGAGGCCGGCTTCACGACCGCCGTGCGCAGTCCGCTGGTGGTCACCGGCGGGCACCCGGGCGACGCGGCGGGCACGCTGCGGCTGAGCCGGCAGCCGGAGGACCTGGCGCCGACCGCCCTGTCGCAGATCGTCTGCACCTTCGCGGCGAGCTCCGCGGGCGCGGGCGACCACACCGTCCTGCTCGGCGGGCCGGGCTCCTACCCGCCCAAGCGGTACCGCTGCTCGACCGAGCTGCGCGAACGCCCCGAGTCCGCCCCGCCGACGGCCCCGGTCCCGACCGCTTCCGCCGGCTGACCCCGCCCGGGCCCACGACGAGGTCCCGCCGACAAAGGGCGGAACCGATTCCGCCGCAAGGGGCGTCTTGAGGGGCGTGCAGCGTCAAGGTTCGGGCGGTGGTGCCGCCGTGGTCGTCCGCGTGGTGGGGTTCGTACTCCTCCTCGCACATCTGCTGCTCGTCGCGTGGGTCAGTCTGCGCCCACGGGACGTGGCCTGGGTGACCGCGCCGAACACGATCCCGCTGCACGGCCTGCGGGCCGATCTGGCGCTCGGCGCCACCGAGGCCGCCCGGCTGATCGGCGAGGGGCTGCTGCTCCTGGCCCCGCTCGGGGTGCTGCTCCCGATGGCCGACGGGCGGCTCGACGTCTCCCGGTGGGCCTCCCTCGCCCGGACGACCGCCGCGGGCGCGCTGGTGTCGCTGGCCGTGGAGCTGCTGCAGACCGCCGTGCCGGGTCAGGTCGTCGACGTGGACTCGGTGCTGCTGAACACGGCGGGCGTCGCGCTCGCCCACCTCCTGTTCGTCCCGGTCGGCCGCGGCTGGCTGCGCCGCAGGTCGGAGACGGGGCCGCGGCTCTCGCCCGGGGACGGCGGGTCCGGCGGGCCGGGTAGGGGTTCCCCCCTCCTGCGGAACGAGTCGGCTCAGGGTTCGACCCCGACGATTCCCAGGGTTCCGATCGCCCGGTAGACCGACGCTCCGGGGCACCTCACGGAGGCAGCATGGAGTCATCGGGAGCCCGACGGAGCGGCTCCCGGACCGACTCCGAAGGAGCCCACCATGGCCGCAGTCATCCGCCCCCGTGACGGACGCGTGATCGGCGGAGTGTGCGCGGCGCTGGCACGGCGCTTCGGCACCTCCGCGTGGACGATGCGTCTGATCTTCCTGGTCTCGTGCCTGCTGCCCGGCCCGCAGTTCCTGCTGTACCTGGCGCTCTGGATCTTCCTGCCCTCCGAGAAGAGGGCGACCGCGGCCTGGTAGCCGCTCGGCCCTTGGCCGTCCCGCACGCCGAAGGGGCGCGTGCCCGGATTCCCGGGTGCGCGCCCCTTCGGCGTGTGCGGCGGATGTCAGCCGAGCGGGAGGCCCGTGGCGCCCAGCGGCAGGCCGCCGAGGAGGCCGCCGAGCGGGGTGGAGCCGAGGGCGCCGGTCGCGGCACCGAGCGGAGCGTTCTGGGTGGCCTGGCCGGCGGCGGCCGGGAGGGTCTTCACACCCTGGTCCAGGCCCTGGCCGAGGGCGCCCTGCCCGGCACCGAGGGACTCGGCGGCGCCGTCGGGGAGCTCGGTGAGGCCCTCGCCCACCGGCAGGGTCTTGGTCACCGTGCCCAGGGCGTCGGCGTCGAGCGGCAGGGACGGCGCGGCGGAGGCCGTGCCGGCGGCGGCAGCGGCGAAAGCGGCACCGAGAGCGGCGACACCGAGCTTCTTGGCGGCAGACTGCTTCATCTGAAAATCTTCCTTGGGGAATCCGGGGGCTTCGAGGAAAGCCGGGCGGGGAAATCCTGGGAATGCAGAGCGGCTCTGCAACCTAACCAGCGATCGAGCCCTCCGCAAACACCGGAAAGCGGCCGGGTGTCACGCCGACCCGGCCGCCCACCGTCCCCGGCCGGGGTGGTCCTCAGCCCGCCGAGGAGGAAGATCCGCTGGTCGCAGCGGTCTGCTGGAACAGCCATTCGGACTTCAGCTCGGCATATCCGGGCTTGATGACCTCATTGATCATGGCCAGGCGTTCATCGAAAGGAATGAACGCTGATTTCATCGCATTGACCGTGAACCACTGCATGTCGTCGAGCGTGTAATCGAATGCCTCGATCAGCAGCTCGAATTCACGACTCATGGTCGTACCGCTCATCAACCGGTTGTCCGTGTTGACCGTGGCACGGAAATGCAGGGTGCGGAGCAGTCCGATGGGGTGCTCGGCGAACGAGGCGGCCGCGCCGGTCTGGAGGTTGGAGGAGGGGCACATCTCCAGCGGGATGCGCTTGTCCCGGACGTAGGAGGCGAGGCGGCCCAGGCGGACGGAGCCGTCGTCGGCGACCTCGATGTCGTCGATGATCCGGACGCCGTGCCCGAGCCGGTCGGCGCCGCACCACTGGAGGGCCTGCCAGATGGAGGGCAGCCCGAAGGCCTCGCCCGCGTGAATCGTGAAGTGGTTGTTCTCCCGCTTGAGGTACTCGAAGGCGTCGAGGTGGCGGGTGGGCGGGTAGCCGGCCTCGGCGCCCGCGATGTCGAAGCCGACGACGCCGGAGTCGCGGTAGCGGTTGGCGAGTTCGGCGATCTCCAGGGCGCGGGCCGCGTGCCGCATGGCGGTGAGCAGGGCGCCGATCCGGATGCGGTGCCCGTCGGCCCTGGCCTGCCGCTCGCCTTCCCTGAAGCCCTCGTTGACGGCCTCCACGACCTCTTCGAGGGTCAGGCCGCGCTCCAGGTGCTGCTCGGGGGCGTAGCGCACCTCCGCGTACACGACGCCGTCCTCGGCGAGGTCGACGGCGCACTCGCGGGCCACGCGGACGAGGGCCTCCCTGGTCTGCATGACGGCGCAGGTGTGCGCGAAGGTCTCCAGGTACCGCTCCAGGGAGCCGGAGTCGGCCGCCTCGCGGAACCAGATGCCGAGCTTGTCGGGCTCCGTCTCGGGGAGCCGCTCGTAACCCTGCTCACGGGCGAGTTCGATGATCGTGCCGGGGCGCAGTCCGCCGTCGAGGTGGTCGTGGAGCAACACCTTCGGGGCACGGCGGATCTGGTCCGCGGTGGGGACGTTGGGAGTCTGGCTCGTCATTTCCGCACTGTAGCCCCTACGCGCGTAGAGCGCGTGGGTCGACGCGGTTCCGTGCCCGGCACTCCCGCCCCACCGATGCGCTGACGCCCCGTCGGCATCAGGCCGACGGAGGGGAAACGCGTTCAGACCTCCGCGTATACGACTTGTTCCGCTGTTGAGACGACACCGCGTTCTCGGGGCTCTCCGGGCCGCGCCGGCGCGCGGTTACGTGAGGTCCTCACGGCGGGAGCAGAAACCCGCGAAGTGAGACCCGACCCTCTACGAGGTCGTCGCCAACCCCCAGTGGTACGGCGGTGACGACACCGACACCGACGCCGTCGCCGACCTGCTGAGCGACGCCCACCCCGACATCGACTACCAGGGCGAGCGCGTCGACAACTGCCCCCTGACCTGATCGAGGAAGCGACGGGCCCGCAGGCAGACGCCCGCCGCGCGCGCCGACCGGACGCACCGGCCCACGACCCGGCCGGCCTGCTCCTGTGGGCGGCGGCGCCGGCGGTGCTCGTCCCGCTGAGCTCGTACGCCGCCCCTGGCTGGACCCTGTCCTTCTGGATCCTGTGGGCCGTCCAGGGCCTCGGGTTCGCGACGGAGCTCCGGTTCCCCCGGCACGAGGCCCGGGCCCTGCTCGACGCGGCCGCCTCGATGCTCCACAACCGCGCGATGCTCGTGATCGCGGCCCAGGTCTGCCTCATCTACGCGAGCGCCGGCTGGTACAAGATCCAGGGGAGCCGTTCGAGGCCTCCAGAGCCCTGACCCGTTTCGAACGGGTATAGGAGATAAGGCCGTTCGGCCGACGGGCGATACGTAACAGAGACCGCGTGTACCCGTTGCGTACACCTCGGCTTCTGAGACTGTTCCGCCATGGCGCACTACGCACTCGTGGGACCGCCCGAGACCCGGAGACCCCGGCTCGGACGGCCTGTTGGAGGTTCCGGGACGTCGGCGGCGGTGGGCGGTGTGGTGCTGCTCCTGCCGGACGGTGAGCCGGTGTCGAGACGGCGCGCCTCCGCGCGGGCGCACGCGGCGATGCTGCCGCTCGGGCGGGGGCTGGTCCGGGCGGGCCGGGCGGAGGGGCTGGTGGCGCACGTGGTGCGCTACCGGGGGCGCGGCTGGAACGGCGCCGACGCGGACCTCGCGGCGGACGCGTCCTGGGCGGTGGCGGAGGCCGTACGGCGCTACGGCGACGTGCCGGTCGCGCTCGTCGGGCACGGCCTCGGGGGGCGCGCGGCGCTGCGCGCGGGCGGGCACGAGGCGGTCGCCGCGGTCCTGGCGCTGGCCCCGTGGCTGCCGGAGGACGACGTGGCCGCGGAGCCGGAGCCGGTGCGGCAGCTGGTGGGGCGCAGGGTGCTGCTCGCGCACGGCACGAACGACGCGGCGACGGATCCGGAGCTGTCGTTCCGCTTCGCCGAGCGGGCGAAGAAGGCCAACCGCGACACCTGCCGCTTCGAGGTCCACTCCGACGGCCACGCGCTCCGCCAGTACGCGGCCGAGGTCCGCAACCTGGCCGCCGACTTCGTGCTCGGCACCCTCTTCTCCCGGCCCCTCGCCCGCCCCGTCACGGACGCCATGGCCGCACCCCCTCCGCTCGGCCTGCGGATGCCACTGGCGGCGGGCTTCGGCGGTTCACGCCGACGGTGAACGGCCGGGAGCCGTGGCCGAAGGACGGTTCCACGCCGACGGTGAACGGCCGGAAGCCCTGAGCCGGGGCCGCGCATGCCGGCGGTGGGCGGCCGGGGCCCCTGGCCGGAGGGCGCTCACGCCGGGGGTGAGGGTTCCTTCGGGAGCAGGTGGCCCCGGCGGCCGAGGAGGAACTTCTTGAAGGCGGCCACCGGGGCCGTGTCCGGGTGGCCGTCGAGCCAGGCGACGCCGATCTCGCGGACCGCGCGGGGCGCGGTGACGGCGAGTTCGACGACGCCGGGACGGGGGACGGCGGGCGGGGGCAGCAGGGCGACGCCGAGGCCCGCGGCGACCAGGCCGCGGAGGGTCTCGGCCTCCTCGCCCTCGAACGCGATCCGGGGCCTGAAGCCGGCCTCCGCGCACAGGTCGTCGGTGATGCGGCGGAGCCCGTACCCCGGCTCCAGGGTCACGAAGGTCTCGTCGGCGGCTTCGGCGAGGCGGACCCGGCGGCGGCCCGCGAGCCGGTGGTCGTCGGGGACGACGAGCCGCAGCCGCTGTTCGTCGAGGCGCCGGGCCACCAGATCGGGGGCGTCCGGCACGGGGGACGTCAGGCAGAGGTCCAGGTCGCCGGCCCGGAGCCGCTCGATCATCGCCTCGCCGTAGTTCTGGACGAGGGTGAAGCGGATCCCCGGGTGGTCGACGCGGAAGGCGCGGATGAGCCCGGGGACAGTCTCGGATCCCATGGTGTGCAGGAAGCCGAAGGCGACCCGTCCGGCGGCGGGGTCGGCGTCGGCCCGTACGGTGTCGGCGGCGCGTTCCACCTCGGCGAGGGCCCGCTCGGCGGAGGTGAGGAAGCGGCGGCCGGCCGGGGTGAGCGAGACCGTGCGGCCGCGGCGGGCGAAGAGCGAGACGCCGAGGTCCTGTTCGAGGCGGACCATGGCCCGCGAGAGCGTCGACTGCGGCACGCCCATCTCGGCCGCGGCGCGCGTCACGTGCTCGTGACGGGCGACGGCGGCGAAGTACGCGAGCCGCGGCGCGAGGAGCAGTCCCATGTCTTCTTCGTTACTGTTCGGTGACAGGCGAGGCTGTGACCTGTACTCATGCAGCATGGGAACGATTACAGCAGTTCCGTGCATTGGACGCATGAAACGGACCGTCCTACGTTCGTGACATGCCTCCCGCCAGTACCAAGGCGGCCGCCACCAGCGCGTCCGCCGACACCCGCCTCTCCCCCGGCGCCCCCGGCTACCGCCGGCTGAGCCTCGCGCTCTTCGCCGCGGGACTGGCCACCTTCGCCCTCCTCTACTCCACGCAGGCCCTCCTCCCGGCCATCTCCGCCGAGTTCGGCGCCACCGCCTCGGCCGCCTCCTGGACGGTCTCCGCCGCCACCGGAGCCCTCGCCCTGTGCGTGCTCCCGCTCAGCGCCCTCTCGGAGCGCTTCGGCCGGCGGGCGATGATGACCGCCTCCCTGACGGTCGCGGTCGCCGTCGCGCTCCTGGTGCCGCTCGCGCCGAACCTGGAGTCCCTGATCGCGCTGCGCGCCCTCCAGGGCGCCGCGCTCGCCGGACTCCCGGCCTCCGCGATGGCGTACCTCGCCGAGGAGGTGCGGCCCAAGGCGCTGGTCGCCGCCATCGGCCTCTTCGTGGCGGGCAACTCGATCGGCGGCATGAGCGGCCGACTGGTGACCGGCTGGGTCGCCCAGCTGTGGGGGTGGCGGGCGGGGCTGGCCGCCGTCGGCCTGACCTCGCTGCTCTGCGCGGTCGCCTTCCGGGCGCTGCTCCCGAAGGCCCGGCACTTCACGCCGGGCACGCTGAACCCGAAGGCGCTGGCGAACGCCGTCCGCGGCCACCTGTCCGACCCGCTGCTCGTGCGCCTGTACGCGATCGGCGCGCTGTTCATGACGGTCTTCGGCGCGGTGTACACGGTGATCGGCTACCGGCTCGTGGAGGCCCCGTTCTCCCTCCCGCAGGGCGTGATCGGCTCGATCTTCCTGGTCTACCTGGTCGGTACGGCCTCCTCGGCCGCCGCCGGGAAGCTCGTCGGGCGGCTCGGCCGGCGCGGGGCGCTCTACCTGGCGGTCTCCACCACCGCCACGGGCCTGCTGCTCTCGCTCGCCGACTCCCTCGCCGCGGTCCTGGCCGGCCTGGTCCTGATCACGGCCGGGTTCTTCGCCGGCCACGCGGTCGCCTCCTCCTCGGTGAGCCGTACGGCGAAGACGGGCCGCGCGCAGGCCTCGGCGCTCTACCAGTCCGCGTACTACCTCGGCAGCAGCGCGGGCGGCACGCTCGGCGCGGTCGCCTACCACGCGGGCGGCTGGGCGGGCACGGTCCTCATCGGTCTGGTCGCGGTCCTCGGCGTCGTCTCGGTGACGCTGTACGGCAGCCTCAGCGCCCGCAGCCGGGCGCGCCGGCTCCAGCTCGCCGCGTCCTGACCTCTCCCCCCGCGGACCTGCAACTGACAGACTCTGCCGCGCGTCCTAATCCACAGGACTCAAGGGGGAGTTGACGATCATGAACCGGATCATGGATCGGATGGGGAAGAGAGCGGGAATCACCGTCGGCCTCACGGCGCTCGTCGTGCCGATGACGATCGCGCTCGGTGCGGCCCCGGCGCAGGCGGCGTCCTGCAACGTGACGACGGGGCCGTACCAGAAGCAGGTGGAGAAGTTCCTCGGCCGGACGGTCGACGGCCGCCAGTCGCTCGGCGACTGTCAGGCCATCCAGGCCTTCCAGCGCAAGCACGGCATCACCCCGACCATGGGGTACGCGGGCCCGCTCACCTGGCGCACCATGAACACGATGCTCCAGCAGAAGGCCGCCGGCACCAACCCGAACCGCTCGGGCGCCTGCCCGACCAACCGGGGCCGGATCGCCTGCGTCGACCTGACGCGCCAGCTCAGCTGGATCCAGGACGGGGCGCGGCTGAAGTACGGCCCGGTGCCGGTGCGCACCGGGCGGGACGGCGCCGAGACCCGTACCGGCTCCAAGAAGATCTACTGGCGGAACATCAACCACTGGTCGACGCTGTACCACGTCTCCATGCCGTACTCGCAGTTCTTCGACGGCGGCCAGGCCTTCCACTCGACCACCAAGTCCATGTGGAACCCGCCGGGTTCGGGCGGCTGCGTCAACATGCGCCCGACCGACGCGAAGGCGTACTGGAACCTCCTCAGGAACGGCGACGACGTCTTCGTCTACGGCCGCAAGCCGGGAACCTGACCCCGGCTGTCAGTCGCCTGCGGTAGCTTCCCTCTCACCGGCCCCGAACGGGGCCGGTGAGGGGTGAGTGGGGTGTGGACCCGATGAGCGATACCGCGACCGCGACGACCGACGAACTCGACAAGTACCGCAGGGAGCTGACCGGTTACTGCTACCGGATGCTCGGATCCTCCTTCGAGGCGGAGGACGCGGTGCAGGACACGATGGTCCGGGCCTGGAAGGCCATCGGCTCCTTCGAGGGCCGCTCCTCGCTGCGGTCCTGGCTCTACCGGATCGCGACCAACGTCTGCCTGGACGCGCTGAACGCGGGCAACAGGAGGGCGCGGCCGATGGACCTCACCTCCCCGACGCCGGTGGCGCAGGCGCAGCTCGTCAAGCAGCCGGAGATCACCTGGCTGGAGCCGGTCCCGGACGGACGGGTGCTGCCCTCGGTCGCCGACCCCGCCGAGACGGCCGTGCACCGGGAGACGGTGCGGCTCGCGTTCGTGGCCGCGCTCCAGCACCTGCCGCCGAAGCAGCGCGCGGTCCTCATCCTCCGCGAGGTGCTCGCCTGGAAGGCGAGCGAGGTCGCCGAACTCCTCGACACCTCCGTCGCCTCGGTCAACAGCGCCCTCCAGCGGGCCCGTGCGACCCTCGCCGAGCAGGCGCCCGCCGCCTCCGACCCGGCGAACCCGCTGGACGAGGAGCAGAAGGCGCTCCTGGAGCGGTACGTCGCCGCCTTCGAGGGCTACGACATGAAGGCGCTCACCGCGCTCCTCCACGAGGACGCGACCATGTCCATGCCGCCGTACGACCTGTGGCTCCGGGGCCACGACGACATCGTCGGCTGGATGCTGGGCGTCGGCGAGGTCTGTTCCGGCTCGAAGCTGGTGCCGACCGTGGCGAACGGCTCCCCCGCCTTCGCCCAGTACCACCCGGACCCGGCGGGCGGCTTCAGCCCGTGGGCCCTGATCGTCCTGGAACTGCGCGACGGCAAGGTCGGCGGCATGGACTTCTTCCTGGACACCGAGCGCTGGTTCCCGCTCTTCGACCTGCCGGCCCGGCTGGACGGCTAGACGGCGGGGCGGTCAGACGTCCAGGGTCCCGTCCAGACCGGTGAGCAGGAGCAGGGCCCGCAGCTCGGGCCCTGCCCCGTGGAAGCGGATGCGGTGGCCCCGGCGGGCGGCGGCCAGCTTGAGGCGGGCCAGGGCGTCGACGGCCGCGAGGTCGGCGTGGGCGAGCGCGCCGACCTCGCAGACGACGTCGCCGGGCGGGGCCGCGCCGAGTTCGGCGCAGAGCAGCGCCACCTCGCCGTGGCCGAGTCGGGCGGGCAGGGTCAGGACGAGCGGTCGACTGGTGTCCACGTCCCGTACGACCGTCGGGGCGCCCGGAACTCATCGCGGGGGCCGGGAGGCACCCCCTAGGCTCTCGATCATGACTCACGAGCCTGTCGAACTGGTGATCTTCGACTGTGACGGCGTCCTGGTGGACAGCGAGCGGATCTACTGCCGCGTGGACCGGGAGGTGTTCGCGTCCCTGGGGGCGGAGTTCACCGAGGCGGAGATCGCCGACTACTTCGTCGGCTCCTCGCACGAGATGCTCACCGCGATCGTGGAGGAGCGCCGGGGCCACCCGCTCGAACCCGGCTGGCACACCCCGTTCAAGCAGCGGTACGAGGACGCGCTGGACGCCGAGCTGACGGCCGTGGAGGGGGTCGCGGACGTCCTGGACGCCCTGGCCGTCCCGTACTGCCTGGCCTCCAACGGCAGCCACGCCGGCATCCGCAGGAACCTGGGCCGCACCGGGCTGCTCGACCGCTTCGAGGGCCGTGTGTTCAGCGCCCGCGACGTCGCCCGCGGCAAGCCCGCCCCCGACCTCTTCCTGCACGCGGCGGCCACGATGGGCGTCCCGCCCGGGCGCTGCGCGGTCGTCGAGGACAGCCCGTACGGCGTGCAGGCCGCCCGCGCGGCCGGGATGCGGGCCTTCGGCTACTGCGGCGGCCTGATCGGCGCGGACCGCCTGACGGGCCCCCGCACGGTGGTCTTCGGCTCCATGCGCGAACTGCCGGGCCTGCTCGGCGCGGCGCTGCGGGGATAGCCGGACGGGACCGGTGGGGTCACCGGTCCCGTCCGTCCGAAGGCGCCGGCCGCGCGGGGCTCAGGCGATGCGGTCGAGGACGATCGGGGCCGCCGTGAAGGACGTGCCCGGGGCCGCGATGTCCCAGGCGCCCTCCAGGGAGCCGAGCGCGTAGTCGAACTTCTCCGGGGTGTCCGTGTGCAGGGTCAGCAGCGGCTGGCCCGCCGTCACCGTGTCGCCGGGCTTCGCGTGCAGCTCGACGCCCGCGCCCGCCTGCACCGGGTCCTCCTTGCGGGCCCGGCCGGCGCCGAGGCGCCAGGCGGCGATGCCGATGTCGTACGCGTCGAGGCGGGTGAGGACGCCGCTCGACGGGGCCGTGATCACGTGCTGCTCGCGGGCGACCGGGAGGGTCGCGTCCGGGTCGCCGCCCTGGGCGGAGATCATGCGGCGCCACACGTCCATCGCCGAGCCGTCGGCGAGGGCCTTGGCGGGGTCGGCGTCCTTGATGCCGGCCGCGTCGAGCATCTCGCGGGCGAGGGCGACCGTCAGCTCGACGACGTCGGCGGGGCCGCCGCCGGCGAGGACCTCGACGGACTCGCGGACCTCGAGGGCGTTGCCCGCGGTGAGGCCGAGCGGGGTGGACATGTCGGTGAGCAGCGCGACGGTCTTCACGCCGCTGTCGGTGCCGAGGCCGACCATCGTCCGCGCCAGCTCACGCGCGTCCTCGATGTTCTTCATGAACGCGCCGGTGCCGACCTTGACGTCCAGGACCAGGGAGCCGGTGCCCTCGGCGATCTTCTTCGACATGATCGAGGAGGCGATCAGCGGGATGGCCTCGACCGTGCCGGTGACGTCGCGGAGCGCGTAGAGCTTCTTGTCCGCGGGGGCGAGGCCGTCGCCGGCCGCGCAGATGACCGCGCCGGTGGTGTCGAGGACGTGCAGCATCTCCTCGTTGGAGAGCAGGGCGCGCCAGCCGGGGATGGACTCCAGCTTGTCGAGGGTGCCGCCGGTGTGGCCGAGGCCCCGGCCGGAGAGCTGCGGCACGGCCGCGCCGCAGGCGGCGACGAGCGGGGCGAGCGGGAGGGTGATCTTGTCGCCGACGCCGCCGGTGGAGTGCTTGTCGGCGGTCGGGCGGGACAGCGCGTCGAAGTTCATGCGCTCGCCGCTCGCGATCATCGCGGCGGTCCAGCGGGCGATCTCCGCGCGGTTCATGCCGTTCAGCAGGATGGCCATGGCCAGGGCCGACATCTGCTCGTCGGCGACCGCGCCGCGGGTGTAGGCGTCGATGACCCAGTCGATCTGCTCCGGGCTCAGCTCGCCCTTGTCCCGCTTCGTGCGGATGACGGAGATGACGTCCATGGTGGTGCCTCTTTCTACGCGCATAGAGGGGAAAGGGGGGAGCGACCCTTCCCATCGTGCCGGAAGGGTCGCTCCGAGGTGCTACTTGACGAGGTGGTCCGGGCCGAAGGCCTGCGGAAGCATCTCGGCCAGGGTCAGGAACCCCTGCGGGGTCTCCAGGACGAGCTCGGGGCCGCCGAACTCGTACAGGAGCTGTCGGCAGCGGCCGCACGGGACCAGGGACTCGCCCCGGCCGTCCACGCAGACGAAGTGGGTCAGCCGGCCGCCGCCGGTCGCCTGCAGCTGGGAGACCAGCCCGCACTCGGCGCAGAGGCCGAGCCCGAACGAGGCGTTCTCCACGTTGCAGCCGGAGACCACCCGGCCGTCGTCCACGAGGGCCGCCGCACCCACCGGGTAGCCGGAGTACGGGGCGTAGGCGCGGGACATCGCCTCGCGAGCCGTGACCCGCAGGGCCTCCCAGTCGGGCGCGGTCGTCACTTGCCCTCGCCCTTCCGGTACGGCAGGCCGTCCGCCTTGGGCATCCGCAGGCGCTGCGCCGAGAGGGCGAGCACGAGCAGGGTGGTGACGTACGGGGCCGCGTCGACGAACTGGCTCGGGACCTCGTCGGTGAGGACGTACCAGAAGAAGAAGCCGACGGCGAAGACGGCGCCGATCGCGGCCACCACCCACTTCTTGCGGTACATCTGCCACAGCGCGGCGATCACCAGGAGCAGCGCGACGAGCAGCAGCAGCGCGTGGACGTTCTCGGCGCCGCCGCGCAGCTTGAGGCTGTCGGTGAAGCCGAAGAGACCGGCACCCATCGCCATGCCGCCGGGCATCCAGTTGCCGAAGATCATCGCGGCGAGACCGATGTAGCCGCGGCCGCCGGTCTGGCCCTCCTGGTAGATGCCGGTGGAGACGATCGCCAGGAAGGCGCCGCCGAGGCCGGCGAGGCCGCCGGACACGACGACGGCGATGTACTTGTACTTGTAGACGTTGACGCCCAGGGACTCGGCCGCGACCGGGTTCTCGCCGCAGGAGCGCAGACGCAGGCCGAAGGCCGTGCGCCACAGGATCCACCAGGTGGCGGGGATCAGCAGGATGGCGACGATGGTCAGCAGCGACAGGTTGGTGACCAGGCCGCCGAGGATGCCGGCGATGTCCGAGATCAGGAACCAGTGCTTGCCCTGGAGGTCCGTCAGCCAGTCGGAGAGTCCTGGGACGGTGATGTCGGTGATCGGATCGATGCGCGGGGACTGCTTGGAGGAGCCGCCCTCGGCCTTGTCGAAGGTGAAGTTCGACAGGTACTGCGTGAAGCCCGCCGCGAGGATGTTGATCGCCACACCGGAGACGATGTGGTTCACGTTGAACGTGACGGTGATGATCGCGTGCAGGAGGCCGCCGAGCGCACCGCCGAGGATGCCGACCAGGACGCCGGTCCAGGGGCCCCACTGGTAGCCGGCCCAGGCGCCGAACCAGGTGCCGAGGATCATCATGCCTTCGAGGCCGATGTTGACGACGCCCGCGCGCTCGGCCCACAGGCCGCCGAGACCGGCCATGCCGATCGGGACGGCGAGCTTGAGCGCGCCGGAGACCTGGCCCACCGAGGTGAGGTCGTTGGCTCCGGAGACGGCCCGGACCAGCGAGAAGAGCACGAGGCCCGCCGCGACGATCAGCAGGATCCAGGGCCAGGTGAGCTTGCGGCGTCCGCCGCCCTTGGGCGCGGCGCCCGGCTTGGAGACGGTGGTGGTGCTCATGCCGCGACCTCCTTGTCGGTCTTGATGGCACCGCCGGCGGCGAGTTCCTCGCCGACCTTCTGCTGCTGGCGGCGGATGCCGTAACGGCGGACGAGCTCGTACGAGACCACGACGGCGATCACGATGATGCCCTGCATGATCACGGTGATCTCCTTCGGATACCCGTACACGTCGAGGTTGCTGGACGCCTTGTCCAGGAACGCGAAGAGCGCGGATGCGAAGAGGATGCCGACCGGGTGGTTGCGGCCGAGCAGGGCGATGGTGATGGCGGTGAAGCCGACACCGGTCGGGAAGTCGAGGCTGTAGGTGTGGGACTCGCCGAGCAGCGTCGGCATGCCGGAGAGGCCGGCCAGCGCGCCCGAGAGCAGCATCGAGGTGAGGATCATCTTCTTGGCGTCGACGCCGCTGGCCTGCGCGGCGGACTCGCTGGCGCCGGTGGCGCGCAGGTCGAAGCCGAAGCGGGTGCGGTTGAGGACGAACCAGTAGACGACGCCGAGGGCGAGCGCCACGAAGGTGAAGCCGTAGATGACGCCGTTGCCCTCACCCATGTCGATGCCGGGGAACCAGCCGGACTCGGCGATCTTGCCGGTGGTGAGGTTGTTCGAGCCCGCGGGCTGGACGCCGAAGTTCTTCGGCAGGATCAGCCAGGCCACCAGCGAGGTCGCGATGGCGTTCAGCATGATCGTCGAGACGACCTCGGAGACACCGCGGGTGGTCTTCAGGATGCCGGCGATGCCGGCCCAGAAGGCGCCGGTCAGCATCGCGGCGACCACGATGAGCAGGATGTGCAGCGGGCCGGGCAGTTCGACGGAGGCGCCGATGAGGGCCGAGACCATCGCGGCGAGCCGGTACTGGCCGTCGACACCGATGTTGAACAGGTTCATCCGGAAACCGATGGCCACGGCCAGGGCTGCCAGGTAGTAGATGCCGGTCTGGTTGACGATCAGGACCTGGATGTCCGAGTAGCCGGCGTTCTCGATCATCAGCCGGATCGGCTCGATCGGGTCGAGGCCCGTCGCGAGCAGCACCAGGACGGTGAGCACGAACGAGGTGACCAGGGCGAGCACCGGACCGGCGGCGCCGATGATCAGCTTGTCCTTGTCGAATTTCATCATCGGGCGTCACCGTCTTCGGACTGCGCTTCGGTGCCCTCCAGGCGGCCGGTGGCCGCGCCGGTCATGGCGGAGCCCAGCTCCTCGGGCGTGATGGTGGCGGGGTCGGCGTCCGCGACGAGCTTGCCGCGGTACATGACCCGGAGGGTGTCGGAGAGGCCGATCAGCTCGTCGAGGTCGGCGGAGATCAGCAGCACCGCCAGGCCCTCGCGGCGGGCGTCGCGGATCGCGTCCCAGATCTGCGCCTGGGCGCCGACGTCCACACCGCGGGTGGGGTGGGCGGCGATCAGGAACTTGGGCGCGTGGCTCATCTCGCGGCCGACGATCAGCTTCTGCTGGTTGCCGCCGGAGAGGGAGGACGCGGTGACGTCGATGCCCGGGGTGCGGACGTCGTACTCGCGCACGATCCGCTCGGTGTCCTTGCGGGCCGCCTTCGGGTCGAGGACGCCCCGCTTGGAGTTGGGGGCCTCGGTGACGTGGCCGAGGATGCGGTTCTCCCAGAGGGGGGCCTCCAGGAGCAGGCCGTGCCGGTGGCGGTCCTCGGGGATGTAGCCGATGCCGCCCTCACGGCGCTTGCGCACCGAGACCCCGGAGATGTCCTGGCCGTCGAGGGTGATGACACCCGCGTCGGGGCTGTTCATGCCCATGAGGGCCTCGATGAGCTCGGTCTGGCCGTTGCCCTCGACGCCGGCGATGCCCAGGATCTCGCCCTTGTGGATGGTCAGGGAGACGCCGTCGAGGAGCTTGCGGCCCTCGCCGACCTCCTGGAGCCCGACCGCGCCGGACGGGTCCGGCGGGGCGGCGCTGGTGAGCGGGGCGGCGGACGCGGCGCCGGCCTCGGTGAGCGTCAGGCCCTCGACCTTGAGCATCGGCACGTCGGTGACGGTCGACTCGCGGGTCTCCGGCGACGGCAGCTCGGTGCCGACCATCAGCTCGGCGAGCTGCTTGGTCGTGGCGGTCTTCGGGTCGGCGGTGCCGACCGTGGTGCCCCGGCGGATGACGGTGATGTCGTCGGCGACCTTCAGGACCTCGCCCAGCTTGTGCGAGATGAAGATGACGGTCAGGCCCTCGGACTTGAGCTCGCGCAGGTTGTCGAAGAGCGCGTCGACCTCCTGCGGGACGAGCACGGCGGTCGGCTCGTCGAGGATGAGGATCCTGGCGCCGCGGTAGAGGACCTTGAGGATCTCCACGCGCTGGCGGTCGGCCACGCCGAGGTCCTCGACGAGGGCGTCGGGGCGGACCCCGAGGCCGTACGCGTCGGAGATCTCCTGGATCTTCTTCCGCGCCTTGGCACCGATGCCGTGGAGCTTCTCGCCGCCGAGGACGACGTTCTCCAGGACGGTGAGGTTGTCGGCGAGCATGAAGTGCTGGTGCACCATGCCGATGCCGCGCGCGATGGCGTCACCGGGGCTGGCGAACGTCACCTGCTCGCCGTCGACGGCGATGGTGCCCTCGTCCGGCTTCTGCATGCCGTAGAGGATCTTCATGAGGGTCGACTTGCCGGCACCGTTCTCGCCGATGAGGGCGTGCACGGTGCCCTTGCGGACCGTGATGGCGATGTCCTTGTTGGCGACGACGCCGGGGAACCGCTTGGTGATGCCGTGAAGTTCCACGGCAGGGGGGCTGGACGCGTTGATGACGCACTCTCCTTGGCCGGAAGGAGTGGGAGCGGGAGGGCAGGGCGGGGCGAAGTTATCGTGCCAGGGAGACATCTACACGCGTAGCGCTGCCGAAAAATGAAAACCCGTACGGGAATGGGGCCGGGGCCCGGCCCCAGTGGGGTGCCACTGGGGCCGGGCCCGCGGACTCAGGTCGTGACCTGCTCGTCCTTACGGAGCGGTCTTGACCGTGATCTTGCCGTCGATGATGTCCTGCTTCGCCTTCGCCACGGCGGCGGTGACGTCGGTCATCTTGACGTACGCCGGGTTGGAGTCGGCCAGGCCGACGCCGTCCGTGGCGAGGCCGTAGCGGATCTCGCCGGACTGCGGCTTGCCGTCCTTGACCGACTTGATGACGTTGAAGACGGAGTCGGAGACGTCCTTGGTGACCGAGGTCAGGATGTGGTCCTTGTAGGAGGCCAGACCCGCCTGGTTGTACTGGTCGGAGTCGACGCCGATCGCCCACTTGCCGGCGGTCGCGGCGGCCTCGATCGAGCCGGAACCGGCCAGACCGGCGGCGGCGTAGATCACGTCGGCGCCCTTGTCGATCTGACCCTGCGCGGCGGCCTTGCCGAGGTCGGGCTTCGAGAAGCCGTCGAAGTTCGGCGGCTGGGTCAGGTACTGGACGAGGACCTTCGCCTTGGGGTTGGTGTCCTTGACGCCCTGCGCGAAGCCCGCCTCGAACTTCTTGATCAGCGGGACCTCGACGCCGCCGATGAAGCCGACCGTGCCGGTCTTGGACGCCTTGGCGGCGGCGACGCCGGCCAGGTAGGAGCCCTGCTCCTCGTTGAAGACGAGGTTGGCGATGTTCGGGGCGGTCACCGACGTGTCGTCGATGAGGCCGAACGTGGTCTTCGGGTAGGCCTTGGCGACCTTCTCGATGGCCGGGGCGTAGGCGAAGCCGACGCCGATGACCGGGTTGTTGCCGGCGCGGGCCAGCGCGGTGAGGCGCGCGACCTTGTCGGCGTCGCCCTCTCCGGACGACGGCTCGGCCTCGGCGCCCTTGACGCCGAGCTCGTCCTCGGCCTTCTTGAGGCCCGCGTAGGCGGCGTCGTTGAACGACTGGTCGCCGCGGCCGCCGATGTCGTACGCGATGGCGGCCTTGGCCGCCTTCGAGTCCGAGCTGGAGCTGGAGCTGCCCGAGTCGGTCGACGACTTGCCGCACGCGGTGACGGACAGGGCGAGCGCCGCGGAGGCGATGCCCACGGTCGTGATCCTGGTGATCCGGCGCAAGAGGAGGGTCCCTTCAAGACTGACCGAAAGCGCCTCTTCCGGCGCTGGTTTCGCGGCGATCGTAACGCGCGTAGATGTCAGTTAAAGACCTGTTCATCAGTCGTTATCGGATCGTCGCGAACCGGCCGGCCGAGGCGACCGGGGGCGTTCGGCCGGGTACCGCCGGTTATACATCCCGGTAAGGGCGTTGGGGAGACCCCGGAAGGGGGACACGCCGGGCGGTGGCCCGGATGGCCGAGTGTGCGGTCCGGCCGGATTTCAACGCTTGCGGCGTGGCGTCGGTCACCGCGGGGGCGTGGCGTCGGTCACCGCGGGGGCGTGTCGTCGGTCACCGCGGGGGCGTGTCGTCGATCACCGGCCGACGGCCCGGCGGGAGTCCCGCCGGGCCCGGTGCGGTGCCGGTCAGGGCCTCGGCTCGGCGTCCAGGAGGGCGGCCGCGGTGAAGAGCTCCACCCCGGCGTCGATGCACCGCTCGTCCACGTCGAAGTCGCCGGCGTGCAGGTCCCGGACCCGGGGGTCGCCGGGGGTGCGGACACCGAGCCGGGCCATGGCACCGGGGACGTGCTCCAGGTACCAGGAGAAGTCCTCGCCGCCGAGGCTCTGCTCGGTGTCCTCGATGGCGTGCGGTCCGCGGCGGGCGGCCATGGCGTCGTGGAGCAGCTCGGTGACGGCCGCGTCGTTGACGACCGGGGGGACGCCCCGCACGTAGGTCACGGCCGACTTCGCCCGGTGCAGGGTCGCGACCTCGTCGATCGCCGCGTGCACCAGGTCGGGCGCCTCCCGCCAGGTCGGCAGGTCGAGGCAGCGGATGGTGCCGGAGAGCTCGGCGTGCTGCGGGATGACGTTGGGGGCGTGGCCGGCCTCGATGCGGCCCCAGGTGACCGAGAGCCCGGAGCGGGCGTCGACGCGGCGGGCCAGGACGGCGGGGACGTCGGTGGCGACCCGGGCGGCGGCGGTGACGAGGTCGGTGGTCAGGTGCGGGCGGGCGGTGTGGCCGCCGGGGCCGTCCAGGGTGACCTCGAGGCGGTCGCAGGCCGAGGTGATGGGTCCGACCCGGAGCCCGATCTTCCCGGCGTCGACCCGCGGGTCGCAGTGGACGGCGATGATCCGGCCGACGCCGTCCAGGACGCCGGCCTCGACGGCGTCGGCGGCGCCGCCGGGGAGGACCTCCTCGGCGGGCTGGAAGATCAGCCGCACGGCGTTGGGCAGGAGTCCCTGCCGGTCGAGCTCGGCGAGGACGAGGCCGGCGCCGAGGGCGGTGGTGGTGTGGACGTCGTGTCCGCAGGCGTGGGCGCGGTTGGCCACGGTGGAGCGGTAGGCGACCGTCTTGACGTCGGGGATGGGCAGCGCGTCGAGGTCGGCACGGATCGCCAGCATGGGGCGGGACCGGTCCCGGGTGCCGATGTCACAGACGAGCCCCGTGCCGGCCGGGAGGACCTTCGGCGCGAGGCCGGCCGCCTCCAGGCGGGCCTTGAGCGCGGCGGTCGTACGGAACTCCTGGTTCCCGAGCTCGGGGTGCATGTGCAAGTCCCTGCGGAAGTCGATCAGTTCGGCGCGCAGGGTTGCGGACAGCGTTCCGGGCAGGGTGACGGAGCCTGGCTCACGGGACTTCAACTGGTTCACCCTTTGAAGGGTACGGCCGTGGACAGGTCAACTGCCCGTTGATCACGAAAAGTTCAGCCCGTTAGGGGAAAGAATCTCGGTTTCCCCGGCATGAAGGCCGTTCCATGTGGGTACTCTCATCCGAATTCGAGCCGGTCGGTGGGGGCCACGGCCCGGGCGGTCAGCCGGTCGACCTCGTGGGCTGCCGTGCCCGTCACCACGGACAGGAAGCCGTGGGCCCGCGGCGAGGCGCTCTCCCGCAGCCACTCGGGCGCGATCTCGCAGACGGCGACCCTCACCCCCGTGCCGGCGAGGGCCAGCGGCAGGGTGTGCACCACGGTGGAGGGGAAGCTGACGACCGTACGCCCGATGGGGCCGCGCCGGGCGATCAGCTCCAGGGGCAGCTCCGGCCGGACCACCTGGAGGCCCGTGTCGACGGCGATCCGGTGCAGCTTCTCGGCGCTCTCCCTGCGGTGCGCGAAGTAGCGGGTGGCGCCGTGGGCACCCGCCAGTTCGCCCACCACCCGGAAGTAGTGGTCGGCGTCGACCACGCCCGTCTCGACCAGCGAGGTGCCCACCAGGTCGGCGCCGCGGGTGAGCAGCGGCGGCCCGAAGCGGCTCCGGGTCCAGGCGAACGCGTTCTCGGTGACCGTGAGGCCGTCCGGGGCCTCGACGGGCAGCGAGGTGAAGACCTCGACGGTCCGGCCCCGGGCCGGGGCGAGCCGGCGGCGGGCCAGCGACGTCAACGGGGCGAGCACCAGCTCGCGCGGGCCCAGGCCGCCCTTGCGGTGCCAGCGCACCAGGCGCTCGCCGCGGCCGAGCTGGGCGGCGAACTCCATGGTGGCGGTGCCGTCGTCGACCACCGTCAGGTGGCGGGGGGAGAAGAGGGACAGCAGCAGCTGGACGTACCGCGAGAACGGGTCCCCGATGATCACCCGCTCCGCCGAGCGCAGCGGCCCGGCGAGCTCCCGCAGGGTGCGCGCGAGCGCCCCGCGGCCGCCGCGGGCCTCCTGCCACCGTACGGCGAGCCCCTCGTCGCGGGCCAGCTGCGCCATCCTGCGCAGCTGGCCGCGTGACATGGGGTCGGTCGGCGAGAGGACGACGACCGTGAGGGGCGCGCCGGCGTCCGCCGGACCGGCGGCGGGCGTGCGGCTGTGCACCCATTCCAGGACGTTGAGGAGCTGGACCGGGCTCTCGACGAACGCCAGCTGCCCGGTCATGCGGCGACGAGCCCCTGGACCCGGCGGAGCTTCTTCATGGGGCCGAGCTCGGAGTCGTAGACCTTCTTGACGCCGTCGCCGAGGGCCGTCTCGATGGTGCGGATGTCGCGGACCAGGCGCTGGAGGCCCTGCGGCTCGACGGAGGCGGCCTGGTCGGAGCCCCACATGGCGCGGTCGAGGGTGATGTGGCGCTCGACGAAGGTGGCGCCGAGGGCGACGGCGGCGAGGGTGGTCTGCAGGCCGGTCTCGTGGCCGGAGTAGCCGATCGGGACGTTCGGGTACTCCTCCTGCAGCGTCTGGATGACCCGCAGGTTGAGCTCCTCGGCCTTGGCCGGGTACGTCGAGGTGGCGTGGCAGAGCAGGATGTTGTCCGAGCCGAGGACCTCGACGGCGTGCCGGATCTGCTTCGGGGTGGACATGCCGGTGGAGAGGATGACGGTGCGGCCGGTGGCGCGCAGCTCGCGGAGCAGCTCGTCGTCCGTGAGGGAGGCGGAGGCGACCTTGTGGGCGGGGACGTCGAACTTCTCCAGGAAGGCGACGGCCTCGGTGTCCCACGGGGAGGCGAACCAGTCGATGCCCCGCTCGCGGCAGTGCTCGTCGATGGCGCGGTACTCGTCCTCGCCGAACTCCACGCGGTGGCGGTAGTCGATGTACGTCATGCGGCCCCAGGGGGTGTCCCGCTCGATGTCCCACTGGTCGCGCGGGGTGCAGATCTCCGGGGTGCGCTTCTGGAACTTGACGGCGTCGCAGCCGGCGTCGGCGGCGACGTCGACGAGCGCGAGGGCGTTGTCGAGCTCGCCGTTGTGGTTGATGCCGATCTCGCCGGTGACGTAGACGGGGCGGCCGGGGCCGGCGGTCTTCTCGCCGAAGGTGCGCAGACGGGTGTTCACGGTGCGGTTCCTTACGCGTCGGTGATGGTGCGTGCGGGGGTGTCGAGCTCGGGTCCGAGGAGCCACCCGGCGATCTCGCGGATCGCTCCGGAGCCGCCGGGGGTGACGGTGACCGCGCGGGCCGCGGCCCGTACGGAGTCGTGGGCGCTGCTCACCGCGACGGGCCAGCCGACGAGGTGGAAGCAGGGCAGGTCGTTGACGTCGTTGCCGGCGTACAGCACGCGCTGCGGGTCGACGCCCTCGGCGTCGCACCACTCCTTGAGGGCCCGGTCCTTGTGGTCGACGCCGTGCAGGACGGGGATCCGGAGCTTGCGGGCGCGGGCGGCGACGACGGCGTTCCGTTCCGAGGAGAGGATGAGGACGGGCACTCCCGCGCGGCGCAGGGCGGCGATTCCGAGGCCGTCGCCGCGGTGCGCGGAGACGAACTCGCGCCCCTCGGCGTCGAGGTGGACCCGGTCGTCGGTCTGCGTGCCGTCGAAGTCGAGGACGACGGCGTCGATGTCGGCGAGGCCCGGGGTGACGGCTTCGTCGAGGAGCGGCGCGAGGGCCTTGGCGCGGGCGAGGTCGTGCGGGTCGTCGATCTCCAGGACCCGCGCGGGGTCGGTGACGACGAGCGCGGTGCGGCCGAAGAAGCGGTGCCCGTGGGTACGGAAGCCGGTCGCGTCCATCGCGTAGACGGCGCCGGTCTCCAGGTACTCGGGCGCGCGGTCCTGGCGCCGGGGGTGGTGCGCCTTGTCGTGGTTGACGCCGGTGGCCCCTTCGGGGGTCTCGCGCCAGAGGAAGCCGTGGGTGGGTGCGGCCGTGAAGGCGGTGTCGGCGGCGCCCGAGGTGATCCGGGCGGCGGTGTCGGCGACCTCGGCGGAGGTGAGGAAGGGGCTGGTGCACTGGACGAGGAGGACGACGTCGGCGGGGCGGCCGTGGGTGGTCTCGAAGGCGTCCATGGCGTGCAGGACGGCCGCCTCGCTGGTGGCGGTGTCGCCCGCGAGTCCGGCGGGGCGGTGCACGGCCTCGGCGCCGGCGGTCCGGGCCGCCGCCGCGATGGCGGCGTCGTCCGTGGAGACCACGACGTGGGTGACCGGGGCGGCGCCGAGGCAGGCGCGGACGGCGCGGGCCACCAGCGGGACGCCGGCCACCGTGGCGAGGTTCTTGGCGGGCACGCCCTTGGAGCCGCCCCGGGCGGGGATGACCGCGAGCACGGTGGGTGCGGTCGGCGGGGGTGTCGTCGGCATCAGAGTTCTCCCAGGCGGCGGATGACGGGGGCGACGCGCTGTACGCCGTGGCGGTACGCGCCCCGCGCGGCCTCCCGGACGATCCGGCGCAGGCCGCTCTCGCGGGGCTCCGGCGCGGTGACGTCCAGGCGGTGGCGGGCGAGGATCCCGGGCAGGTAGCCGGGGGCCGACTCCGCGGTGTAGTAGGGGGTGATCGGGGGCGGCGCGGGGAGCGCCAGGAGTGCGGCGACCCGCTCGCGGGCCGCGTCGAAGGCCTGCTCGTACGGGCGGTCGGACGCCACGCCCTGCCGGGCGAGCCAGGTCTCGTCGGGTGCCGGGGCGACCCTCTCGTCGAGCCGGTCGAACGAGGTCAGGAGGCCGGAGCCGACGAAGTGGTGGTTGCCGAGCGCCTCGCGGACCCCGAGGTCGGTGAGGATCGCGGTGGGGATCCGCCGGTGGAGGGCTTCGAGCGCGGCCGTGGAGGAGACGGTGACCAGGAGGTCGGTGCGGTCGAGGACCTCGCCCATGTGCCCGTACACGAGTCGGAAGTTGGCGGGCGGGTCGAGGTCGCGGACCAGCTTCTGGAAGGGGAACTCCTCCAGGTGCGTGGTGTGTTCGCCCGGCTTGGAGCGGAGCTTGAGGAGTACCTCGCGGCCGGGGTGGAGGCGGGCGTGGGAGATCAACCGGCGCAGGACGTAGGCGCGTTCGGCGCGGGTGGCGGGGACGGACGGCTGGGCGGCGAAGACCAGGGTGTCGCGGCCCGCCTCGGGTGCGTAGGGCGCGCCGCCGAGGAAGGGCAGCGCGGCCTCGACGACCGGGTCGGTTCCGGCGCCCACGCCCGCGTAGACGGCGCGGAAGCGTTCGGCGTCGTGGCGGGAGTTGGCGAGGACGACGTCGGCGCCGTGGCGCAGCAGGAGGCCGTCGGTCAGCTTCTCGTAGACGACGCCGACGTAGCCGGTGACGATCACCGGGCGCCGCTCCAGGCGCAGGTCGGCGAGGCCCTGGAGGACGGCCCGGACGGTGCCGCCGACGAGCGCGAGGACGACGAGGTCGTATCCCTCGCCGCGCGCCTCCGCGTCCCGCACCGCGCGCAGGAACTCCGCGCCCGTCACCTCGCGCGGGGCGGTCTCGGACACCCCGGTCTCGGCGAGCTGGCGCGCGGTGGGCGTGGCCCGCCCGCGCAGGACGAAACCGGTGGGTGCGGCGGTCGCCGTCGTGAGGCGGCGCGCGGTGAGGGCGCCCCATTTCCACCGGGTGTCGGAGTCGGCGAGCACGGCGACCCGTACCGATTCTCTGTTGCTTCCTTGCACGCCGAGGACGCTAGGAGGGCATTCCGCTTTCCGTCCCAACTGGGCCGCAACAAAGGGTGAACAGAGCCGTTCGGACTTCTGAAGGAGCCCGGTTTCCGGACGTCTCGGTACCGTGATCCGGTGCCGGTAAAGGCGGTTAATCCGTCCGCCGCTCGGTGTTCACCGGACATCCGCCCGCCGGTCGGTGGGAATGCCGGGTCGACGCCTAACGTCGGCCGCGTGGTCAAGCTCTCCGTCGTCGTGCCGTTCTTCAACGTGCAGACATACGCCCCCGACACCCTCACGAGCCTGCGGGCCAACGCGCGGGAGGACTTCGAGTTCCTGCTCGTCGACGACTGCTCGTCGGACGGGACCCCGGAGCTCCTCGAACGGGCCGCGCGCGACCTGCCGGGCGCCGTCCTGATCCGGCACGAGCGGAACGAGGGCCTCGCCACGGCGCGCAACACCGGCCTCGACGCGGCCCGCGGCCGGTACGTCGCCTTCCTCGACGGGGACGACTGGCTGGCCCCGGGCTTCTACGGCCGCCTGGTCGCCGCCGCCGAGGAACTGGACTGCGACTTCCTCCGCACCGACCACGTCTCCGTCACCGGCCGCGACCGCACGGTCCGGCGGGCGCCGGTGCCCCGGCGCGGCGAGGTCCTCGACCCGCGCGAGGCGATCCTGCCGGCCCACCGGACGACCTCGGTCGACTACCCGTACGCCTGGGCCGGGATCTACCACCGGCGGCTCCTCGACCGGGGCCTGCTGCATTTCACGCACGGGTTGCGGACGGCCGAGGACCGGCCGTGGATCTGGCGGCTGCACCGCGAGGCGGAATCCTTCGCCGCGATCGGTGAACTCGGCGTTTTCTATCGGCGGGGCGTTTCTACGTCCCTCACCCAGATCGGTGACGTACGGCAATTGGATTTCATCCGCGCATTCGACCAGGTGATCGAGGAAACGGCGAAGGACCGGGACGCCGACCGTCTTCTCCCGAAAGCCGTCCGCACGTATTGCGCGGTGATCTCCCACCACATCGGCTCGATCGAACGGTTCGAACCGGAGGTGGCGCGGCAGCTGAGGGCGATGAGCGCGGGCGCGCTCCGGCGGATGCCGCAGGACGTCCTGGACGACGTCCTGCCGGCGATGGGCCCCGACCGCGCCGCGACCCTGCGCAGGCTGCGCCGGCGCCGCCCGGGCCCGCCCCCGAGCCCGCCGAGCCCTGCGAGCCCTGCGACGGCAGCCGGTACGAACTCCCATGCGGGCACGGCCTCCGGTGCCGGTACGGCCTCCGGCTCCGGTACGGCTTCCGGCTCCGGTACGGCCTCCACCGCGGGTTCCGCGTCCGCGGAGGTGGCGGCATGAGCGGGCCGGCGACTGCGCGCGGCGCGGCGCGCCCCACCACGCAGATCTTCTGCGCCTCCACCCTGTACGGGGCGGTGACGCTCGCCGCCGCGCTCGACAGCGGCCTGTTCGGGCCCGCTCGCCGGCGGATCCTCCTCGTCACCGACAACGCGGCCGTGCCGGAGACGACGCCCTCCCTGGACGAGGCCGAGGGCTTCGCGCGGCTGCGCGGCCGCTTCGACGAGGTCCTCTCCTGGAACGAGACGATCTCCCCGCTCCACCCGGCCGGCTGGACCCCCCGCACGAGCGACCTCCCGCTCCTCCAGCGCCATCTGCGGCGGATCTGGGCGCTCGGCGACGACCGGGTCGAACTCGCCCTGGAGTCGCTCCAGGTGACGCCCGCGCTGGCCATCGCCCAGCTGCTGCCCGACGCGCCGATCACCGTGTACGCGGACGGCCTGATGAGCTACGGACCGACCCGCAACAAGATCGACCCGCTGGTCGGCGGGCGCGTCGGACGGCTGCTCCACCTGGACCTCGTGCCGGGGCTCGCGCCGCTGCTGCTCGCCGAGTTCGGCGCGGTGGCGGAGGCCGTACCGACGGAGGCGTTCACCCGGTGCGTCGAGGAGCTCGCGGGGCCGGAAGCGCCGGGGACAGCGGAAGGCACCGGGACGGACGGCCCGGCGCTGCTCCTCGGCCAGTACCTCGCGGCGCTCGACCTGCTGACCGCCGCGGAGGAGGAGGAGCTGCACCTGAGGATGGTGCGGGGCACGATCGCCCGGGGGCACCGGCGGCTGGTCTTCAAACCGCACCCGACGGCCCCGGACACCTGGTCGAGGGCGCTGGTGCGCGAGGCGGAGGCGCTCGGCGCCGAGCTGACCGTGGAGGACCGGCCGGTGCTCGCCGAGGTGCTCTACGGCTCCCTGCGGCCCGCGCTCGTCGTCGGCTGCTTCTCCACCGCGCTGCTGACCGCGCGCACCTTCTACGGGCTGCCGGTCGCGAGGGTCGGCACGCGCGCGCTGCTCGAACGGCTCACCCCGTACCAGAACAGCAACCGCGTCCCCCTGACGGTGGTGGACACGGTCGTCCCGCCCCTGGACGAGGACGGCGGCGGCGCCGGGGTCGACACCGAGCAGCTGAACGACCTGGTCGCGGCGGTCGGCTTCGCGATGCAGCCGAAGATCCGGCCGGAGCTGCGGGAGGCGGCCGTACGGCACCTCTCGGGCCCGCTCGCCGCGCGCACCCGGCACCACTTCACCCGCCGCCGCCTCACCGTCCTGAACCTCCCCGGCGGCCTTCCCCTCCCCCGCCACCCGAAGGTCCGCCGACTCGCCCGCCGCGCACTGCGGCTGCGCAGGGCGCTGAAGCGGTAGGGGGTGTCCCGTCGACCGGGCCGGATCAGCGTGCGTGCCACGCCCCGCGAGCCCGGCGTGATCGGCGAGACGCCCCCTGGGCCCGGCCGGGGGCCCGGGACCCGTGCGGGGGTCCCGGGCCGGCGGAACCGCTCAGGCGCGGACGATCGCCTCCTGGATCTCCGTCACCCACTGCGAGCGGTCCTCCGGGCACTCCAGGTACAGCTCCCGGGCGTAGTGCCGCGTCCGGTAGCCGTTGGCCTCGATCCACAGGGCGAGGGTCTGCGCGGTCGGCAGGACGGTGTCCATCGAGCCCCGGTGGACGACGGTGGCCGCCTCCTCGATGCCGGGCAGGACGTGGACCTCGACGCCCTCCACGACGGTTCCCTCGGGAACGGTCATGGCCGCGTGCACGCGGACCGAGCCGTCCCCCCTGCCCGCGTCCTCGTAGTACGCGATCCCGGGACCGAACCCGGTGAGCCCGGCGGCCTCCAGACGGCCGCACAGCTCCTCGTACAGGGGTCCGATGACCGGGCTGATGTCGTGCGGGCCGAAGCTCGCGGCGACGGCGCTCAGCTCGGCGACGCGGACGGCGGGAATCTCCTTGACGACGACGTCCTGGGTGGACATGCGTCCCTCGCTCTCGATGGCCCGGAGCCTCGCGCCGACCTGGGCGAGCCGTGCCCGCGCCGCCTCCAGGGCCGCTTCCAGTTCGGCCTGGCGCGACCGCAGCATTCCCCGCAGCTCCTCCGCGTCGATCGCCTCGTCGAGGATGGCCCCCACCTGTTCGAGGGTGAAGCCGAGGTCCTTGAGGGCGATGACGCGGTTGAGCCGGGCGAGCTGGTCCGCCGCGTAGAAGCGGTAGCCGGTGTACGGGTCGACCCGGGCCGGGTGCAGCAGTCCGATGGCGTCGTAGTGGCGCAGCATCCGGACCGACACCCGCCCGTGCCGGGCGAAGTCTCCGATGGTGAACATGACGACTCCTACGGAACGCCCTCACACGGTGTCAGGGTCAAACGTCAGACGGCGCTGCTGAGCGAGAGCTTCGCCGCGAAGCCGAGGAAGAGGGCGCCGGCGGCGGAGGTCGCGCCGGCGGAGAGGCGCTTGCGGCGGCGGAAGACGGCCGCGAGCCGGGTGCCGCCGAAGATGAGGGCCGTCAGGTAGAGGAAGCTGCCGATCTGGAGGAACGTGCCGAGGACGAGGAACGAGAGCGCCGGGTAGGCGTAGCCGGGGTCCACGAACTGCACGAAGAAGGAGATCAGGAAGAGGATCGCCTTCGGGTTGAAGATGCTGATGAGCAGGGCGCGGCGGTACGGGTTCTCGCCCGCGGCGGCCGGGGTCTCCTCGGGTTCCGCGACGGCCGTCTCGCCGCGGGAGCGCCATGTGCCCCACGCGGCGCGCAGCATGCCGATCGCCATCCAGGTGAGGTAGCCCGCGCCCGCGTACTTGACGATCGTGAAGAGGAGCGGGGTCGTCTGGAGCAGCGAGGCGGCGCCGAGCGCGGCCAGCGTCATGAGTATCGCGTCGCCGGTGAACACCCCGGCGGCGGCCTTGTATCCGGTGCGGGTGCCCTTGCGGGCGGCCACGGAGAGCACGTAGAGCGAGTTCGGCCCCGGGAGGAGGACGATGAGCACGACGCCCGCGAGATAGGTCGACAGATCGGTGACACCCAGCATGAGGCGGAGTGTCGCATACCAGTACGACACTCCGCTGTGACCTGCGTCCATGCACCCCCTGGCGGGCTCAGAACGCGTTGACGGGGACGTAGGTGCCCCAGACCTCGCGCAGGGTGTCGCAGACCTCTCCGATGGTGGCGCGGGCCTTGAGGGCGTCCTTCATGGGGTAGAGGACGTTGTCGGTGCCCTCGGCGGCCCTCTTGAGGGCGGTGAGGGCCGTGTCGACGGCCGGCCGGTCGCGTTCGGCGCGGAGGTGGGCGAGGCGCCGGCCCTGCTGGGCCTCGATGGCGGGGTCGACGCGCAGGGGTTCGTAGGGTTCCTCGACGTCGACGGTGTAGCGGTTGACGCCGACGACGACGCGCTCGCCGCTGTCGGTCTGCTGGGCGATGCGGTAGGCGGAGCGTTCGATCTCGTCCTTCTGGTAGCCGCGTTCGATCGCGGCGACCGCGCCGCCCATGTCCTCGATGCGGGCCATCAGGGCCAGGGCCGCGGCCTCGACGTCGTCGGTCATCGTCTCCACGACGTAGCTGCCGGCGAAGGGGTCGACGGTGGCGGTGACGTCGGTCTCGTGGGCGAGGACCTGCTGGGTGCGCAGGGCCAGGCGGGCGGACTTGTCGGTGGGCAGGGCGATGGCCTCGTCGAAGGAGTTGGTGTGCAGCGACTGGGTGCCGCCCAGGACGGCCGCGAGGCCCTGGACGGCGACCCGCACGAGGTTGACCTCGGGCTGCTGGGCGGTGAGCTGGACGCCGGCGGTCTGGGTGTGGAAGCGGAGCATGAGGGACTTGGGGTCCTCCGCGCCGAACTCCTCGCGCATCACCCGCGCCCAGATCCGGCGGGCGGCGCGGAACTTGGCGACCTCCTCCAGGATCGTGGTGCGGGCCACGAAGAAGAAGGAGAGGCGGGGTGCGAAGTCGTCGACGTCCATGCCGGCGGCGAGGGCGGTGCGGACGTAGGCGATGCCGTCGGCGAGGGTGAAGGCGATCTCCTGCGCGGGCGTGGCACCGGCCTCGGCCATGTGGTAGCCGGAGATCGAGATGGTGTTCCACTTGGGGATCTCGGCCCGGCAGTAGCGGAAGATGTCGGCGATCAGCCGCAGCGAGGGCTTGGGCGGGAAGATGTAGGTGCCGCGGGCGATGTACTCCTTGAGCACGTCGTTCTGGATGGTGCCGGTCAGCTTGCCGGCCGGGACGCCCTGCTCCTCGCCGACGAGCTGGTAGAGCAGCAGCAGGAGGGCCGCGGGGGCGTTGATCGTCATCGACGTGGAGACCCTGTCCAGCGGGATGCCGTCGAACAGCACCCGCATGTCGTCGATCGAGTCGACGGCGACGCCGACCTTGCCGACCTCGCCGTGTGCGATCGGGGCGTCGGAGTCGTGGCCCATCTGGGTGGGCAGGTCGAAGGCGACCGACAGGCCCGTCGTGCCGTTGGCGATCAGCTGCCGGTAGCGGGCGTTGGACTCCACGGCGGTGCCGAAGCCCGCGTACTGCCGCATCGTCCAGGGCCGGCCGGTGTACATCGAGGGGTACACACCGCGGGTGAAGGGGTACGTGCCGGGCTCGCCCAGTCTCTCGGCGGGATCCCACCCGTCCAGGGCGTCCGGTCCGTAGACCGGCTCGATCGGCAGCCCCGACTCAGATTCACGCGCCATCCGCTGTGCCTTCCGGTAGCCCCCCTGCTCCCCCCAGCATGTGTGTTTCGTGCCCCCGGTGCGCAACCGCACACGCGCGGGAAGCATCCCTACGTACACACGACTCGTCCCGGGGGGCAACGATGAAGCGGTCTTCGACCGTCATACGCAGAACGACCACGCGCGGAGCCGGCATGCGCGGAGCCGTCCTGCGCAGGGTGGCGCTGGCGACGGTGGCGGTGGCACTCGCCGCGGGCTGTACGCCCGACGCGGCCGGTCCCGGCACCGGTACCGCCGGCCCGACGAAGGCCCCCGCGCCCGCCACGTCGGCGCCGGCGACCGCGACGCCGACGACCGGTCCGACCTCGGACGACAAGCCGCCGTCCCCCTCCGCGACCTCCCCGTCCGCCTCGGCCTCCACCGGGACGCCCGCGCCGAAGCCCCTCATGGGCGACGGCGACGAGAGCGAGCAGGTCCGCGAGCTCCAGGCGCGGCTGCGGCAGCTGGACCACTTCGACCGGGCGCCGACCGGTTTCTACGGGACGATGACGGCGGGCGCGGTCAAGAAGTTCCAGAAGCGCCGGGACCTTCCGGTGACGGGCTCGGTCGACGGGGCGACCTGGCAGCGGCTGCTCTCCGTGACCCGGAAGCCGACCGCCGACGAGCTGAAGCCGTCCACCACCAACAAGCTGGACACCCCCGACGCGCGCTGCATGACGGGCCGCGTGCTGTGCATCAGCAAGGAGAGCCGGACCCTCGCCTGGATGATCGACGGCAGGGTCGTATCGTCCATGGACGTCCGCTTCGGCTCGGAGAACACCCCGACCCGCGAGGGCACCTTCAGCGTCGGCTGGAAGGCCCGGGAGTGGACGTCGACGATCTACCACACGCCCATGCCGTACGCGATGTTCTTCAGCGGCGGCCAGGCCGTGCACTACTCGGCGGACTTCGCGGCCCGCGGCTACAACGGCGCCTCGCACGGCTGCGTGAACGTCCGGGACAAGGCGAAGCTCTCGGCCCTCTTCGACCAGGTGAAGGTCGGCGACAAGGTCGTCGTCCACTGGTGACGCCGGAGGGAGAGGAAGGGGCGCGGGTGGGACCGGGGGAACGTGTCCCACCCGCGCCGGGTGCGCGGAGCCGTAGGTACGGGGGGAACCCCGGCTCACTGCGCGGCCGATGACCAGTCGGCACATTCCATACTGCGCCGACGGGCCGAGAAGTGTTACACCGGCATCGGGACGAGAGTCCCGGCGGTGGTTCCGGAGGCCGTTCTGGTGGTGGTCCCGGTGGAGACGGCGGCCGTGAGACGGGTGCCGCCGCGGGGGTCGCCACCGCTGCTCCGGGCGTCGCCGGACCCGGCGGCGTCGTTCCCGGCACTGTCGCGCCGGTCGCCGCCCGCACCGCCTCGGTCGTCGTCCTTCGTGTCGCCGTCGGAGCCCTCGCCGGTGCCGCCGCCGGACGCGTCGGTCCCGCCGGTGCCGCCCGCGAGGATCCGGTCGCAGTAGCGGCGGAGGGTGTCGCCGTTGCGCAGGCTGCGGGTGAGCTGCTCCCGGCCGGCGGAGTCGAGTCGCCCGGCCCGGTAGTCCTGGCAGGCCTTGAGCGTCTTGGAGCGGAGGTCGGTGCCGGAGGTGCCGTCCGTGTCGCCCTTGCCACCGGTACCCGTATCCGTACCCGTGTCCGATGTGGTCCTGCCGGGCGTCGGAGTGGACGTGCCCTCTCCGTCCGGGCCCCGGGTGGCCGACGCGGTCGTGGCGGGGCCGGCGGAGGGGGACGCGCCGGGCGTGCCGTCGGCGCCGCCCGGTTCCCGCGGGGGCGTCTCGGGGTCCTGGCGTATGCCGGGCTCCTCGGAGACGAGCGGATCGGCGGACTCCCCCGCCGCCACGGAGCTGGCGGGCGCGGGGTCCCCGAGCGGCAGGACGCCGGTGCCGGCGGCGACGGCCACGCCGCCGACCGTGACGGCGGCGACCGCGGCGGCCAGCCCGTACCGCAGGGAACGCCCCCAGCGGCGTGCCGGGGCGACGACGGGGGCGAGCCGCACCCGGCCGAGGTCGGCGCGGTCGTCCGCGCCGGCCGTCACGCCGGCGGCGCGGGCGGCGGTGGCCGCGCGGAAGGCGGCGAGGGCCGCGGCCTCGCCCGGGAGTTCGACGCCCGCGACCGGCGGGAAGGCCGGGGTGCGGGCCGTGCCGAGGGCTTCGGAGAGACGTTCCGCCTGGCCGCGCGCATGGTCGTCGGCGGCATCGACCGGCTCGCCGCGGAGCAGTCGCTCCGCGGCCTCCTGGTCGAGCCACTGGTACCGCTCGTCGGCCATCACATGTCCTTCTGCGTACGCGGCCGTGATTGCGTCACACCGCCGGGAGCCACGGGCCCCGGTCCGCGGCCGCGTTGCGGAGGCACGCCGTCCAGCGGGACGACCGTCCCGCCCGCCTCTTCCGTCCCGTCCGCCTCGCCGTCGACGCCGAGAAGCTCGGCGAGTTTCTTGAGGCCGCGGTGGGCCGCGGTGCGCACCGCACCGGGGCGTTTGCCCAGGGTGTCGGCGGCGCTCTTGGCGTCCAGGCCGACGACGACACGCAGCACGACGGCCTCGGCCTGGTCCTGCGGGAGCTGGGCGATCAGTCGCATGGTGTGGCCGGTGGCCAGGGACTCCAGGGCCTCGCTCGCGGTGTCGGAGTCGGCGGGCTTGTCGGTCAGTTCGGTCTCGTCGCCACCGGCCGCGGGGCGCCTGCCCCGCATCCGGAGGTGATCGAGGGCGCGGTTGCGGGCGATGCGGGCCGCCCAGCCGCGAAAGCGGTCGGCGTCGCCCGCGAACCGGTCGAGGTCGCGTGCGATCTGGAGCCACGACTCCGAGGCGACGTCCTCGGCGTCGGCCTCGCCGACCAGTGTCCGTATGTAGCCGAGCAACCGAGGATGCACGGCGCGATACACAGTCCGGAACGCGTTCTCGTTCCCGTCCTGCGCAGCGAGCACCGCGGCCGTCAGCTCCGCGTCGTCCCCCAGCACTCCCCAAACCCTGTTCGTCGGTCGCGTCGGTCGCGGCGCCGCGGCTGGTCATGACCGCCACGCTGCCTCGCGCACCTGCACGCTACGTCGTGTCGCGGCGTCCCGTCCACGCAGTCCGGGGTCTTTGTACAACTTGCAACCTTCAGGGGTGGCCTCGCGGGGTGCGTGCCGGGACCCGCGCGGGTGTGACACAAACCGCATCGGCGGCGCTGTATGGAGTACGGAGCCGTGCTGCGGCTCCGTGGATGACGACCGGGGCCTCTCCTGTGGGGGGTGGCGGCCCCGGTCGTCTCCCTTTTCCCTCCCTTTTTCCGGCCCCTTTCCACCCCTGGGCGCACTGCACCCTCTTCGCTGTCAACTGACGATTGACAGTGGCCGAGTGTCAACCTAGGGTTGCCTCATGACGAATCCAGTCGGCCTGAACGTCCCCGTCCGTCTCGACGAGCTCATCGAAGCGATCAAGAAGGTCCACCCCGACGCACTGGAGCAGCTCTCCGGCGCCGTCATCGCGGCGGACCACCTCGGCGACGTCGCCGACCACCTCATCGGCCACTTCGTGGACCAGGCCCGGCGCTCCGGCGCCTCCTGGACCGACATCGGCCGCAGCATGGGCGTCACCCGCCAGGCGGCCCAGAAGCGCTTCGTCCCCAAGGAACCGGACGCGGAGAAGATGGACCCGAACGCCGGGTTCAGCCGCTTCACCCCCCGGGCGCGGAACGTCGTCATGGCCGCCCAGAACGAGGCCACGGCCGCCCGCAACGACGAGACCCTCCCGGCGCACCTGGCGCTCGGCCTCCTCGCCGAACCGGACGGGCTCGCGGCGCACTGGATCGCCTCGAAGGGGGTGACCCTCGACCGGGTCCGCGAGGCCGTCACGGCGACCCTGCCGCCGGCCGCCGCCGAGGTGCCCGCCCTCGTCCCGTACGACGCGGCGGCGAAGAAGGTCCTGGAGCTGACGTTCCGCGAGGCCCTGCGCCTCGGCCACAACTACGTCGGCACCGAGCACATCCTGCTGGCCCTCCTGGAGCACGAGGACGGCGACGGCGTGCTGAGCGGGCTGGGCCTCGACAAGGCCACGGCCGAGCGGGAGATCGAGGAGGCGATCGCCTCGATCGCGATCCAGCCCCCGGAGGCCTGAGCCCCGACGAGAACGGCCGGCCCCCGAGCGGGGGCCGGCCGTTCTCGTCGGCCGGTGCGGGCCGCCGTGGCGGTCAGGCCGTACGGGCGCGGCGTGAGACGACCGCGCGCAGGACCCGGCCGCCCTCGACGGAGAGGTCGCGGGCGCGGCGCAGCCCGGTCGGGCCATGGGCGGCGACCGATTCGAGGACGGCCAGCTGGCGGCGGAGCTCACCGGCGAGCAGCGGGCCCGCACCGTCGGCGTCCCCGGCCCGGCAGCGCTCGACGAGACCGTCGGGCACGCCGGCCGCGTCGTACCGGCCGTGCAGGGCCAGGGCGGTGACGGAGCATCCCGCGGCCCAGGCCCTGAGGGCCTCGGGCGACCAGGCGTCGGGGGCGTCCGCCAGCATTCCGCGCACGGCTCCGGCGCCCTCCGTGCCGTCGACGTCGAGCTCCACGCGGGCCTTGGCGACGGCCTCGCCCCAGACCTCCCCGTCCCCCCGGGCGACGGCCGCCCACACCGGCCGCAGGGCGTCGCCCCCGTCGGGCGCGAGCAGCGGCAGACAGCGGTCGAGGCAGGCGAGACCGGCCGCGGCCAGACCTCGCTCGTCGGCCCCGTCGATCAGTTCCAGCAGGCTCCGGCCGTTCCCCGACGTCATGGACGCCTCCTCGCCACCCGATGCGGACGCAGTACTTCCACTACTGCGCCGAGTGGCGCCTTTTCGTCACTGCGCGGCCGGAATCATGCCAGTGGCCTTACTGCGCTGCATAGAGGTAAGACACCGGACGAATCGGATCGCGAGCACGGCGGCGACGGCGTCGAGCGCGTAGCCGACGAGGGACCACCGGGTCGCGATGTCGTAGGACCCGGGGGTCTCCGGCATGTCGTACAGCTGGCCGGAGATCCAGTTCACCAGGCCGCCGACGACCCAGAACGTCCACCAGCCGTTGAGCAGCCGCAGCTCCCCCTTGCCGTCGGCGGCGTACGGCTCCCAGCGGCTGGCCCGCCAGATCTCGACGGCGATGGCACGCGGTATCCAGAGGTTGCCGAACGGGATGAACCAGCAGCCCACGGCGAAGCCCGGCGTGCGGGTCTGCAGATCACCGGCCCAGACCTCGGCGTTCTTCCGCAGGCGGTGGAACCAGATGACGAAGACCACCCCGGTCGCCACGAACAGCGTGAACGACATGCCGTAGGCGACGTTCAGGTCGACCGACCCGAACACGGCCGGGTCGAAGGTGTAGGGATCCGTCCGATCGGCCAGCAGACCACGGACGTCGATCAGGCCCAGCAGGACGTCGAAGAAGACGTTGCCCGCGAGCAGGAGCGTGACGGCCTTCGCGAGGCTGTCCGGATTCTTGAGTGTGAGCACGTGGTTCCCCCCAGGAACGCGCGGCGGCCCGACGGCCGCCGCCGGGGGAACGTACGTGATCCGGATCGACCGCGTCCACGGAGAACGTCAGGTCGCGTCAGCGCACCCGCGCCGCCAGCGCCCTGAACTGCTCCCAGGTCAGCGCCGGTTTCGCCGGGTCCCAGACCTTCTGGGCGAAGGCGGCCAGTGGGGTGCGGATGCCGGCCGCCACCTGCGCCTGGGTCTGGGCCCTGGACAGGTCGCACCAGACGGCGAAACGGGCGCCGAGGATCTGGGGGTCGTACCGCGCGGGGACGGCGGTGGAGCCGCGCAGGACGCGCGGGGTCCACTGCTCGTAGATCCGGCGGCCGGTGGGGTACGGGAACTTGTTGGGCTCGCCCAGGATGTAGTAGAGGTAGTCGTCGTTGAGGTTGATCAGCTTGCGGCCCTCGCTCAGGTACGAGACGGGCAGCCGGGCGCCGATCTCCCGGCCCGTCCAGTACTCCACCTGGAGGTCCTTCGCGGGGCTGACGACGCCGCCGGTGAAGAAGCCGTCGTTCCAGGCCTTGAGGGTCTTGCCGGTGGGCCGGACGACGGCCGCGCGGTCGTTGAGCCAGCCGGTGGCCAGGTCCTGGACGCGGCCGGACGCGCCGTACTTCGCGCGCGCCGCGCGGGCCAGCTGCGGGTAGCTCGCCTCGGGGTCACTGGCCATGAGGGCCACGTACTCGTCGGCGCCGAGGTGCCAGTACGCCCCCGGGAAGAGTCCCGTGTACTCGCGCAGCAGCTCGTCGACGATCTTCGCCGCGTCCGGGTCCGAGATGTCGACGGTCCCGCGCGGGGCCCGGCCGCTCGCGCTGACGAGCTGGAGGTCCGGGTGGGCGGCGATGACGGCGCCGAGGTGCCCCGGCGAGTCGATCTCGGGGATCACCGTGATGTGGCGGCTCGCCGCGAGGGCGATGATCCGCCGCACCTCGGCCTTGGTGAGGTGCTGGGCGGAGACGATCTCGGGGTGGCTCTCGGACTCGATCCGGAAGCCCTGGTCGTCGGAGAAGTGCAGGCCGAGCTGGTTGAGCTTGAGGTCGCCCATCTCGCGGACGCGGTCCTCCAGCCAGGCGGCCGTGAAGTGCTTGCGGGCGATGTCCACCATGAGCCCGCGCTGCGGCTTGGCGGGCCGGTCGGTGACGGTCCCCTCGGGCATGGCGCCGGTGGCCTTCACCGACTGCTTGAGCGTGCGGGTGCCGTAGAAGACGCCGGCCTCGTCGGGCCCGCTGATCCGCACCCGGCCGTCCCCGACGGTGAGGGTGTACGACTCCGGGGCCCCGGTCCCGCCCAGGGCCAGCTCGACGTCCCCGGGGCCGGCGGCGACGGCGCCGCGGTAGGGGATGCCGAGCTCGCCGGCGATCAGCTTCCCCTCGTCGGCCAGGCCCGCGCTGTCCGCGGCGAGGACGACCCCGCCGGTGGCCGCGGGCTTCCAGCCGGGGCCGCGGGCGGGCTCGTGATCGCGGACGGCGGGCACGGTCCGGGGCGCGCTCGACAGCGGGTAGGTCCGGGTCGGCGTGGGTGTCGGCGTCGGTGTCGGGGAGGGCGGTGGCGCGCTCGTGGGCACGGCGCTCGCCGACGTACCGGCGGAGGAGGCGGAGGCACCGGACGGAGATCCGTTCGAGCAGGCCGCCACGGTGACCAGTGCCACCGCGGTCGCCATCAGCGCGGGGCCCCTACGGGGCCTCCGAATGGAGTACCGCATCATTCGGAATCCTCCCGTACGGATCGCGGTCCGGCCAGTCGGCCGGTGGAGCGGCGGTGTGATCCCGGGCCGAGCGGAACCCGGGCGTCCATCACATGTTCCGAAACTCTCCCTTCCGGGTGAAATTCGCGCATCCGTCGGACACTTCCCTCATCCCGTCGATAACGTTGCGTCACGCCCACCCCACCCGTCCCGGAGTACCGGAGCCCACGCTGACCAGCGACACCCACGCCCCCTGCCGGAAGCCGGGCTCCACGGACACGCCTGCCATACCTGCCCAGCAGACCCACCCCCGGCACACCGGTGGACTCGTCGCGTTCAACGCGGCCGCGCCCGCCGAGGCCGAGGCCCTGCTGCTGTCCTGCTGCCACAGCCGCCGCTGGGCCGAGCGGGTGGCCGCGCACCGCCCCTACCCCACGGTGGACGCCCTGCTCGCCGCAGCCGACGAAGCCGGGTACGACCTGTCGCGGACCGAGCTCGACACGGCCCTGGCCGCCGAGTCCTCCGTCCTCCCGCACCCCGGGGCCCCGCCGGCCGCGCTGACGGCGCTGCGGGCCGCCCACGCCGCGTACGAGAGCAGCTTCGGGCACGCCTTCGTGATCAGCCTCGACGGGGTGCGGCCCGGGGAGCGGCTCGACCAGGTCCTGGTCGGCATCCGGTCACGTCTCGGCAACGAACCGGAGGAGGAGCGGGTGGTCGCGGCCGACGAACTGCGCCGGCTCGCCCGCGCCCGGCTGTCCTTCCGGCTGGCCGAGGGGCTCACACCCCGACACTCCGAACCGTGAATCCGTCCGGAATACGGCGATTCCGGCCTGTGCGATAGCCCGTCCGTGCCTGTTTGATCACACCTATGGACCCCGCGCGAGCGAACCGACAAGTCGTCGCTACGATGACCGGGGCCGGTGGACCGTACCCGGCCGGGTCAGACCGACAGAGAAGCCGGCCGACCCTGATCCCCGCTCCCGGAGGGTTTTTCCGTGCCGGCTGGAACGCTGTACCGCGGCCGGGAAGGAATGTGGAGCTGGGTGGCTCATCGAGTCACCGGCGTCCTCATCTTCTTCTTCCTGTTCGTACACGTGCTGGACACCGCTCTCGTCCGCGTCTCCCCCGAGGCGTACGACGAGGTCGTCGCGACCTACAAGACGCCGATCGTCGCTCTTCTGGAGTACGGCCTCGTCGCAGCCATCCTCTTCCACGCGCTGAACGGCCTCCGGGTCATCGCCGTGGACTTCTGGTCCAAGGGCCCGCGCTACCAGAAGCAGATGCTCTGGACCGTCGTGGGCATCTGGGTCGTGCTGATGGCGGGCTCGCTGTACCCCGTCCTCGGCCACGCCGCACGTGAACTGTTCGGGAGCTGACGCCACTCATGTCCGCTGACACCTCCGCCGCGATCGGCCCCGTCGAGGGCGGCTCCCACTACGACGTGGAGAACCCCGCGCCGTACATCGAGGCCCCCCGCAAGCGCACGGGCAGGACCCCGCGCGCGACCCGCGGCAACTTCGAGATGGCCGCGTGGCTCTTCATGCGCCTCTCGGGCGTGGTCCTCGTCGTCCTGGTCCTCGGCCACCTGCTGATCCAGCTCTTCCTGGACGGCGGCGTCTCCAAGATCGGCTTCGCCTTCGTGGCCGGCCGCTGGGCGTCCCCGTTCTGGCAGGTCTGGGACCTCCTGATGCTCTGGCTCGCCATGCTGCACGGCGCCAACGGCCTCCGTACCGTCATCAACGACTACGCGGAGCGGGCCAACACGCGCCTGTGGCTCAAGGGCCTGCTGTACACCGCCACGGTGTTCACCATCCTTCTGGGCACGCTGGTGATCTTCACCTTCGACCCGAACATCCGCTAGGCACGGGGCTGAGGTAATCCACGTCATGAAGATCCACAAGTACGACACCGTCATCGTCGGCGCCGGTGGCGCCGGCATGCGCGCCGCCATCGAGGCGACGAAGCGCAGCCGCACCGCCGTGCTGACGAAGCTCTACCCCACCCGCTCCCACACGGGCGCCGCGCAGGGCGGCATGGCCGCCGCGCTGGCGAACGTGGAGGAGGACAACTGGGAGTGGCACACCTTCGACACGGTCAAGGGCGGTGACTACCTGGTCGACCAGGACGCCGCCGAGATCCTGGCGAAGGAGGCCATCGACGCCGTCCTCGACCTGGAGAAGATGGGCCTGCCGTTCAACCGCACCCCGAACGGCACCATCGACCAGCGCCGCTTCGGCGGCCACTCCCGCAACCACGGCGAGGCCCCGGTCCGCCGGTCCTGCTACGCCGCGGACCGCACCGGCCACATGATCCTCCAGACGCTGTACCAGAACTGCGTCAAGGAGGGCGTGGAGTTCTTCAACGAGTTCTACGTCCTGGACCAGCTGATCACCGAGGTCGACGGGGTCAAGCACTCCGCCGGCGTCGTCGCCTACGAGCTGGCCACCGGCGAGATCCACATCTTCCAGGCCAAGGCCGTGATCTACGCGTCCGGCGGCACCGGCAAGTTCTTCAAGGTGACCTCCAACGCGCACACCCTGACCGGTGACGGCCAGGCTGCCTGCTACCGCCGCGGCCTGCCCCTGGAGGACATGGAGTTCTTCCAGTTCCACCCGACGGGCATCTGGCGCATGGGCATCCTGCTGACGGAGGGCGCCCGCGGTGAGGGCGGCATCCTCCGCAACAAGGACGGCGAGCGCTTCATGGAGAAGTACGCGCCGGTCATGAAGGACCTCGCGTCCCGTGACGTCGTCTCCCGCTCCATCTACACGGAGATCCGCGAGGGCCGCGGCTGCGGTCCCGAGGGCGACCACGTCTACCTGGACCTGACGCACCTCCCGCCGGAGCAGCTCGACGCCAAGCTCCCGGACATCACCGAGTTCGCCCGTACGTACCTCGGCATCGAGCCGTACACGGACCCGATCCCGATCCAGCCCACCGCGCACTACGCCATGGGCGGCATCCCGACGAACGTCGAGGGTGAGGTCCTGGCGGACAACACCACCGTCGTCCCGGGCCTGTACGCGGCCGGCGAGGTCGCCTGTGTCTCCGTGCACGGCGCCAACCGTCTGGGCACCAACTCGCTGCTCGACATCAACGTCTTCGGCAAGCGGTCCGGCATCGCCGCCGCCGAGTACTCCGCCAAGCACGACTTCGTCGAGCTTCCGGAGAACCCGGAGTCGCTGGTCGTCGCGCAGATCGAGAAGCTGCGCAACTCCACGGGCAACGAGCGGGTGGCCGACATCCGCCGTGAGCTCCAGGAGACGATGGACGCCAACGTGATGGTGTTCCGTACGGAGCAGACCATCAAGACGGCCGTCGAGAAGATCGCCGAGCTGCGCGAGCGCTACGAGAACGTGTCCGTCCAGGACAAGGGCAAGCGCTTCAACACGGACCTCCTGGAGGCCATCGAGCTGGGCAACCTGCTCGAACTGGCCGAGGTCATGGCCGTCTCGGCCCTGGCGCGCAAGGAGTCCCGCGGCGGTCACTACCGCGAGGACTACCCGAACCGCGACGACGTCAACTTCATGCGCCACACCATGGCGTACCGCGAGGTCGGCGAGGACGGCTCCGAGACCGTCCGTCTCGACTACAAGCCGGTCGTCCAGACCCGCTACCAGCCGATGGAGCGTAAGTACTGATGGCTACCCCCGTACTGGACAAGGTCGAGGCGGAGTCCGCCGCCTCCCCGTACATCACGGTCACGATGCGGATCCGCCGCTTCAACCCCGAGGTGTCGGACGCCGCGGTCTGGGAGGACTTCCAGATCGAGATCGACCCGAAGGAGCGTGTGCTCGACGCCCTTCACAAGATCAAGTGGGACGTCGACGGCACGCTGACCTTCCGCCGCTCGTGCGCGCACGGCATCTGCGGCTCGGACGCGATGCGGATCAACGGCAAGAACAGGCTCGCCTGCAAGACGCTGATCAAGGACATCAACCCCGAGAAGCCGATCACGGTCGAGGCCATCAAGGGCCTGACGGTGCTCAAGGACCTCGTGGTCGACATGGAGCCGTTCTTCCAGGCGTACCGGGACGTCATGCCGTTCCTGGTCACCAAGGGGAACGAGCCGACCCGCGAGCGCCTGCAGTCCGCCGAGGACCGCGAGCGCTTCGACGACACCACCAAGTGCATCCTGTGCGCCGCGTGCACGTCGTCCTGCCCGGTCTTCTGGAACGACGGCCAGTACTTCGGTCCGGCCGCGATCGTCAACGCGCACCGCTTCATCTTCGACTCGCGTGACGAGGCGGGCGAGCAGCGCCTGGAGATCCTGAACGACAAGGACGGCGTGTGGCGCTGCCGCACGACGTTCAACTGCACGGACGCCTGCCCCCGTGGCATCGAGGTCACGAAGGCGATCCAGGAAGTGAAGCGCGCGCTCATCACGCGTCGTTTCTGACCTCTGGGTCCGGTGCTTCGGCCCGCTTCTGTACGCTGCGGCGTGCAGGAGCGGGCTTTTCTCTTTGTGAAGGACGGGGACTGATGAGCGAGCCGAACCCTTACGCGGACGGTGAGTACAAGTGGGGGCCTGGGCAGCAGGGCGGCCCGTCCGGCACTCCGGCGTACGGCTATCCGCAGGACGCACCCGGCTACGGGTACCCGCAGGCCGGGTCCACCCCGGCGGCCGGCGTGCCCTACCAGCCGACCCTGCCGGGCGGGGTGCCGATCCCGCCGCCGCACGCGCCGGCCGGCTCGGGGGCGCCCCTGCTGAGCCTCGGTGACATCACCGTCGTCGGCGACCAGATCATCACGCCGGCCGGATCGATGCCGCTGAAGGGCGCCGTGTGGAACGCGATGGACATGTCGCGGACCGAGGAGAAGCTGCCCACCGTGGCGATCGTGCTCGCCGTCGTCTTCTTCATCTTCTGCCTGCTCGGCCTGCTGTTCCTCCTGATGAAGGAGAAGACCACCACGGGCTTCATCCAGGTCACGGTGACCAGCGGCGGCCGGCACCACTCCACGATGATCCCGGCGACCGGGCCGGACACCATCCACTGGGTCATGGGCCAGCTCAACTACGCCCGCTCGCTGAGCGTCTGACGACCGGCAGGGGCGTCCCGGGCGGGCGCGTCGAGGTCGTGACCTCCGCGGTCCCCTGTGACGCCCCTACGGCTCCCGGGACGGTCACCCGGTACAGCGGCATCAACACCTTCGTCGTCGGTCTCGTGATCGAGGAGGTGACGGGGTCAGCCGTGCCAGCCGGTGGTGGGAGTGGTGGACTCGGCCTGGACCATGATCCGGCGGAGCATGTCGTTGAGGAGGGTGCGTTCGGCGGGGTCGAGGACGCCGAGGAGGCGGTACTCCTCGTGCCCGAGGACGTCCATGGCGCCCCGCCAGGTCTCGTGACCGGAGGCGGTGAGTTCGACGACGACCCGGCGCCGGTCGGTCGTGGACTGGGTGCGGCGGACGAATCCGCGCTTCTCCAGGGCGTCGAGGCGGCCGGAGACGGAGGCGGGGGCGAGGTCGAGGTCCTGGGCGAGTTCGGAGGGCGCGGCGCTGCCGCCGCGGCCGGCGAGTTTGTGCAGGGTGTCGAACTCGTGGCGCTCCAGGTCGAAGTCGACGAGGGACTGCTCCCTGACCCGGCGGAGGTGGACGGAGAGCTTCTTCATGCGGGTGACGGCGCCTTCGACGACGGGGTCGAGCGCGGGCAGGACGGGCTGCCAGCGGGCGACGTGCTCGTCGGTCCAGTCGCGCGGCTCGGGCGCGTGTGGGGCCGGTGGTTCATCGGGAAGCGCCATGAGGTGATCGTACGTCGGGAGACGGTTCGCCTCCCGGGAAAGTATTTCGTTGGCGAATTATTCGGGACCGAAATACTCTGCGACTCATGCCTGTCACCTCCGAGGACACCGTCGCGCCCGCTCCCCTCCCCCACCCCCTCCGCACCCGCCCCTTCCGGCTCCTCTTCACCGGCCGCGCCCTCTCCCTCCTGGGCGACGCCGCCATCCCCGCCGCCCTCGCCCTCGCCGTCCTGGAGGCCACCGGCTCGACGGCCGCGCTCGCCCTCGTGCTCGGCTGCGCGATGGTCCCCAAGCTGCTCCTGCTGCCCCTGGGCGGAGTCGTCGGCGACCGCTTCGACGCCCGTACGGTCGCGCTGACCACGGACCTCGTCCGCTGCGCCACACAGCTCCTCGTCGGCGTGCAGCTGCTCGGCGGCACGCCGAGCCTCGCGGTCCTCGCGGTCGCCGAGGCGGTGGGCGGCGCCGCCGGCGCCTTCGCCATGCCGACCGTGTCACCGCTGGTGAAGGGGACGGTGGCGGCCGCGTCGCTGCACCGCGCCAACGCGGCGATGGGGGTCGCCCAGAGCGCCACCCGGCTCGGCGGGCCCGCGCTCGCGGGCACCCTGGTGCTGACCGTGGGCCCGGGGTGGGCGTTCGTCCTGGACGCGGCCACGTTCGCCGTCAGCGCCCTGCTCCTGACGGCCGTGCGGGTCGAGCGGGTGCCGATCCCGCGCCGCTCCCTCCGCGCCGACCTGGCGGAGGGGTGGCAGGAGGTCCGGTCCCGGGACTGGTACTGGACGAGCCTGATCGGGCACAGCGCCTGGAACGGGGCCGCGGCCGTCCTGGTGACCCTCGGGCCCGCCATCGCGGTGCACCGGCTCGGCGGGGCCGCCACCTGGGTCATCCTGCTCCAGGTCGGCGCCGCGGGCTTCCTCCTGGGGGCACTGCTCGCCGACCGGGTCCGCCCCCGGCGCCCCATCCTGACCGCGAACCTCGGACTCGCCACGTACGCGCTGCCGCTGGTCCTGCTGGCCGTCGCCGCGCCCGCTCCGGTGACGATCGCGTCCTACGGGCTGGCGCAGGCGGGCCTCGGCTTCCTCTCCCCCGTGTGGCAGACCGCCGTCCAGCGGGCGGTGCCCGCCCACGCGCTCGCCCGGGTCACCTCGTACGACTGGCTGCTCTCGCTCGCCGCCATGCCGCTGGGGTACGCGCTCGCGCCGCTCGCCGCCTCCGCCTGGGGGCCCGAAGTGCCCCTCGTCGCCGCCGCGGTGGTGGTCGGCGGCTGCTGCCTGGGCACGGCGCTCGTACCGGGCGTGCGGCGGTTCAGGTAGGGGTGAGGGCGTCAGTGGGGCCCCTGCCGTCGTCGGCACGGCTCCTGGAGACCGTGGAGACCGAGCGAGGGGCGGAACCGGTGCGGCGACTCCTCGCAGGGATCACCGCGCGGCGCTGACGCCCTGCAGAGGTCAAGCCCAGGCGCGCCCGCGGGAATCCGGTCCAGGGGCGCCTGTGGGCGTCCGGTCCGGGCGCGCCTGTGGGCGTCCGGTCCGGGCGCGCCTGTGGGCGTCCGGTCCGGGCGCGCCCGCGGGGGTCATCCGGCCACGGTCTCCTGGGGAGCGCCGTCGGCCGTCCGCGCGGTCTCGGCGAGGAAGGCGACGAGCAGGCGGGCGGTCTCCTCCGGGCGTTCCAGGGCGGGGAGGTGGCCGGCCCAATCGAGGTCGAGGGGGCGGGCGGCGGGGAGGAGGCGGGCGAGTTCGGCGGCGACGGCCCGGAAGTCGGGCACGTCGTGGGCGCCGGCGGCGACGAGGGCGGGCACCTTGATGCCGGCGATCTCCTCCTTGGTCACACCGGGGTTGACGGGGTGGTGCTCCTCGGGGGCGGCGAGCTGGACGTCGAAGATGTGCCGCTGCGCCTCGCGGACGAGGGCGCGGTCGGCCGGTCCGGCCTCGGGGCCGAGCCAGGTGTCGACGTTGAGCTCGACGGCCGCGTCGAGGTCGCCCGCCTCGATGAGGGCGTCCTCGCGGGCGCCCCAGGCCCGGAGTTCCCGGCTCGGCTCCATGCCGGGGATGCCGGAGGCGAGCAGCGCGAGCGCGCTGACGCGGTCGGGGTGGCGGACGGCGAGCTCCAGGGCGACCCGGCCGCCGAAGGAGGATCCGACGACGGCGGCGCGGTCGACGCCGAGGTGGTCGAGGAGGTCCCGCACGTCGTCGGCGTGGGTGTGCGAGGCGTCCATCGGGCTGTCGCCGAAGCCGCGGAGGTCGCAGCGGACGACCCGGTGTCCGGCCTCGGCGAGGGCGGAGAACTGTCCGTCCCACATCCGGCGGTCGCAGACCCCGGAGTGCAGCAGGACGACGGTCGAGGGGCCGTGGCCGGCCTGGTCATGAGAGAGCGTCATTCGGCCGACCCTATGCGGCCGCTGGATCTTTGGCCATCGCATTCCCCCAGCGACTTGAACACGTTCAAAGAGAGGTCTACAGTCATGCACGTCAGCTTTTGAACGTGTTCAAGGGAGGGTGGGGCATGGACCTCACTGTCGTCGCGTACATCACCTATCTGCTGATCAGCGTGGCCCTCACGATCTGGGTCGCGCGGACGCTGAGCCGCAACGGGAAGGTCTTCCTCGCGGACGTCCTGCGCGGCAACGAGAAGCTCGCCGACGCGGTCAACCACCTCCTGGTGGTCGGCTTCTACCTCGTCAACTTCGGCTTCGTCGCCCTCTATCTCGGCCAGGACGACGCCGTCCTCGACGCCCGGGCGCTCTTCGAGGCCCTCTCCGTCAAGCTCGGAGTCGTCCTCCTCGTCCTCGGCGTCATGCACCTCGGGAACGTGTACGTGCTCAACAAGATCCGCCGACGCGGAGTCATGGAGCGCGAACAGGTGCCCCCGGTCCACCCGCAGGGCTGGACCGCGACCCCCAAGGGCGGCCCCTGGGCCCCGCCGGCGCCCCAGCGCTGAGCGGGAACCGTGCCGACCCCGACCGCGCCGACGACCCCCGTCGGACACCTGACCGTCCTGTACGACGCCGACTGCCCGCTCTGCGTGCACCTCAGGCACTGGCTGCTGCGGCAGCGGCAGCTCGTCCCGCTCGACCTCGTACCCGCCGGGTCGCAGGAGGCGGCGCACCGCTTCCCGGACCTCGACCACGCCGCCACCCTGCGGGAGATCACCGTCGTCGGGGACCGGGGCCAGGTCTACCGGGACACCGCCGCCTGGATCGTCTGCCTCTGGGCGCTCGCCGACCACCGGGCCATGGCCCACTGGCTGGCCACCCCCGCCGGCCGGCCCTTCGCGCGGGGGACGGTCCTGGCGGCCGCGAAGTGGCGCGCCGCCCTGAAGGGGCCGTCCTGCGCGGACGGGCCCTGCGAAGTGCCCGGTACGCCCGGCTAGGCTCGGCTCCGTGAAGGACGTGAACGAAGAGAAGAAGGCCGACGACAAGAAGGCCCCCAAGAGCGAGCAGACCCGCACGCTCATCCTCGAGACCGCGCTCCGGCTGTTCAGGGAGCGCGGTTACGACAAGACGACGATGCGGGCCATCGCCCAGGAGGCCGGGGTCTCCGTCGGCAACGCGTACTACTACTTCTCGTCCAAGGAGCACCTCGTCCAGGGCTTCTACGACCGGATCGCCGAGGAGCACCAGGCGGCCGTCGAGCCCATCCTGACCGGCGCCGAGAAGGACCTCACGGCGCGGATCCGCGGGGTCTACCTCGGCTGGCTCGACATCGCGGAGCCGTACCACGAGTTCGCGTCCCAGTTCTTCAAGAACGCCGCCGACCCGGACAGCCCGCTCAGTCCGTTCTCGCCCGAGTCCGAGGGCCCGCGCGAGGCCGCGATCGAGGTGCACCGGCGGGTCATCGCCGGCGCCTCGGTGAAGGTCGACCCCGAACTGAAGGAGGCGCTCCCGCAGTTGCTGTGGCTCCAGCAGATGGGCCTGGTGCTGTTCTGGGTGTACGACCGCTCGGAGGGCGCGGCGAACAGCCGGCGCCTGGTGGAGCGCCTCGCGCCGGTCACCGCCCGCGCGATCTCGCTCTCCCGCTTCCGCATCCTGCGCCCGCTGGTCAAGGAGACGCACGAGCTGCTCTCCGACTTCATGCCCACGGCAGCGGGAATGGCGGCCTCGGGCATGCCCGGGCGGGCCGCCGCGAAGCCGCCGGCCTGATCGGCACGACACCCCCTGGGGCCCGTCCCGCGGACGGGCCCGAGCGGGCTCAGATCCAGGCGAGTTCCCACAGGCGCCAGATGCCGGTGCCGTCCGTGAGGTACTGGGAGCCGGCGACGGCCTCTGTGGAGAGGACGTAGTCCTTCTTCTGCCACAGCGGGATCAGCGGGACGTCGCCGGCGACCAGGCTCTGGATCTCCCGGAAGTCCGTGGTGGCGCGGGAGCGGTCGCTGTACTGCTGCGTCGAGGAGATCAGCGTGTCGATCGGCTTGCTGGAGAAGCCGTTGTGCAGCGTGTTCTGCGTGCCGACGAGCGGCGCGGTGAAGCTGTCGGAGTCGGGGAAGTCGGGGAGCCAGCCGACGGTGTACGCGTCGTAGGCGCCGCGCGCGTACCCCTTCTGGAAGTTCTGCCAGTCCGCCTCGACGACCTCGACCTCGAAGAGGCCGGTCTCCTCCAGCTGCTTCTTGATCTCGGCGGTCTCGGCCGCGTAGGTGGCGTCCTTGCGGAACCCGAAGGTGAACTTCACCGGCGTGGTGATGCCGGCCGCCCGCAGGAGCCGCTTCGCCTTCTTGGCGTCGGGCGCCGGGTCGAGGTCGTAGAACGCGGTGCTGTGCCCGACGAAGCCCTGAGGGATGAGGGAGTACAGCGGCTCGACCGTGCCCTTGTAGGCGGTGGTGGTGATCGCCGGGCGGTCGATGACGGCGGCGACGGCCTGCCGCACCGCCCTGTTCGCCATCGGCGAGCCGGGCCGCACGTTGAAGTTGATGTTGCGGATCTCCGCGCTCTCCGCCTCGGTGACCCGGGTCCCGTCGCCCGTCTCCAGGGTCGACAGGTAGTCCGGCGGGAGCTGCCGGTGCGTGACCTGGACCTCCTTCGCCTTCCACGCGGCGGAGAGCTCCGCGGACTGGCCGAAGTACTTCACGAGGACCGGGCCGCCGGCCTTGGTGACGGCGCCCTTGTAGTTCGGGTTGGGCTCCAGGCGGGCGGACTCGCCCTCCTTGTACTCCTTGAGGACGTACGGGCCGGAGCCGTCGACCGCGTTGCCGGCCCGCAGGCCGCCCGCCGGGTACTGGCTGCTGTCGACGATCGAGCCGGCGCCCGTGGCCACCTTCAGCGGGAACGTCGCGTCCCGGCCGCTCAGGCGGAAGGTGACGGTGCGCCCCTCGGCCGTGACGCTCTTCAGCGTCGGAAACAGCGGCTGCGGGCCGACGTCCGTCTTGATCCGCAGCATGCGCTCGAAGGAGTACTTGACGTCCTCGGCGGTCACCTTGCGACCGCTGGAGAAGCTGAGGTCGTCGCGGAGCGTGCACTGGTACGTCGTGAGCTTGGTGCCCACGAACTTGCAGCTCTCGGCGGCGTCGGGGACCGGCGCGCTGAAGCCCGGCTTGAACGTCAGCAGCGACTGGAAGACGTTGCTGTACATGGCCCAGGAGCCGGCGTCGTAGGCGCCGGCCGGGTCCAGTGAAGTGACCTCGTCGGTCGTGCCGACGGTGATCGGGTCGGTCCGGCCGTCGTCGGAGGGCAGGAGTTGCCAGCCCCCCGCTCCGGCCGCCACCAGTACTCCACAAGTGATGAGGATCCGAAGACGGACCGTCGACCGCATTTGCCGTGCTTCCTTCATTTGGTGCCACCCCAGAAGCGACGAACCCCCCGATCACGCCGCGATGGCGTCATCTCATCACACCGTTTTCACAAGTGGAAGAGAAAACTTTCACACCACAGGTATATGTCCGGGATATGAGAATTTAAGTCGATGAGCAGCACGTATCGACCTCGCAGCAGGGAGTGACCTGATGCCGATTAGGCCTGTTTCGAGGCGAGTTCGACGATCGTGATGTCGGACGGCGCCCCGACCCGGACCGGCGGCCCCCAGGCTCCCGCGCCACGCGACACGTACAGCTGGGTGTCGCCGTACCGTTCGAGCCCGGCGACGGTCGGGTTGGCCAGATCGGCGAGGAGGTTGCCGGGCCAGAGCTGGCCGCCGTGGGTGTGCCCGGAGAGCTGGAGGTCCACGCCGTGGCGCACGGCGTCGTGGACGACGATCGGCTGGTGCGCCAGGAGGACGGCGGCGCGGGCCCGGTCGCGGTCGCCGAGCGCCCGCACGAAGTCGGGTCCCCGGCCCTCGCTCTCCCCGGCGACGTCGTCGACGCCGGCGAGGTCGAAGCCGGCCCCGATCTCCACGCGCTCGTTGCGCAGCGGTCGCAGACCGAGTTCGCGTACGTGGTCGACCCAGGCGTCGGCGCCCGAGAAGTACTCGTGGTTGCCCGTCACGAAGAACGAGCCGTGGCGGGCACGGAGCCGGGCGAGCGGTTCCGCGGCGGTGCCGAGGTTCTCGACGGTGCCGTCGACGAGGTCGCCGACGACCGCGATCAGGTCGGGCTGGGCGGAGTTGATCGTGTCCACGATCCGCTGGGTGTGCGCGCGGCCCAGGATCGGCCCGAGGTGGATGTCGGAGACGACCGCGATCCGGTAGCCGTGCGCGGCGCGCGGCACCTTGGCCAGCGGAACGGTGACCCGCTTGAGCCTCGGGCCGCGCAGCACGCCGTACGTGCCGTACCCCACCGTCCCGACCGCGACGGCGGCCGCCGAGCCGGCGACGACCCGCGAGACGAACAGCCGGCGGGAGAGGTCGGAGGGGGCGGGCTCCGCCGGGGTCGTGACGGGAACGGTGGTCGGATCGGAAGCCGGAGAGAGATCCGGAGCCGCAGCCGGAACCGGAGAGGGATCCTGAGCCGGGGCCGGGGCCGGGGCCGGAGCGGGAGCCGGGGCCGGGGCCGGAGCGGGAGCGGGAGCCGGGGCCGGGGCGGGATCGGGAGCGGGAGCCGGGGCCGGGGCGGGAGCCGAAGCCGTGACCGAAGCCGGAGCCGGAGCCGGTACGGGCTCCGCCGGGGCGCCGGCCGCCGCGCGGCGGGCGAGCCAGGCGCGCAGGACGGGGCGGACCGCCTCGCCGACGACCAGCGCGAGGGTCACGTAGAGGAGCAGGGCCAGCCACAGGAACCCGGGCCAGGCGACGGCCCGCTGGAGCGCGAAGGGGGCGTCCGCGCGACCGGAGACCAGGGCGGCGAGCGACAGCAGCGGCAGGACCACCAGGGCGGCCGTGCCGAGGCGGCGGGGGACGCTCCCCGGCGCCGTCACGTCCCGCACGAGGCGCCGCCACACGTACCGGTGGACCGCGCCGAGCAGCGCGAGGACCACGACCAGGACCAGCAGGAAGACGACCACGACCCGAACCCCCTCTTCCTTCGCGGTCAGGCGCTGTGACCGGCGTCGCGGCGCCCGGCGCGCACACCGCGCAACCCGATCGCCCCGATCACCGTCCCCAGGACAAAGGACGTGACGGCGAGCAGCAGGTGCACCCAGAAGTAGGCCGTCGGATCGCCGGCGTCGTCGAAGGCGAGGCCGCTCCCGTCCTTCCAGAGGTTCTTGACGAAGGTGATCCAGATGAACCAGCTCCACACCCCGAAGGCGAGCAGGAACCAGGAGACGCGGCGGCTGAGCTTCATGGCCCCAGTATCACCGTCCGCCTCCCGGGCCCCGCGTCCGGGTGGACGAGCCCGGACGAACCGCCCGGTGGGGTTCGGATCCCTGTTCCGTACCTGTACGTTCTCGACCGTGTCTGCTTCGAAGAGGACCGCCTGCGCGGTCGCCGCTGCTGCCGTGCTCCTGCCCCTCGTCACCGGCGCACCCCCCGCCTGGGCGGACGAGGACAAGCAGCCCAAGCCTCCCGCCGTCATGTCGAAACTCGGCGGCCCGCTGCTCGGGCAGCCCGGCACGCAGGTGAAGCTCGGCCCCGGCGCCCCGGTGCTGCCGAAGGAGCTGTCCGGGCGCTCCTGGATCGTCGCGGACGCGGAGACCGGCGCGGTCCTCGCCGCGCACAACGCGCACTGGCCGCTCGCCCCGGCGTCCACCCTCAAGATGCTCTTCGCGGACACCCTGCTGCCGAAGTTCCCCAGGACGCAGAACCACCTGGTCACCGGCCAGGACCTGGCCGGGATAGGAGAGGGCTCCAGCCTGGTCGGCATCAAGGAGAAGCAGACCTACAGCGTCCACGACCTGTGGCTCGGCGTCTTCCTCCGCTCGGGCAACGACGCCGTGCGCGTGCTGACCAGCATGAACAACGGGCTCGACCAGACCGTGACCGACATGAACGAGCGCGCGGCCGAGCTCCAGGCGCTCGACACCCACGTGGTCTCGCCGGACGGCTACGACGCCCCGAACCAGCTCTCCTCCGCGTACGACCTGACACTCATCGCCCGCAGCGGCATGCAGAAGCCGGACTTCCGCGAGTACGCCGCCACGCCCCGCGCCGCCTTCCCCGGCGAGGCCAAGCCGGGCAAGCAGCGCGAGACCTTCGAGATCCAGAACACCAACCGGCTCCTCACCGGTGACCTCGGCGTCGCCCCGTACCAGGGCATCGCCGGGGTCAAGAACGGCAACACCACGCACGCGGGCGCGACCTTCACGGGGGTCGCCGAGCGGAACGGCAAGGTGCTGCTCGTCACCGTCATGAACCCGTCCTCGAAGGAGCAGCACGCGGTCTACCGGGAGACCGCCCGGCTGCTCGACTGGGGCTTCGCCGCGTCCGGGAAGGTGACCCCGGTGGGCGAGCTGGTGCCGCCCCGGTCGGCCCGCACGGAGACGGCGGCCCCGGACGACGGCACGGCGCCGGCTCCGGCGCCCGGCAAGAACGCCCCGGCCGAGGCCGCGGCCTCGGGCAGGTCCGGCGGTGTGGGGATCGCGCTCGCCGTGGCGGGCGGCGTCCTCCTCCTCCTGGCCGCCGCGGTCTTCCTCGTCAACCGCCGCTGGCCGCTGGCCGCGTCGGCGGCTCTCCGCCGTCGCTCCCCGTCCCAGGACGACCCGAAGAGTGAGGAGCCCCAGGAGTCTCAGGAGTCCGAGAAGTCTCGGAAGTCCGAGGAGCCTCAGGAGTCCGGGGAGTCTCAAGAGGCCGGGAAGCCCCAGGAGTCTCAGGAGTCCGGGGAGTCTCGGGAGCCTCAGAAGTCCGGGGAGAAGACCCCGTAGCCGTCCAGGCCGCGCAGAACAGCAGGAGTTTCGCGGTGAAGTTGATCCACAGGAGCAGGGCGACCGGGACGCCGAACGCGCCGTACATCGACTTCGCCGCGATCCCCTTCATGTAGCCGCCGAGCAGCAGCTTGAGCAGCTCGAAGCCGACCGCGCCCATGAGCGCCGCCACCACCAGGCGGCGCCGGGGCGGTTCCACGCCGGGCAGCAGGGTCAGGACGTACAGCAGGATCAGGAAGTCGGCGACGACGGCGACGAGGACGGCCGCCGCCTGGAGGAAGAAGCCGCCCGCCCCGTCGCCGGGGATGCCGATCCGGTCGGCGCTCCAGCCGACGGCGGTGGAGCCGAGCCAGGAAGCGGCCAGCGAGGCGAGCGCCACGCCGCCGAGCCCGACCAGGATCAACGCGTCCTTGCCCTTGAGCAGGATCGGGTTGCCCTCGACGTCGTCGAGGCCCCACACCGCGCGCAGGCACTCCCGCATGGAGCCGATCCAGCTGATGCCGGTGAGCAGCAGGAGGGCGCCGGCGACGAGCCCGACGGTGCCCGCGTTGTCGACGAGTCCGCCGATGTCGAGCTGGTCGGAGATGCCGGGCACCTGGTCGCCGACCTTCTCCTCGATCCGGTCGAGCTGGTCGTCGGTGAGGAGGGCGGCACCGACCGCGGCGGCCACGGTGATCAGCGGGAAGAGGGCGAGGAAGGACAGGAAGGTGATCGCGGCGGCGAGCCGGGTCCAGTGGGCCGCGTCGAGGGTCTCGTAGGAGCGCCATGCGTGGGTCCGCATGAGACGGGTGACCACGGGGCCGATGACGGGGAGCTTGGTGAGCCAGTCCATGTCCTACGCGTGCCCCTTGTTCCGTGAGTTGACCGGAGTACGAGAATCCCCCGCCGGGCCGCGCAGACCCGCGACCGACATCCCGAAGCAATACCGCCTCATCGGACATATACGGCTATACGGTCACCCTCATGGTTGTCGCGACCGGTCCGGGCCGGTCCCCAGCCGGACCCGTCCCGTCGTCCCGCCCTCCGAGGAGCACCCCCATGAAGGACGCCCCCGGCCTCCCGAAGTCCCTGCTCGTCCTCGGCGGCACCTCCGAGATCGGGCTCGCCACCGCCCGCCGGCTGATCGCGCGCCGCACCCGCACGGTCTGGCTGGCCGGCCGCTCCTCCCCCGCCCTGACGGCCGCCGCCGACTCGTTGCGCCGGCTCGGGGCCGAGGTGCACACCGTGCCGTTCGACGCGCTCGACACCGCGTCGCACGAGGAACGGCTCGGCAAGATCTTCACCGAGGGCGACATCGACATGGTGCTGCTCGCCTTCGGCGTCCTCGGCGACCAGGCGAGCGACGAGTCCGACCCGGTGGCCGCCGTCCGGGTCGCCCAGACCAACTACACGGGCGCCGTCTCCTCCGGCCTGGTGTGCGCGGGCGCGCTCCAGGACCAGGGGCACGGCTCGCTCGTGGTGCTCTCCTCGGTGGCGGGCGAGCGGGCCCGCCGCGCCGACTTCATCTACGGCTCGTCGAAGGCGGGGCTCGACACGTTCGCCCAGGGCCTCGGGGACGCCCTGTACGGGACCGGCGTGCGCGTCATGGTCGTACGCCCCGGGTTCGTCCGTTCCAGGATGACCGCCGGGCGCGCCGCGGGGCCGCTCGCGACGACTCCCGAGGCGGTCGCGAGCGCCATCGAGCTGGGGCTGCGGCGGCGTTCGGAGACGGTGTGGGTGCCGGGGGCGCTGCGGGTGGTGACGGCGGCCGTGCGGCACGCGCCGAGGCGGCTCCTCCGGCTTCTGCCGGTGTGAGCCCGGGCCCCCGCGGGCTTGGCCGTCGGCCCAGGGGCCCACGGGCGCGGTGGTGCGGTGGCGCGGTGGTGCGGTCAGCCCGCCGGCGTGGCGGTCGGGGTGTCGACCGGGCTGCCGCCCTGCGAGGGGACCGCGGGGACCGGCCGGCCACTGCCGAACTGGTAGTCGTACAGCTTGCGCCACACGCCGTCCGGGCCCTGCTCGTACAGGGCGAAGGAGCGGCAGGTCCAGGCCGCCTCGTACCCGGCGAGCTCCTCGAACGCCCGGTCCATCCCCTCCTCGGAGATGCCGTGCGCCACGGTGACGTGCGGGTGGTACGGGAAGTGGAGCTCGCGCACCAGCGGCCCGGCCTCGTCCCGGATCCGCTGCTGGAGCCGGTCGCAGGGGGACGCGCCCTCCTCGACCTTCACGAAGACGACCGGCGACAGCGGACGGAAGGTCCCGGTGCCCTTCAGGCGCACCGGGAAGGGCTGGTGCCCGGCGGCGACGTCCGCCAGGTGCGCCTCGATCGCCGGCAGCCGTTCCTCGGCCACCTCGGTCGGCGGGACGAGGGTGACGTGCGTGGGAATGCCGTACGCGGCAGTGTCCCCGAAGCCGGCGCGCCGCTCCTGGAGCAGGCTGCCGTAGGGCTCCGGGACCGCGATCGAAACGCCGAGCGTTACGGTCCCCACGTCGTTCTCCTCCGTCGTCGGTCGATGTGTGCAAGGTGGTGCAGCCGCCAGTGTGCGGCCTGCACCACCCTTGTGGCCAGGGCCCTTGGACTCAGTGCTTGGCGGGCAGGAAGCCCATCCGGTCGTACGTCTGCGCCAGCGTCTCCGCCGCGACCGCCCGGGCCTTCTCCGCTCCCTTGGCCAGGACCGAGTCCAGCGTCTCCGGGTCGTCCAGGTATTCCTGGGTGCGGGCCCGGAACGGCGTGACGAAGTCCACCATGACCTCGGCCAGATCCGTCTTCAGCGCGCCGTACATCCTGCCCTCGTAGCTCTTCTCCAGGTCCGCGACGGACGTGGCGGTGAGCGTGGACATGATCGTGAGCAGGTTGGAGACGCCGGCCTTGTTCTCCGGGTCGAAGCGGATCACCGTGTCGGTGTCGGTGACCGCGCTCTTGACCTTCTTCGCGGTGGTCTTCGGGTCGTCCAGGAGGTTGATGAGGCCCTTCGGCGTGGACGCCGACTTGCTCATCTTGATCGTCGGGTCCTGGAGGTCGTAGATCTTCGCCGTCTCCTTGAGGATGTACGGCTTGGGGATCGTGAACGTCTCGCCGAAGCGGCCGTTGAAGCGCTCCGCGAGGTCGCGGGTCAGCTCGATGTGCTGGCGCTGGTCCTCGCCGACCGGGACCTCGTGGGCCTGGTAGAGCAGGATGTCCGCGACCTGGAGGATCGGGTACGTGAAGAGGCCGACGGTGGCGCGGTCGGCGCCCTGCTTGGCGGACTTGTCCTTGAACTGGGTCATGCGGGAGGCCTCGCCGAAGCCGGTGAGGCAGTTCATGACCCAGCCGAGCTGCGCGTGCTCGGGGACGTGGCTCTGGACGAAGAGGGTGCAGCGCTCCGGGTCGAGGCCGGCCGCGAGCAGCTGGGCGGCGGCGAGCCGGGTGTTCGCGCGGAGCTCGGCGGGGTCCTGCGGAACCGTGATGGCGTGCAGGTCGACGACCATGTAGAAGGCGTCGTGGGACTCCTGGAGGGCGACCCACTGGCGGACGGCGCCGAGGTAGTTGCCGAGGTGGAACGAGCCTGCCGTGGGCTGGATTCCGGAGAGCACGCGGGGACTGTCAGAGGCCATGCACATCATTCTCTCAGGTGTGGGAACCGATCCCCGTCGACCGGTGTATCAAGAGTGTGAGGACGCGGGAGGGGGGCCTGGTCGACGACGAGGCCGTGGTGATCGCACGGGTGCGCGCCGGAGAGCCGGAGGCGTACGCGGAGTTGGTCCGCGCGCACACGGCGGTGGCGCTGAGGGCGGCGGTGGCGTGCGGCGCGGGTCCGGACGCCGAGGACGTGGTGCAGCAGGCGTTCTTCAAGGCGTACCGGACGCTGGGGCGGTTCAGGGAGGGCTCGGCGTTCCGGCCGTGGCTGCTGCGGATCGTCGCCAATGAGACCAGGAACACAGTGCGCTCGGCGGGTCGGCGGCGTGCCGTCCACGACCGGGAGGCGGATCTGCTGGGGGCCGAGCCGCTGATACCGGAGTCGGCGGACCCCGCGGTCGCGGCCGAGGCGCGGGAGGGGAGCCGGCGGCTGTGGGAGGCCCTGGACGGGCTCGCCGAGGACCACCGGCTGGTGGTCGTCCACCGCTATCTCCTGGAGCTGGACGAGACGGAGACGGCGCTGGCCCTCGGCTGGCCGAGGGGGACGGTGAAGTCCCGGCTGAGCCGGGCGCTGAAGAAACTGGGACGGGTGCTGGAGGAAGGCCTGGAGGGAGGTGGGGAGCGTGGCTGACGAGGGTCTGCCGGACGAGCTGCGGGAGCTGGGGCGGCGGCTGCGGGTGCCGGACGTGGACGGCGAGTCGATGGCCGAGCGGGTGCTCGCGCAGCTCCTCGCCGAGCGGGTGCCCGCTCCGGAGCCGGAGCCGGTGCCCCGGTCGGGCCGGTGGTGGTGGGCGCGGGCCCGGGCGTGGGCGGGCGGGCGGTGGCGGGTCCTGGTGGCGGGGCTGACCGGCGTGCTGGTCGTGCTCGTGCTGACGCCTCCGGTGCGGGCGGCGGTGGCGGACTGGCTCGGCTTCGGCGGGGTCGCCGTGCGGTACGACCCGGACGGCCACCGGGTCCCGCCCGGCGGCGTGGTGCCGGGCTGCCCCGATCCGGTGTCCCCGGCCGAGGCCGCCCGGCTCGCGGGCTTCGAGCCGTTGATACCGGGCGTGCTCGGCCCGCCGGACGCCGCCGTGGTGACGGGATCGGCCGAGCGGGGGCGGGCGGTGATCAGCCTGTGCTGGCGCGAGGGGGAGCGGACCGTCCGGCTCGACGAGTTCCCCGCGCGGCTCGACATCGGCTTCGCCAAGCAGGTCACCACGCCGCCGCGCTGGGTCGACCTCCCCGACGGCGCCCACGGCTACTGGTTCGCGTCCCCGCACCTGCTGACCTTCCCCATGACGGACGGCACGGGCGAGGCCTGGACCCACCGGGTCCGCACGGCGGGCCCCACGCTCCTCTGGACGACGAACGGCGGCGCGCTCACCTTCCGCCTGGAAGGCATACCGGACCCGGAGCGGGCCCGCCGCACGGCGGAGTCGGTCGGCTGACCGACCGGGTCGGACCGTGACGGCGGGATCGCGCCGGCGGGGCCTGCTCGACGGGGCGGGGCCTGCTCGAAGGGGCGGGGCCGCCCCGACCGGGTCAAGGTCGTGGCGGCGGGCTCGCGGAGGCCCTGGCCGGCTCGGTGCGGGCGGACGAGCGAGCCGGCCAGGGGCGGGCGGACGGGCACGCCGGCCGGGGTCAGGCGAGCCGGGCCGGCCGGGGGCAGGCCGGGAGGGGTCAGGCCGGGAGGCCCGGGGCCGGGTGGGCGGCCATGAGGTCGGAGACCTCGGCGCGGAGGGCGCGGAGGGCGTCCTCGTCGCCCGTGCCGGCGGCGGCGACGCCGCGGTCGATCCACTCGGCGACCTGGGCCATGTGTTCCGTGCGGAGGCCGCGGGAGGTGAGGGAGGGGGTGCCGATGCGGATGCCGGAGGGGTCGAAGGGCTTCCGGGAGTCGTAGGGGACGGTGTTGTGGTTGACGACGATCCCGGCCCGGTCGAGGGCCTTCGCGGCGACCTTGCCCGGGACCTGCTTGGGGGTGAGGTCCATCAGGATCAGGTGGTTGTCCGTGCCGCCGGAGACCAGGTCGAAGCCGCGCGCGAGGAGCGCGTCGGCGAGGGCCTTGGCGTTGGCGACCACGGCGTGGGCGTAGTCGCGGAAGGAGGGCTGGGACGCCTCGTGCAGGGCGACGGCGATGGCCGCGGTGGTCTGGTTGTGGGGGCCGCCCTGGAGGCCGGGGAAGACGGCCTTGTCGAGGGCCTTGGCGTGCTCCTCGCGGGACATGAGCATGGCGCCGCGCGGGCCGCGGAGGGTCTTGTGGGTGGTGGTGGAGACGACGTCCACGTGCCCGACCGGGGACGGGTGCGCACCGCCCGCGATGAGGCCGGCGATGTGGGCGATGTCGGCGACGAGCACGGCGCCGGCCTCGCGGGCGATCTCGCCGAAGGCGGCGAAGTCGATGGTGCGGGGCAGTGCGGTGCCGCCGCAGAAGATGACCTTCGGGCGCTCCTTGAGGGCCAGTTCGCGGACCTCGTCGAAGTCGATCAGGCCGGTGTCCTGGCGTACGCCGTACTGGACGCCGCGGAACCACTTGCCGGTGGCGGAGACGCCCCAGCCGTGGGTGAGGTGGCCGCCCATCGGCAGGGCCATGCCCATGACGGTGTCGCCGGGCTCGGCGAAGGCGAGGTAGACGGCGAGGTTGGCCGGGGAGCCAGAGTAGGGCTGGACGTTGGCGTGGTCGACGCCGAAGAGGGACTTGGCGCGCTCGACGGCGAGGCTCTCGACCTGGTCGATGTTCTGCTGGCCCTCGTAGTAGCGGCGGCCGGGGTAGCCCTCGCTGTACTTGTTCTGGAGGACGGTGCCGGAGGCTTCGAGCACGGCGGCGGAGACGTAGTTCTCGCTGGGGATGAGGCGCAGGGTCTCGCTCTGCAGCCGTTCCTCGGCGCCGACGAGGGCGGCGAGTTCGGGGTCGGCGGCGGCGAGGGCGGGGTGCTGCTGCGGGCTGGTCATGGTGGTGTCCTCCGGGCGTCGGCGGGTCCCGGGGCACTGCGTGAGGCGCGGCGCCACGCGGGACGTCGGTCCCGTGACGCCCAGGCGGGCGGCGCCTCGTGTGGTCTGCCGCGCACGGCTCCCCCGGGGTCCCTTCCCCGTACGCCAGTCGCCGTGCGTGTTTCCACCCTAGCGGGCGCGCCGTCGCCGAGGTTTCCCCGTCCGGCATCCGAGCGACGATATGAAAGGGGCCACAGCCCCCTGGGTCACCCCCGAGCCGCAGGACGAACGGAGATCCCGTGTCGAGGACAGAAGACGCGATCGCTGCCGCGGACGCGCACAGCGCACACAACTACCACCCCCTTCCGGTCGTCGTCGCCTCGGCGGACGGGGCCTGGATGACGGACGTCGAGGGCCGCCGCTACCTCGACATGCTCGCCGGGTACTCGGCGCTCAACTTCGGGCACGGCAACCGGCGTCTGATCGACGCCGCGAAGGCCCAGCTGGAGCGGGTGACGCTGACGTCCCGGGCCTTCCACCACGACCGCTTCGCCGAGTTCTGCACGCGGCTCGCGGAGCTGTGCGGCAAGGAGGCGGTGCTGCCGATGAACACGGGGGCGGAGGCCGTCGAGACGGCGGTGAAGACCGCCCGGAAGTGGGGGTACGAGGTGAAGGGCGTGCCGGACGGGCACGCGAAGATCGTGGTCGCGGGGAACAACTTCCACGGCCGGACGACGACCATCGTCAGCTTCTCCACGGACCACGAGGCGCGGGACCACTTCGGTCCGTACACGCCGGGGTTCGAGATCGTGCCGTACGGGGACCTGACGGCCCTGGACGCGGCCGTCACGGAGAACACGGTGGCGGTGCTGCTCGAACCGATCCAGGGCGAGGCGGGCGTCCTGGTGCCGCCGGCCGGCTATCTGGCGGGGGTGCGGGAGCTGACGCGCCGGCGGAACGTGCTGTTCATGGCGGACGAGATCCAGTCGGGTCTGGGCCGGACGGGCCGGACGTTCGCGTGTGAGCACGAGGGCGTGGTCCCCGACGTGTACATCCTGGGGAAGGCGCTGGGCGGTGGTGTGGTGCCGGTGTCGGCGGTGGTCGCCGACACCGGTGTGCTCGGGGTGTTCCGGCCGGGTGAGCACGGGTCGACCTTCGGCGGGAACCCGCTGGCCTGTGCGGTGGCCCTGGAGGTGATCGCGATGCTGCGGACGGGCGAGTACCAGGAGCGGGCGGCGGAGCTGGGCGAGCACCTCCACGCCGAGCTGGGGCTGCTCGTCGGCGGCGGGGCGGTGGAGGCGGTGCGCGGGCGCGGCCTGTGGGCGGGGGTGGACATCGCGCCGTCCCTGGGCACGGGCCGGGAGATCTCGGAGAAGCTGATGGCGCGCGGGGTCCTGGTGAAGGACACGCACGGTTCGACGATCCGGATCGCGCCGCCGCTGGTGATCTCGAAGGAGGATCTGGACTGGGGTCTGGAGCAGTTGCGGGCCGTGCTGTCGGACTGACGGCGTCCGTTCCGCCTCGGGAGCCGGCGGGGCCGGCGGGACGGGCGCCTGGTCTCAGAGGATGACGTGCGGGAGGAAGCGGGCGTACTCGTCGGTGACGAGCCCCGCCGACTCCCGTATCCCGAGTCCCGCCGCCTCGTCCCCGACGACCCACGCGCCGAGCACCACCCGGTTGCCGTCGAAGTCGGGCAGCGGGGCCAGCTCCTGGTAGCAGCAGGCCTCCCCGTCCCGTACGAAGGGCTCCGTGCCGGCCTCGTGCAGGGTGACACCCGCCCCCTCGCGGCCGAGGAGGGGCTTGGCGACCCAGCCGGTGGTCGCGGCGAGTTCGCGCGGCCCGTCGAGGTAGGCGGGGAGGAGGTTGGGGTGACCCGGGTTCAGCTCCCACAGGACCGCGAGCAGCGCCTTGTTGGAGAGCAGCATCTTCCAGGCGGGTTCGATCCAGCAGGTGGTGCCGGTGCCGCCGCCGTTGTCGAGGGTGTCGAGGACGTGCCGGCCGAAGCGGTCGGTGGTCAGCCACTCCCACGGGTAGAGCTTGAAGCAGCTGCGGATGAAGCGCAGCCGGTCGTCCACGAAGCGGCGCGAGAGGCGGTCCCAGCCGATCCGTTCGACGGAGAGCGCCTCGGTGTCGAGGCCGGCCTGCTGGGCGGTCTCGCGCAGGTACGCGACCGTCATCAGGTCCTCGCCGAGCTCGTCGCCGTCCGAGTGGGCGAAGTGGACGGGGCCGGGCGGCAGCAGGTGGGCCTGGCGCTTCCAGGCGTCGACGAGCCGTTCGTGCAGGGAGTTCCACTGGTCGGCGCCGGGGAACCGCTCCTCCATCCAGAACCACTGCGGGCTGGCGGCCTCGACGAGCGAGGTGGGGGTGTCGGCGTTGTACTCCAGCATCCTGGCCGGGCCGGTGCCGTCGTAGCGCAGGTCGAACCGTCCGTACAGGGAGGGCAGTTCGGCGCGGCGGCGCCAGGACTCGGCGACCAGGCCCGCCAGCTTCGGGTCGGTGATCCCGAGTTCGGCGAAACGATCCTTCTCGACGATGTGCGCGGCCGCCGCGAGGCACATCGCGTGCAGTTCCTCGACGACCTCCTCCAGCGCCTCGACCTCGGGCAGCGAGAAGGAGTAGTACGCGCTCTCGTCCCAGTACGGGCGCAGCGATCCGTCCGGGTGGCGGGTCAGGGGGTAGACGAGCCCCTGCTCCTCCACCGTCCGCTGCCAGCCCGGCCGGGGCTCGATGGTGTGGCGTTCCATGGTGCCGTGCCCGCCTCAGCCGCCGCCGGTTCCGGAGCAGCCGAAGCCGCCGGTGTCGACGGCGGTCTTGTCGAAGCTGCCGCCGCTCACCCTGCTGTCACGGACGGAACCGCCGTAGTAGTACGAGCCGCGGGTGGTGCTGCCGTTGCCGTCGTCGCTGCCGCCGCTCTCGCACCGGTAGCTGGGCAGCTCCTCGCGGCTCAGCGGGTCCACGCACCGCCGGTCCGGCTCCGAACCGCAGGCGGTGATCGTCGCCGCGAGCACACCCATCCCGCCGAGCACCACCGTGCTCGACCTGAGCTTGCGCATGTCCGTAGCCCTCCCCTTGGCGGTCGCGTCCGTCGCGGTCACGACCCTCGCGACCGCACAGTGTAGGCCGGTGCTTTCCGGACTCCTCCCCCAGGAGGCGCCTTGCCGGTCAGGCCTGATCGACATGACACCCCCTAGAGTCATTTCGTGCTTCTCGGGATGATTTGTGCGCTGGCCTCGTCCGTCTGCTTCGGGGCGGCTTCGGTGTTCCAGGCGATGGCGGCGCGGGCCGCGGAGCCGGGAACGGGCGGAGGCGTCGACATCGCGCTGATGTGGCGGGCCCTGCGGCAGTGGCGCTACATCGCCGGTCTCGGCATGGACGGCCTCGGGTTCGCCCTGCAGATCGTCGCGCTGCGGACGCTGCCCATCTACGTGGTGGGCGCGGCCCTGGCCGCGAGCCTGGCGGTGACGGCGGTCATCGCCTCGCGGGTGCTGCGGGTGCGGCTGAAGCGGGTGGAGTGGACCGCCGTGGGCGTGGTCTGCGCGGGGCTCGCGATGCTGGCGCTCGCCTCCGGCAGGGAGGGCCACGAGGACGGCTCGGAGGCACTGGACTGGGCGCTGCTGGCGGTCTCGTTCGGGGTGCTGCTGCTCGGTGTGGTCGGGGGCCGGCTGCCGCAGCGGTCCCGCGCCCTCGTGCTCGGCCTCGGCGCGGGCTTCGGCTTCGGCGTGGTCGAGGTGGCGGTCCGGCTCATCGACGGCCTCGACCTCACCGACCCCGTCTGGTACGCGCTCCTCGTCGGCGGCGGCGCCGCGTTCCTGCTGCTCACCTCCGCGCTCCAGCGCGGTTCGGTCACCACCGCGACCGCCGGCGCCGTCCTCGGCGAGACCATCGGCCCGGCGGTCGTCGGCGTCGTCTGGCTCGGCGACAGCACCCGCGAGGGCCTCGGCTGGCTCGCCGTCACCGGTTTCGCCGTCGCCGTCGCCGGGTCGCTCACCCTGGCGCGCTTCGGCGAACCGCCCGCGACGGCACCCGCCGCACCCGACCGTGCCGCGGCGAGCGGCCCCGGCGCGGACCCCGCACCGGAGCGGAACCCCGGCGCGCCCTGACGCCGGCGCGGCGCGGGCCGGTCAGGGCAGGACCCGGCACAGGGCCTGGAGGGCGCCCTGCCAGCCGCTGTCCGGGGGCGTGGCGTAGCCGACGACGAGGCCGTCGAGGGTGGCGGGCACGGCGGGGCGGCGGAACTGGTCGACCCCCTGGACGGCGAGACCGTGCCAGGCGGCGGCACGGAGCGCGTCCTGTTCGGTGCCCGGCGGGAGGGTGAGGACCGCGTGGAGGCCGGCCGCGATCCCGCTGACCCGGGTCGCGGGCGAGTGGGCGGCCACCGCCGCGACCAGCTGGTCGCGGCGGCGCCGGTAGCGCAGCCGGCTCGCCCGTACGTGCCGGTCGTACGCCCCCGAGCCGAGGAACTCCGCGAAGGCCAGCTGGTCCGGCGCGCTCGACACCCGGTCCGCGGCCCCCTTCGCGGCCACCACCTCCCCCATCAGCTCCTCGGGCACCACCATCCAGCCGAGGCGGAGGCCGGGCGCGAGGGACTTGCTCGCGGTGCCCAGGTAGACGACCCGGTCGGGGTCGAGGCCCTGGAGCGCGCCCACCGGCTGCCGGTCGTACCGGAACTCCCCGTCGTAGTCGTCCTCCAGGACGAAGCCGCCCGAGGCGCGCGCCCAGTCGACGACCGCCGCCCGCCGGTCCGGCGGCAGCGCACCGCCCAGCGGGAACTGGTGGGCGGCCGTCATGAGGACGGCGCCGGCGCCCTCGAACTCCCCCGCCGCCAGCTCCTCCACCCGGGTGCCCCGTTCGTCGTACGGCAGCGGCGGGAGGCCGAGCCCGGCGCGGTCGAGGAGGTTCGTGTGGACGTCGAGGCCGTACGACTCGACCGCGATGTCCCGCACCCCGCGGCCCCGCAGCACCTCCCCCATCAGCGTCAGGCCCTGCGCGAACCCCGCGCAGACCACGATCCGCTCGGGCCGGACGCGCACGCCCCTCGCGCGGGCGAGGTATTCGGCCAGCGCCGTGCGGAGTTCGATCCGGCCGCGCGGATCGCCGTAGCCGAAGGCCTCGTTGGGCGCGGCGGCGAGCGCCCGCCGGTAGGCCTTGAGCCATTCGGCGCGCGGGAAGGAGGCGAGGTCGGGGGTGCCCGGCTTCAGGTCGTGCGCCGGGGTGCCGGGCCGCCGGACGCCCGCCGGCGGGACGGGGGCCCGGGGCGTCGTGCGGGGCGGGGTGCCGGAGGCCCGGCGGGCGCGGGGCGCGGGACGGGGCGGGGTGCCGGCGGCCGGGGCGGGCGGCCTGCGCGGAGCGGCCCGCCGTGCGACGCGGGTGCCGGACCCCTGGCGGGCCGTGAGCCAGCCCTCGGCGACCAGCTCCGCGTAGGCGTCGGCGACCGTGTTGCGGGCCATGCCGAGGTCGGCGGCGAGCGACCGGGAGGACGGCAGCCGGGTGCCCGCCTCCAGGCGCCCGCTGCGCACCGCCTCCCGCAGGGCCTCCATGAGACCGGCGCGCAGCCGTGGACCGCGCAGTTCCAGATGGAGGTCGGATCCGAAAGTGGCCCACTCGTTCGCCATGTGAATGGACCATACCGGTGCGCCACAGGGCTCGTACGGTGATCGGTATGACGACCACGACCACCACCCCGCACCCGACGTCCGCCCCCGGGGTCACCGCCCACGAGCACGCTCCCCGCCTCGCCCTGGCCGAGCTGCTCCCCGAGTTCTACCGGGCGATGGTCCGGGTCGAGGCGGCGGCCGCGAAGGACGTCGACCCGACCCTGTACCACCTGATCAAGATCCGGGCCTCGCAGGTCAACCGCTGCGCGTTCTGCCTCGACATGCACACCAAGGACGCGCTGGCGGAGGGCGAGACCGTCGAGCGGATCGTGCAGCTCTCCGCCTGGGAGGAGTCCCGGCACTTCTACACCGAGCGGGAGCTCGCGGCCCTCGCGCTGACCGAGGCCGTCACCGTCCTCACCGACGGCTTCGTGCCCGACGAGGTGTACGCCCGGGCCGCCGCGCACTTCGACGAGACCGAGCTCGCCCGGGTCATCGCCGCGATCACCACGATCAACGCCTGGAACCGGATCGGTGTCACCACCCGGATGACGCCCGGCCACTACACCCCGCGCTCCGCATGAGCGGGGAGGCGAAGGCCGCGGTCCTGCGCGCCCTCCACCAGGGGCGGACCGCGGACGCTCCGCTGGTGCTGCCCGGCCCGTGGGACGTGGCCGGTGCCCGCGTCTTCGAGGCGGCCGGGTTCCCGGCGCTCGCCACGCCGAGCGCCGGGGTCGCCGCCTCCCTCGGGTACGAGGACGGGGCGACGCCGGCGGCCGAGATGTTCGCCGCCGTGGCCCGGATCGCCCGGGCCGTCTCCGTACCCGTCACGGCCGACCTGGAAGGCGGCTACGGGCTTCCGGCGGCCGAACTGGTGGAGCGCGTACGGGAGGCGGGCGCCGTCGGCGTCAACCTGGAGGACACCGGGCCCGACCGCGCGCTCAGGGACCCGGAGGCCCACGCGGAGTGGCTCGCGGAGGTGCGGGCCGCCGCGGGCCCCGACCTCTTCGTCAACGCGCGCGTGGACGTGTACATCCGCCGGGCCCCCGAACCGGCGGAGGCGGCGGTGACCCGCTCCCTGCTCTACGCGGCGGCGGGCGCTGACTGCGTCTACCCGATCGCGGCCCCGCCGGCGGACCTGCCGGTCCTGCGCGCCGCCCTCGGCGACCTCCCGCTCAACGTCCTGGCCGGCCCCGGCGGCCCGTCCTTCGCCGAGCTCGGCCGCCTGGGCGCGACCCGGATCACCTTCGGCGACGGCCTGCTCCTGCGGTCGCTGGACGGCCTGGCGTCCCTCGCGGCGGAGCTCCGCGACGGGGCGACGCTCGGGGCCTGAACGGCACCGCCTCCCCCCGCCGCGGCGAGGGGAGGCGTCATGCCGGTCAGTACGCGCCCGGGCGGAAGAACTCCAGGGCCACGCCGAGGACCTCGCGCTGCTCGGGCCAGTCGGACTCCGGGCCCGCGGCCAGGATCGCGTAGTGGTTGCCGTCCGCGGCCGTGAAGGCGCGGTCGACGACCTTGCGCCGGCCGCCCTCCCGGTCGTAGGCGTACACGAGCTCGGCGGAGTCGGGCGGGGCGCCCGGTTCGCCGGTGACCCGTTCGAGGCTGATCTCCGCGTACCCGGGCTTGTTGGCGCGGCCGTCCTCGGACACGCCGCGCAGGGCGTCGTACGGCGTCATGCCCGCCTCCTGGATCACGAAGACCTGGATCAGGCTGCGGCCGTCCGGCGCGTTGAAGAAGACGCCCTGGTCGGACTCGGTGCGGTTCCAGCCGTCGGGAACGGCGATCGTGAAGCCCTTGACGTCCTGCTGCGCGCTGTAGCCCGGCGGGGGCACGTCGTCCATCGGGGTGGACGTGTCGGACGGCGACGGCGACTCCGAGGGGGTGCCGGTCGCGGGATCGGCCGTGGCGCCGCCGGTCTCCGGCGCCGCCGAGACGGAGGCCGCGGGGCCGCCCGCGGCCGGATCCGTCGCGTCGTCCCGGCCCCAGACGAGCCAGCCGCCCACGGATCCCGCGGCCAGCACGGCCACGGCCACCCCGGCCGCGAGCGCCGCCCGCGGACGCGGCCGGTCCGTCCCGGTGTCCCCGGGAACGGGGTACTGCCAGGCGCCCGTCTCGGGGACGTACTCCGGCGCGTGCCCCGGGCCGTAGCCCGGCGTGACGTCCGGGCCGTACTCCGCCGTGCCGCCCGGCCCGTACGCCGGCGCGTGGTCGGGGGGCGGCGGCGGAGGGGGTACGACGGGGCCGTGCTCGTCTCCGTGCGGGACGGCGCCCGTGCCGGCGGGTCCGGACGGTGCCACCCGCTCCCAGCTCTGGGTCTCGTCGTTCCAGCGGGCCCCGCCCCCGTGACCGCTCATCTCATCCTCCGAGCAGGGTGCCGACGGCCTGGCCGACGGCCACGCCCGAGGCCAGGATCCCGGTCACCGCACCGGCGTCGGTGAGGGCCTGGCGGAGGCGGCGCAGGCGGCCGGCGTCGGCGCGGCCTTCGCCCTCGATCTCGTCCGCCGCGTCGGACAGTTCCTCGTCCAGGGCCGCCGTCAGGTCGGAGGCGACGACGCCCCGGAGGTCGGCGCGGAGCTTGAGGATGGCCTGGAGCAGCTCCTCCTGCCGGGGGTCGCGGGCCGGCTGGGCTCCGTTCACCGTGCTGGTGACGGTGTTGTTGTCGCCGATGGTGACGTTGCCGCTGGTGTTGGTGACGTGAACGCCGCCGCGGTCGCGGGAGTTGTCGGTGTCAGCCACGGTCGCCTCCGGTCTTCGAAGTGGTGAAGGTCTTGTGGGTCACGGTGTTGTTGTTGCCGAGGGTGACGTTCCCCTTGGTGTTCTCGATGAACGTCGCCCCCTCGGCGACGTGCACGATCTTCTGCTCGAACTCGGCCGTCTCGTATCCGGCCTGGCGGAGCGCGACCGTCACGCCGTTGGCGACCCGGTCCTGGATGCTCTTCAGGTAGCGGCTGACGTCCATCTCCTGGAAGAGGGACGCCTCGTCGTCGGAGCCGAGCTCGCGGACCGAGACCAGGGGGCCCTCCGGCAGCGCGTTGGCGTTGCCCGCGGTGAGCACCCGCCACACGTGGCCGAGCCCCCGCCAGAGCGTGGCCACGGCCTGCCCGCCGGAACGCGGGACCTCGCTCAGCGCCCAGACGGCCCTGCCGAAGTGGTGGTTGTGCAGGAAGCGGTGGGCGTTCCGGTCGGCGTACCGGTAGAGCGGCTTCACCGGCCGCAGCACGTGCGGTGCGACCTCCAGCATCAGCATGCCGCCCTGCGTGTGGACGCGGACGAAGACGGTCGTGACGATCTCCTCGCCCCAGCCGCCGACCCTGATCCGGAGGAAGTGGCGACGGGTCTCGCCGCCCTCCTCGATCGCGCCCGAACGGTGCGCCTCGAAGCCCTCCGGGGTGTACGGCGCCGCCGTGCGGTCCGGCAGCCCGTCGACCGGCAGGAACACGACCTCGTCGATCTCCAGTTCGCGCAGCCGGTCCCGTACGGCGGCCTGGATCTGCGGCGAGCCGTGCGGGGAGGGCGTGCGCAGCGCCTCCACCAGCGGGACGACGTGGCGCATGATGGCGCTGTTGTCGAGCGGTTCGGGCGCCTTGCCGTCGAGGTTCTTGCGGGGGCGCAGCTCGATGGAGAGCGACCAGGGCTCGTACGGCTCGCCCGACCCGCAGAACGGGCGTTCCGCGTCGTACATGACGAGCCGCGCGTGCTGTTCGACGCGGATCCGGTCGCGCAGGCGGCGCGACCGGGCGCCCTCGGTCTGCTCGGCCGGGTCGGAGCGCTGGTCGGGGAAGCGCTCGCGGGAGAGCTCCCCGGTGAGCGCGCGGGCGAACTGGCCGCGCTGGGTGGCCACCGCCCATGCCACGAGCAGCGGCACGGCGACGGTGATCCACGCCTCGAGCTTGCCGACGCCCCACAACTCCTGGGCGGCCAGGCCGACCATGAAGCCCAGGACGCCGTCCGGGTCGAGCAGGTCTTCGAGGAAGTCCCCGCCCGACTCGTCGTCACCGGAGACGAGGACGAGGAGGAGCAGCGCGGACTGGAGGAACGTGAGCCGCCCGTACCAGCGCAGGACGAACGCCGGGACAAGCCGGTACAGCGGGGCGACGGCCGAGCGGCCGCGGATCCAGCGGGCCAGGCCGAGGATGAGGAAGGGCGCGATCAGCAGGGTGACCAGGCCCTTGGTGAGCGGGATCGCGATGATCCAGAGGGCGATGATCCCAGCGGCCCAGCCGAGTTCGACGCGGCGGGCACGCAGCGCGTGGGCGAGGACGCGGCTCGCGTCGTAGCCGAGCGAGGGGGCGGCGAAGCGCTCCTCGTGGACGTACAGCTGGTCGATGACCGCGTCACGGAATCCGTCGTCGAGGTACGTGCCGGCGCAGAGCAGCCGGGTCGCCTCGCTGGCCGCGGGTAAGCGGCGCGGGTCGACGACCGGCGGCTCGCTCGGCGGCCGACCGGGCTGCTGAGGCACGAAAGATTGCGTCAAGTCTCCCCCGATTGTCTGGAACTGTCCATGTTTTCGGCCGGGTTGGCCGGGACCGGTGGGACAGCATAGGGGAGCTCGCCGCTCCGTGTCGGCGCGAAAAACGGCGCCCCCGGGCCGCACGGTCGGTCGTGCGGTCCGGGGGCGCCGAGTGCTCGGAGCAGGGCTCGGATCAGGCCTGGGCCCGGATCGGGCCGGGGCTCGGATCAGGCCGGGCTCAGATCAGGCCGGGCTCAGATCAGGCCGAGCTCGCGAACGGCGTCGCGCTCCTCGGAGAGCTCGCGCACGGAGGCGTCGATGCGGGTGCGGGAGAAGTCGTTGATCTCCAGGCCCTGGACGATCTCGTACTTGCCGTCCTTGCAGGTGACGGGGAAGGAGGAGATCAGGCCCTCCGGGACGCCGTAGGAGCCGTCGGACGGGACGCCCATGGAGGTCCAGTCGCCCTCGGCGGTGCCGTTGACCCACGTGTACACGTGGTCGATGGCGGCGTTGGCGGCGGAGGCCGCGGAGGACGCGCCACGGGCGTCGATGATCGCGGCGCCGCGCTTGGCGACGGTCGGGATGAAGGTGTCGGCCAGCCAGGCCTCGTCGTTCACGACCTCGGCGGCGTTCTTGCCGGCGATCTCCGCGTGGAAGACGTCCGGGTACTGGGTCGCGGAGTGGTTGCCCCAGATGGTGAGGCGCTTGATGTCCGTGACCGAGGAGCCGGTCTTCTGGGCCAGCTGCGTCAGCGCGCGGTTGTGGTCCAGGCGGGTCATCGCGGTGAAGCGCTCGGCCGGGACGCCCTTGGCGGCGGACTGGGCGATCAGGGCGTTGGTGTTCGCCGGGTTGCCGACGACGAGGACCTTGATGTCGTCCGCGGCGTGCGCGGCGATGGCCTCGCCCTGCGGCTTGAAGATGCCGCCGTTGGCGGCGAGCAGGTCGCCGCGCTCCATGCCCGGGCCGCGCGGACGGGCGCCGACGAGCAGGCCGATGTTGGCGCCCTCGAAGCCCTTGTTCGGGTCGTCGAAGATGTCGATGCCCTTGAGCAGCGGGAACGCGCAGTCGTCGAGCTCCATGGCGGTGCCCTCGGCGGCCTTCACGCCCTGCGGGATCTCGAGGAGGCGCAGCTTGACCGGCACGTCCGCGCCGAGCAGGTGGCCGGAGGCGATGCGGAAGAGCAGCGCGTAGCCGATCTGGCCGGCCGCGCCGGTGACGGTGACATTCACGGGAGTGCGGGTCATGGCGATCTCCGTAAGACAGCTGGCGGTGGGGGTCCCTGCCCCTGGTGCTGGACGTCCCTTCGTGATCGACGATCGACGATCGATCGCTGTGATCGATCGGTGTCTCGACGTGAAGAGAATTCCAGCGGTCAGGCTATCCGACCCGAGGCCCCGCCAACCCCCACCCCCTTGTGGTCCGGCTCACTGCCACCCGTCCGGGGAGCTCCTCCGGGCCGCCGTCCGGGGCCCGTTCGGGTCCTTCCGCCGTCACGGGTTCACCGTGCAGCCGACACGCCCGTCGACGAGCGTGCCGCACGCGCGCGCGTCCGCCGGGGACGTCACGGCGAGCATCGGCGTGTACGCGTCGTCGTCGGCGCCCTCGGTCAGCACGACGCGCTGGACCGCGCCCGCCACCTCCACGGTGACGGCGCCCCCCGGCGCCGCGCCGGTGATCCGGGCCCACACGGCCGCGCACGCCCCGCTGTGCCGGACCTCCACCAGCGCACCGCCCACCCGGATCCGCGCGACCGTCTCGGCCGTCGGCCCGCCGCAGCCCATCGCCTGGGGATCCCGCCCCGCGCAGTCGGCACCCGCGCACCCCACGCCCGCCGGCAGGCTGGTGCGCGGCGCCGCGCTCGGGGTCGCCGTCACGGACGGGGCGGCCGTCGGCCCGCCCGTACCGCCCGCGCCCCCGAGGTCCACCAGGAGCAGCGCGGCCGTGACGACGAGCAGTGCGCCGATGATCCCGGCCGCGTAGAGGAGCACGACGGGGCGGCGGGACCGCGGCGGGGAGACCGCGGGCAGGGAGGCGGGGGGCGGGGACGCGCCCGGGGCGGGGACGTGGCCGAGGCGGCGGATCTGCAGGGTGCGGTCGTCACCGGGGGCGTGGGGGGCGCCGAAGGCGGCGGCGACACCGGCGGCTCCGGCGGCTCCGGCGGCTCCGGCGGCTCCGGCGGCTCCGGCGGCTCCGGCAGCAGCGACACCGGAGGTCGCGACCGTCGCGGCTTCGGGGGCGGAGGCGTGGGCGTCGGCGCCATCGGCATCGTCGGCCTCGGCCTCGGGAAGGGCGGGAAGCGGAGGGTGTCCCGCCCGCGGCCACGCGCGATCGGCGCGTTCCCAGTCGGCGGCGAGGCTGCCCACGTCGCCGCCGGTCAGTTCGGCGAGGGTGACGACGGCGCTTCTGGGCACCGGCAGACGGGCGCTCAGGTACGTGTCCCAGGCGGACCGTTCGTGTCCGGTGCGTTCGGCGACGGCCGCGACGCCGAGGCCGCTGCGGTCGATGAGACGGCGAAGCCGCTCCGTGAACGCGCGGATGTCCGGGTCGAGTTCGTCCGGAAGCGCCTTCCAGCGAGGCATGTGCGATCCCCCCTTGTCCCCCGACTCCCCGAAGGATGGCAGGTCCGGGGGCGCTCCGGGCCCGGATGCGCGGCCGAGGTACCGGAATGGTCACTTCCGTGCCACAGCGCGCCGACGGATCTTGTCTCCCCGTTGGCACGTACATGACCCTTGATCGCGGCGGCGCCCGCCCTCCCACGGGGGAGAGGGCGGGCGCCGTCGCGAGTCGACGGGTCAGGTGACCGTCAGGTGGAGGACGTCCTCGAGGAACGGGATCCGCAGCCAGGGCCCCGGCTGCACCATCAGCGCGAGGAACACGATCAGGGCACCCATCACCCCGTACGTGATCATGTCCGTGAAGCGGGACCGGACGGCCAGCATGCCGACCGACGGCAGGGCCCGGCGCAGCACGGCACCGATGAGGAGCGCGGCCCCGACCAGCATCACGCCCACCCGGAAGGCCTGCGGGAACGGGTCCGTGCCCACCACGACCAGACCGAGCCCGGCGAGGCCGAGGACGGTGAGCAGCGGCCACTGCCGCGCGGGCGCCGGGGCGTCGCCGGGCGCCGCCCGGCCGCCGCCCTCGGGCCGCGCGGTGTCGGTGGTGAGGGTCGGCGCCGGCCGCTTCCACGGAGCGCTCGTCGCCCCCGCCACCGCGCCCTCCGTCGTCCCGGAAGCGGCGCCGTCGGAGCCCGCGGCCCCCGGGTCCGAGGCCGCCGAGCCGGAGGCGACGGGGCCCGAGGTCCCCGAGTCCGTGGTTCCGGAGCCCGAGGGCACGGCGTCGGGGGCACTGGAGCCCGCGGCCTCGGGGGCGGCCGCGTCGTCGGTCACCCCGGCCGGGTTCCCGGGTGCCCCCGGAGTCCCGGAGGTCACGTCAGAGCGCCGCGGCCGCGCGCTCGGCGGCCTCGACGACGTTGACGAGAAGCTGCGCGCGGGTCATCGGGCCCACACCGCCCGGGTTCGGGGAGATCCAGGCGGCCACCTCGGCGACGCCGGGGTCCACGTCACCGAGGATCTTGCCCTCGCCGTTGCGCGAGACGCCGACGTCGAGGACGGCGGCGCCCGGCTTCACGTCCTCCGCCTTGATGAGGTGCGGCACGCCGGCCGCCGCGACGATGATGTCGGCGTTGCGCAGGTGCGCCGAGAGGTCCCGGGTGCCGGTGTGGCACTGGGTCACGGTGGCGTTCTCGGAGCGGCGGGTCAGGATGAGCGGCATCGGGCGTCCGATGGTGACGCCCCGGCCGACGACGACGACCTCGGCGCCGTTGATCTCCACGCCGTGGGCGCGGAGCAGGGTGACGATGCCGTTCGGCGTGCAGGGCAGCGGGGCGGGCTCGTTGAGCACGAGGCGGCCGAGGTTGGTCGGGTGCAGGCCGTCCGCGTCCTTGGCCGGGTCCATCAGCTCCAGGATGCGGTTCTCGTCGATGCCCTTGGGCAGCGGGAGCTGGACGATGTAGCCGGTGCAGGCGGGGTCCTCGTTGAGCTCCCGTACGACCGCCTCGATCTCCTCCTGGGTGGCGGTGGCGGGCAGCGTGCGCTGGATCGAGGCGAGCCCGACCTGCGCGCAGTCGCGGTGCTTGCCGGCCACGTACTTCTGGCTGGCCGGGTCGTCGCCGACCAGGACGGTGCCGAGGCCGGGCGTGATGCCCTTCTCCTTGAGGGCCGCCACACGGACGGTCAGATCGGACTTGATCGCGGCTGCGGTGGCCTTGCCATCGAGAATCTGGGCGCTCATGGAGACATCCTCCCGGATGACCCCCGCGTTGTTCCAATTCGCTCCCGCCGAGGCCGCCCTCTTCCGGAGCGACACATTGCACTTGCACAACTCCACCACGTATCGACTGGACAAGAAGTCGACGGTGCGACGACGATGATCCGCGCAGTACCGCGGAAAGTGCCGGGGGGAAATCCGCTCAAATGCCGTGAAAGTCCTCCGCGCGGGCCGCGTCGTCCCCGCACAGAGAAATTCACGGAGGAATCCCGCGATGAGCTTCGGTGACCCGAACAACCCCTACGGCCAGCAGGGCCAGGGCCAGCAGCCCGGCTACGGCTACCCGCAGCAGACCCCCCAGGGCGTGCCCCCGCAGCAGGGTGGCTACGGCTACCCGGCCGCGCCGCCGGTCTCCCCGTACGGTGGCGGTGGCTACCCGGGCGCGTCCATGGAGATGCCCGGCGGTGTGAAGGCCGCGCGCGTGATGCTCTGGATCACCGGCGCCTTCAACCTGATCGGCGGCCTCGCCGTCATCGGCCTGTCCTTCGCGGTCGACAGCGAGCTGGAGAAGTCGGGCGCCTCGTCCGCCGACGCCCAGGCGTTCGCCGACTTCGGTCAGGGCCTCCTGATCGTCGCGGGCGTCATCTCGCTGGTCTTCGCCGCCATCGGCATGGTGCTGGCCGCCAAGTTCCGCTCCGGCGGCAACGGCATCCGCATCGGCTCGATCGTCTACTCCGCGTTCGCCGTGGTGTTCAGCCTCTTCTCGCTGCCCCTCGGCATCGTGAGCCTCGCCCTCGGCGTCCTGATCATCGTCTTCGTGGCGAAGTCGGACGGCGCCGCCTGGTTCAACCGGAACAAGCAGCAGTACTGAGTCGTACGAAGGGGCCCGGTTCCGTCCACGGAACCGGGCCCCTTCGGCGTACGCGTCACACCCGCTTGAGCACCGCGAAGCCGTCCGAGCGGTAGGTGATCTCGTACCGCGCCTCCGGATGCAGTTGCGAAGCGAGCTGCGCGGGGTCGGACACCTGCTGCCCCCAGCCGCGCAGGTCGAAGGCGAGGTAGTCCGGGGTGGCGCCCTTCGAGGTGCCCACCCAGTAGACCCGGTGGTCCGCCGTGAGGTGGGCGAGGAGCGAGACGTCCGCCTCCACACTGGCCCCGTCCGGGACCGCGTCCACCGCGGCCCGCGCCTGCTCGGCCCGCACGTCCGTGGCGTACGTCTCCGGCTTCAGCAGCTCCCGCAGCGGCAGGTTCGCGGCCAGCACGAGCGCGACCGCCGTCGCGACGGGGACGACGACCTTCCCGTACGAGACGAGCCAGGCCCGCGGCGAGGTCCGCACCGAGCGGGCGGCGTCCACGAGGGCCAGGAAGACGACCGGCATGAGGATGGCGCTGTAGTGCCAGTGCATGCCCCAGTGGTTGGCGTCCTGGGAGAGGAACCGCCACCCGAGGGTGGGCAGGACGAGCAGGACCAGTGGGGAGCGCAGGGCGAGGAAGCCGGTGACGGCCAGCAGGTAGAAGACCATCTCCCACCGCTCCCCCGAAGCGAGCGCGTCGCCGATGACCTGCCCGAACGAGGTCTCGGCGCCCTGGCCGGTCGTCTCGATCTTCGACCAGTAGTCGTACCGGCCGAGCCGGCTCGCCGCCGGGATCAGCACGAGGACCGTGAGCGCGAAGGCCGCCACGCCGAACCCCGCCAGGGCGGCGCCCAGCCGCTTCTGCCCCTTCAGGAAGAGGACCGCGCCGACCATGGCGACGGTGAGCCCCATGTCCTCCTTGACCAGCACCAGCGGGACGGACCAGGCGACGGCAGCCGTCCAGCGGCCCAGGACCAGGGCCCGGCAGGTCAGGGCGAGCAGCGGTACGGCGAACGCGATCTCGTGGAAGTCGGACTTGACCGCCTCCTGGAGGCCCCAGGACAGCCCGTAGGCGACGGCGAGCCCGATGCCCGCGGCGCGGCTGCCCAGGACCTGCTGGGTGGTGCGGCCCACGACGACGGCGGACGCGGCGAAGAGCGCGGCCTGGCCGAAGAGCAGCGAGACCGGCGAGGGCCAGATCCAGTACAGGGGCGCGAGGAGCGCGGTGACCGGGCTGAAGTGGTCCCCGAGTATGTGGAAGCCGGGGCCCTTGATGTCGACGACGGGTGCGCGGAACTCGGCGTACGCCCGGACGGACTGCCCGAAGATCCCGAGGTCCCACGAGGGCGTCCTGAAGTGCGCGTACTGCACCCAGGAGTAGAGGAAGTACAGGCCGCAGAGGACGCCCGCGAGGATCAGGTACGGGCGCAGGGGGGCCGGGGAGAGGCCGTCGGACGACTCCGCGCCGGTGGTCTCCGCAGCGGGCCTGTTCAGTACGTCCAACACCACGTCCCCCAGCACCGGCGGCCGACAAAAGAGCAACCCATTAGACCAGAGTCCACCCGTTCGGCGGATCTGTCGTCCAGGGGTCACCGCGCGCCGGGACGCACGGCGGCCCGCCGGTACCCGTGGGGTACCGGCGGGCCGTCCGCCGACGTGCTCTGCCCGTCAGTGGAAGAAGTGGCGCGTGCCGGTGAAGTACATCGTGACGCCCGCCTGCGCGGCGGCCTCGACGACCTGCTCGTCGCGGACGGAGCCGCCGGGCTGGACGACGGCCTTGACGCCGGCCGCGGTGAGGATCTCCAGGCCGTCGGGGAAGGGGAAGAAGGCGTCGGAGGCGGCGTAGGCGCCGCGCGCCCGCTCCTCGCCGGCGCGCTCGACGGCCAGCTTCGCGGAGTCGACGCGGTTGACCTGGCCCATGCCGACGCCGACGGAGGCGCCGTCCTTGGAGAGGAGGATCGCGTTGGACTTGACCGCGCGGCAGGCCTTCCAGGCGAAGGACAGCTCGGCGAGTTCCTCGGCGGACAGGGCCTCGCCGGTCGCGAGGGTCCAGTTCGCCGGGTCGTCGCCGTCGGCCTGGAGGCGGTCGGTGACCTGGAGGAGGGCACCGCCGTCGATGGGCTTGACCTCGACGGGGTTGGCCGGGGCGCCGTCGGCCTTCAGGACGCGGATGTTCTTCTTCTTGGCGAGGATCTCGACCGCGCCGTCCTCGTAGCCGGGGGCGACGATGACCTCGGTGAAGATCTCGGCGACCTGCTCGGCCATCGCGACGGAGACCGGGCGGTTGACGGCGATGACGCCGCCGAACGCGGACAGCGGGTCGCAGGCGTGGGCCTTGCGGTGGGCCTCGGCGACGTCGGCGCCGATCGCGATGCCGCACGGGTTGGCGTGCTTGATGATCGCGACGCACGGCTCGGTGTGGTCGTACGCGGCCCGGCGCGCGGCGTCGGTGTCCGTGAAGTTGTTGTACGACATCTCCTTGCCGTGCAGCTGCTCGGCCTCCGCGAGGCCGCCGGTGCCGTCGACGTAGAGCGCGGCGCCCTGGTGCGGGTTCTCGCCGTAGCGCAGGACGTTCTGGCGCGCGTAGGTGGCGCCCAGGAAGTCGGGGAAACCGGAGTCGTCGGCGGCGGCGTAGTCGTCGGCGAACCAGGAGGCGACGGCCACGTCGTACGCAGCGGTGTGCTGGAAGGCCTCGCCGGCGAGGCGCTTGCGGGCGGTCAGGTCGAAGCCGCCGGCCTGCACGGCGGCGAGCACGTCGGCGTACCGCCCGGGGCTGGTGACGATGGCCACGGACGGGTGGTTCTTGGCCGCGGCGCGGACCATGGACGGGCCGCCGATGTCGATCTGCTCGACGCACTCGTCCGGGGTGGCGCCGGAGGCGACCGTCTCGCGGAACGGGTAGAGGTTCACGACGACCAGGTCGAAGGGCTCCACGCCGAGCTCCGCGAGCTGCTCGCGGTGCGACTCGAGGCGCAGGTCGGCGAGGATGCCGGCGTGCACGCGCGGGTGGAGGGTCTTGACGCGGCCGTCCAGGCACTCGGGGAAGCCGGTCAGCTCCTCGACCTTGGTGACCGGCACGCCGGCGGCTGCGATCTTCCCGGCCGTGGAGCCGGTGGAGACGAGCTCGACACCGGCCTCGTGCAGACCGCGGGCCAGCTCTTCGAGCCCCGTCTTGTCGTAGACGCTGACCAGCGCGCGGCGGATGGGCTTAACGGTGTCCGTGTTCACCGACATGAACCTTTCGTCCCTCAATGCGGTAGCCGTGCCGGGCGAGGCGCCCCACGACGTCGACGAGCAGCGAGCGCTCGACTTCCTTGATGCGCTCGTGGAGAGCGTCTTCATCGTCCTCGTCCCGCACCTCGACCACGCCCTGGGCGATGATCGGGCCGGTGTCGACACCGTCGTCGACGAAGTGGACGGTGCATCCGGTGACCTTCGCGCCGTACGCGAGGGCGTCACGCACCCCGTGGGCACCGGGAAAACTGGGCAGCAGGGCCGGGTGGGTGTTGACCACGCGGCCGTCGAAGCGGGCGAGGAACTCCTTGCCGACGATCTTCATGAAACCGGCCGAGACGACGAGGTCCGGCTCGTACGCGGCGGTGGCCTCGGTCAGGGCGCGGTCCCACTCCTCGCGGGTGGCGTGGTCCTTGACCCGGCAGACGTAGGTGGGCAGCCCGGCGCGCTCGGCGCGCTCCAGACCGGCGATGCCGTCGCGGTCGGCACCGACGGCGACGACCTCCGCTCCGTACCCCTCGGGGTCGGCGGCGATGGCGTCGAGGAGGGCCTGCAGATTGGTACCGGACCCGGAGACCAGGACGACGAGGCGGGCGGCAGCCACTGGGTCACTCTTTCCGTGGTGTTTGTACGGTCGTACGAACGAATCGTGCCCCTCGATACGGGGAACCCTACGAATGGCGCGACCGTCAGCAACGATACCGGCACACGGGGCGGCCCCCACGGGACGGGGGCGGAGCAGGGCGGTAGCGTCAGGGTCCGACGCCTGGCGATCAGCGCACAGCGGCGGACGAGACAGCAGTGGAGACCACGGATGCGGTCGTGGTCGCGACGACAGAGGGAAGACGTTCAGCAGATGCCGGAACGCCAGTCCACGAACGACGACAACCCGTTCGCACCGCCGCCCGAGGGCCGCCCCGACCAGCCCTGGCAGCCGCGGCGGCCGGAGGGTTCGGACGACGGCGCGTCCGGGGACCCGGACGCGCCGGGCCCGTCCGACGGCCGCTGGAGCCCGCGCCAGCCCGGCCCTTCGACGGACGGCTTCGGCCGGGGTCCGGAACGGCAGGGCGGCGGTCAGGGCGGTCCCGAGGGCGGGCCGGGCCGGAGCGGTCCGGGTCGCCAGGGGCTCCGCTGGGACCCGACGGACCCGGCGCAGCGGCGGGCGCGGTACGCGATCCTCGCGGGCATGTGGGCCTTCTTCTTCGCGATCTTCGAGATCCCGGAGCTGGCCCTGCTGCTCGGCGCCCTCGGCCTCTACTGGGGGATCAGCTCCCTGCGTGCCCGGCCGAAGCCGGCCGCCGAGCTGTCGCCGACATCACAGCCGGCGTCCCAGTCCTCGGGACAGGTTCCCGAGCGGGCCGCCGGGCAGGTCCCGGGTCAGGCCGGGGGAACGGCGCCCGGCCAGGGGGCGCTGCCGGGTCGCGCCTCCGGTCAGGGCGCGTCCGCGACGGCCGCCCCGCTCCGCTCGATGCGGACGGCCGCGATCAGCGGACTGGTCGCGGCGAGCGTCGCCCTGATGATCGTCGCGGTCGGCTTCACCATGCAGCTCGTCTACCGCGACTTCTACGAGTGCCGCGACGACGCCCTCACCCACGCCGGCCGGCTCGCCTGCAACGACCTGCTTCCGAAGCCGCTGCGCGCGGGCTTCGGCGTCCGGGAGTAGCGAGCTCAGGGAATGTCCAGGGGCGGCCGGCCCTCCGGCTCGGCGGCGGCCGGCACGGCGGGGCCGGGAGCCCGCCCCGCCGTGCCGCCGGAGGCCGGGGGCAGGACCGGCCCGGGATTCGGGGAGGCGGCCGGGGGCCGGACCGGCTCGGGGTCCCGGGAGGCGACCGGGGGCCGGGCCGAGGCCCGGGTCGGAGCCGGGAACGAGGGCTCCCAGGCCGCCGGCAGGTAGTCGTACGGCTCGTAGCCCCCGTCGTCGAGGTCTGCGAGGTCCGCGGCGGCCGTCCCGGCGGCTTCGGCGTCCGCGGACCGGTCCGCGGAGGACTTCCGGCGCGTGATCCCGGCCGGCTTCGACCGGCCCGGGGCTCCGGCCGACTGACCCGGGGCGGAGCCGGAGGAGGCGCCGGAGGGCACGGCGGCCGGGGTGCCGCTCGCCGCGGCGAGGCCCGGCACGGACGCGCCGCCGGGGGCGGCGGCGGACGCCGACAGGGGTTTCGGGCGCGGGACGCGGCGGCCCCAGGCCCGTACCGCGAGAGTCGTGGGCACACCGAGGCAGGCGCCCCAGAGCACCGTCGCGGCGCCCGCCTGCCACCAGACGGGGCCGAAGGCCGAGAGACGGCCACTGCCGAGCGGGCCGCCGGCGGCGGCGGCGAGGACGGCGACGGCCGCCCCGCAGCCCCAGGCCGCGCCCAGGGCCGTGAGGGCGGCGTCCCGAGCGGCCCAGGTCCGCGCGGCGCGGCCCACACGCCACCCCTGGGCGGCCGCGGCGGCCAGCGGGACCGCGGCGGTCAGCCAGTGGACCCAGGTGCCGCGCCCCTCGGCGGGCAGCGCGGCCAGGAGCGGGAAGGGCGGTACGGCGGGGTCGCCGACGAGGCCCAGCGGGGTCGCGAGGGCGCCCGTGCCCAGGGCGAAGCCCGGCCCGAGGCCGTACGCGGCCCCCCAGACGGCGGTGTTCGGCAGCAGCGCCAGGACGAGCAGCAGGACCGTCACACGACCGGACCACTCCCCCGCGAGTCCCGTGAAGACGGCCTGCGCCTCGCCGGCGTGCCAGGCCAGCGAGACGGCCGCGGCGACCGCTCCGCCGCCGAGCAGCGTGACGAGGAAGAGCCCGGCCGCGCGCAGGGCGGCGGCCGCGTGCCGCTGCCCGGGGAGGGGGCGGCCGAGTGCCGTCCAGACCCCGGCCCCCGCCGCGCCCACGACGACGCCGGGCAGCCAGAGCCCGGCCGTGATCAGGTCGGCGGGGAGCGGGCCGCTCTCGCTGTAGACCACGACCACGGCCGCGACCAGCAGGTATCCGCCGGCGACCGACGCCACGGCGCCGCTCGCCGAGGTGCGTGGACGGCCGTCGCCGGCTCCCGCGTCGAGGGTGTCGCGGGCGGCCCGGTGGACGAGCCAGACGGGCAGGGCGACAAGGAGCATCGGGACGACGCCGAGGGGCGCGGGCAGGCCCGACAGGGTGTCCGTGCGGACCAGGTCCACGCCGTGGGCGAGCAGCCAGAGCCCGGCGGCCAGGTGCAGCGCCCCGCCGGCGCCGCCGTCGGGGTACGGGGAGCCGATCCAGGCCGCGATCACCAGGACGGCGAGCCCGCCGAGGCCGAGCCCGGCGGCGACCCCGCCGCGGACGCAGGCGGTGGCGAGCGCGGCGGAGCGCCCGCCCTGGACCAGGGGGTGCTCGGTCACGTGGGTCACGGGGTCATGCTGCCAACGACACGCGCTTTTGCCGCGTAACAGGCAAAGTTCCGTTGTGTCGCCCAAGATACGTTTATGTACTTTTCCGCCCAGAGAAGCACTGCGGGAGGTCGACACCGATGAGCCGGAGCACCGCGGATTCCGCCCCCTCCGCCACCCTGCCGACCCCGAAGGAGCGCCGCAGGTTGCGCGAGGCCCTCGCCCTCAGCGAGGAGCAGATCGCCGAGGCCATGGGCGTCACGAAGGCCACGGTCAAGGCCTGGGAGACCGGGCGCTCGACGCCCCGGGGCCGTAAGCGCGAGGCGTACGCGAAGCTGCTCGCCGCGTCCGGGGAGAGCGACACGTCCCCCGCGCCGGAACCCCAGGAGCCCACGACGGCCTCCACCACGGCCGCGCACACCCCGGAGCCGGCCGGCACCCCGGCACCGGGCCCGACGCCGCCGGCCGGCGGCCCGGCCCCGGCCGGCGGCCCGGCCCCGGCCGGCAGCCCGGCCGCACCGGCCGCCTTCTCGCCCAACGTCCGGCCGAAGGCCGCGGTGAAGCGGGCCGCCAAACCGCCGCGGGCCCCCTCCCCCGCCCCGGCCATCACCCCCGGGCCCGGCCGCAAGGGCGTCCAGAGGCCGCAGGAGCGCCTGAAACCGGTGGCGGCGGAGGCGGCGTACGGGCCGGTGCCCGCGCCGGAGGCCACGGCCGGGGAGCCGACGGCTACTACCGGGGAGCCGACGGCCGCGGCGGGCGCTCCCGCGGTGCCGGGCCTCACTCCCGAGGAGGCGTTCGACGCGCTCTACGCGTACGCGGCGCCCGGCCTCGTCCACCAGACCTATCTGCTCACCGGCCGCCGCCGGCTCTCCCGCGAGGCCGTCGAGCACGCCTTCCACCACGCCTGGGACCACTGGCCCGAGGTCGCCGTCGACGCCGACCCGGTGGGCTGGGTGCGGGCGGCGGCGTACGAGTACGCCCTCTCCCCGTGGCACCGGCTGCGCCGCGCCCACAAGCACCCCGACGCACCCCCGACGGAGGCGCACCGGCGGGCGCTGCTCGGCGCGCTCCTCGAACTTCCACCCCCGTACCGCCGGACCGTCCTGCTCTACGACGGACTCGGCCTCGACCTGCCCGAGACGGCCGCCGAGACCGAGGCGAGCACCCCCGCCGCCGCCAACCGGCTGCTGCACGCCCGCACCTTCCTCGGGCAGCGGATCCCCGAGCTCGCCGAGCCCGAGGCACTGCAGCGTCGGCTGAGCGAGCTGGTCGCGGAGGCCCCGACGGCGACCCTCCCCGCGGCCCGCGCCGTCCGGACGGGCAGCGAGCGGCGCGGCCGTACCTGGACGCGGGCGGTGCTCGGGGTGACGGCGGTCCTCATCGGCGTCACGGGCTTCACGGCCGCGACCGCGCCGACCCGCTACATCCCCGTCAACGCCCCCGGCGAGACCGTCAACGGGGTGCCGGTGCGCGGCGGCCCGCAGAAGCTGCGGCCCGAGGACCTGGAACTCCGCGACAAGCTGCGCTCCGGGCCCCACCCGGGCCCCGAGCGCCTGGTCCCGACGACCGAGTAGCCGCCGCACGCGCGAGGGCCCCGCCCCCTGCCCGGATGTCCGGGCGGGGGCGGGGCCCTCGCGTACAGCTACCGCCGGTGTCAGCCCGCCAGGATGGCGCGCGCCAGCTTGGCCGTCTCGGTCGGCGTCTTGCCGACCTTGACGCCCGCGGCCTCGAGGGCCTCCTTCTTCGCCTGGGCGGTGCCGGAGGAGCCGGAGACGATGGCGCCGGCGTGGCCCATGGTCTTGCCCTCGGGCGCGGTGAAGCCCGCGACGTAGCCGACGACCGGCTTGGTGACGTTGGCCTTGATGAAGTCGGCCGCACGCTCCTCGGCGTCGCCGCCGATCTCGCCGATCATGACGATCAGGTCGGTGTCGGGGTCCGCCTCGAACGCCGCGAGGGCGTCGATGTGCGTGGTGCCGATGACCGGGTCGCCACCGATGCCGACGGCGGACGAGAAGCCGATGTCACGGAGCTCGTACATCATCTGGTACGTCAGCGTGCCGGACTTCGAGACCAGGCCGATGCGGCCCGGCTTCGTGATGTCGCCCGGGATGATGCCGGCGTTGGACTGGCCCGGGGTGATGAGACCGGGGCAGTTCGGGCCGATGATGCGGGTCTTGTTGCCCTTCGACTGCGCGTACGCCCAGAAGGCGGCGGAGTCGTGGACGGCGATGCCCTCGGTGATGACGACGGCGAGGGGGATCTCGGCGTCGATCGCCTCGACGACGGCGGCCTTCGCGAAGGCCGGCGGCACGAAGAGGACCGAGACGTTGGCGCCGGTCTCCTTCATCGCCTCGGCGACGGAGCCGAAGACCGGGACCTCGGTGCCGTCGAAGTCGACCTTGGTGCCGGCCTTGCGCGGGTTCACGCCGCCGACGATGTTGGTGCCGTCACCCAGCATGAGCTTGGTGTGCTTCATGCCCGTGGCACCGGTCATGCCCTGGACGATGACCTTGCTGTCCTTGTTGAGGAAGATAGCCATGGCTCTGGTTCCCTCGTCCCTTACTTCGCAGCCGCGAGCTCGGCGGCCTTGTCGGCCGCTCCGTCCATGGTGTCCACGCGCTGCACCAGCGGGTGGTTGGCGTCCGACAGGATCTTGCGACCCAGCTCGGCGTTGTTGCCGTCGAGGCGCACGACCAGCGGCTTGGTGACCTCTTCGCCCTTGGAGGCGAGGAGCTCCAGGGCCTGGACGATGCCGTTGGCGACCTCGTCACAGGCGGTGATGCCACCGAAGACGTTGACGAACACGGACTTGACGTCCGGGTCGCCCAGGATGATCTCCAGGCCGTTCGCCATGACCTCGGCGGAGGCGCCGCCACCGATGTCGAGGAAGTTGGCCGGCTTCACGCCGCCGTGGTTCTCACCGGCGTACGCGACGACGTCCAGGGTCGACATGACCAGACCGGCACCGTTACCGATGATGCCGACCTCGCCCTCGAGCTTGACGTAGTTGAGGTTCTTGGCCTTGGCGGCAGCCTCGAGCGGGTTGGCTGCGGCCTTGTCCTCGAGAGCCTCGTGCTCGGGCTGACGGAAGTCGGCGTTCTCGTCGAGGGACACCTTGCCGTCGAGGGCGAGGATCCGGCCGTCCTTGGTCTTCACCAGCGGGTTGACCTCGACGAGGAGCGCGTCCTCGGCGACGAAGGTGTCCCACAGGGTCACCATCGCCTCGGCGACGCCCTCGGCCACATCGGCCGGGAACTTCGCCAGGGCCACGATCTCGCGGGCCTTCTCGATGTTCACGCCTTCGACGGCGTTGACCGGGACCTTCGCGAGGGCCTCGGGGGTCTTCTCCGCGACCTCCTCGATGTCCATGCCGCCCTGCACCGAGGCCATGGCCAGGAAGGTGCGGTTGGTGCGGTCGAGGAGGTACGAGACGTAGTACTCCGCCTCGATCTCCGGGGACAGCTCGGCGATCATCACCTTGTGGACCGTGTGGCCCTTGATGTCCATCCCGAGGATGTCCGTCGCGCGGGCGACGGCCTCGTCCGCGTCGGCGGCCAGCTTGACGCCGCCGGCCTTGCCGCGGCCACCGACCTTCACCTGCGCCTTGACGACGGACTTGCCGCCGAGGCGCTCGGTCGCGGCGCGCGCGGCCTCAGGCGTGTCGATGACTTCACCGGCCAGCACCGGTACTCCGTGCTTGGCGAAGAGGTCCCTCGCCTGGTACTCGAACAGGTCCACGCGCGTCCGTCCCTTTTCTGATGATCGCGGTTCGTTGTCTGCGTGGGCGTGCCGCGAAGGGCAACGTGACTGCGCTGTCACAAGGGAGGCGTGCACGGAGTCCGTGGACGCGGCATGTCCGTCTCGCAGGTTATCCCCGTGGGACGTGGGTCCCTAAATCGCAGGTCACAACGGAGCGGTGATACGGGTCACAGATCGTAGGGGCGGCGGGGCGGTCCGTAGGGGGCACCGGCCGCCGGCCTGCGGCGCCCATGGCAGGCGGGGCCTGACATCCAGGCCCCTCACGACGCGCCCGGATCCAGGGTGAGGGCCGCTCGGAACCGTGTGTGATATGGGACTCAGTCGGCCCGGACGCACCCGTGCGGGTGGTCCGGCGGCTGCGGAATCCGCAGCCGCCGGGGCGGTGCCGCAGGTGCGGAATCCGTTCCGTCGGGCTTTCCACCGGCGCCCGGAGCCGCGGCACGAAATCTGCTCGGGCGGGGTTCCCGTCGCCGCCGGGTGCCGCGGCACGAAATCCGCTCGGGCGGGGTTCCCGTCGCCGCCGGGTGCCGCGGCACGGAATCTGCTCGGGCGGGGTTCCCGTCGCCGCCGGGTGCCGCGGTCAGGTCGCCGGTATCGGCAGGGGGCGCTTCTCCAGGGCCGCCGCCATGATCTCCGGGAACAGGTCGGGAGTGCAGGCGAAGGCCGGAACGCCGAGCTCGGCGAGCGCCGCCGCGTGGTCGCGGTCATAGGCGGGCGCGCCCTCGTCGGAGAGCGCGAGCAGTGCCACGAACTGGACGCCCGAGGCCTTCATCGCCGCGACCCGCTTCAGCATCCCGTCGCGGATCCCGCCCTCGTACAGGTCGCTGATCAGGACGACCACGGTGTCGGCGGGCCGGGTGATCCGCGACTGGCAGTACGCGAGCGCCCGGTTGATGTCGGTGCCGCCGCCGAGCTGGGTCCCGAAGAGGACGTCGACCGGGTCGTCGAGCCGGTCGGTCAGGTCGACGACGGCGGTGTCGAAGACGACGAGCCGGGTCGCGATCGACCGCATGGAGGCGAGCACCGCGCCGAAGACGGAGGCGTGGACGACGGAGGCGGCCATGGAACCGGACTGGTCGATGCAGAGCACCACCTCCTTCTTCACCGCCCGGGAGGCGCGCCCGTGGCCGACGAGCCGCTCGGGGACGACCGTGCGGTGCTCGGGCAGGTAGTTCTTGAGGTTGGCGCGGATCGTCCGGTCCCAGTCGATGTCCCGGTGGCGGGGGCGGCTGATCCGGGCGGAGCGGTCCAGCGCGCCGCTGAGCGTGGTCCGCGTCCGGGTGGCCAGGCGCTTCTCCAGGTCGTCGACGACCTTCCGCACCACGGCCCGCGCGGTCTCCCTGGTCGTTTCCGGCATGGCCTTGTTCAGGGAGAGCAGGGTCCCGACGAGGTGGACGTCCGCCTCGACGGCCTCCAGCATCTCCGGCTCCAGCAGGAGCGTGGCCAGGCCGAGCCGGTCGATCGCGTCGCGCTGCATGACCTGGACGACGGGGCTGGGGAAGTACGTGCGGATGTCACCGAGCCATCGGGCGACGGAGGGCGCCGAGGCCCCCAGCCCCGCCGACCGGTCCCGCCCCCTGCGGTCGCCGCCCTGTCCCTTGTCCTCGTACAGCGCGGTGAGGGCCCCGTCCATCGCCGCGTCGGTCCCCGCCAGCGCCCGCCCGGTACCGTCGGCCTCCCCTCCCCCCAGCACCAGACGCCATCGCCGCAGACGCTCGTCCCCCGGGTCGACGCTCGGCACGGTGGGGGCGCCGGGGCGGGGGTCGGACGGCGTGTCGGGGCCTGTGTCGGGGCGGGGGCCGGGCGGGGTGTCGAGGCCTGTGTCGGGCGGGGTGTCGGGGCCGGGGCCGGTGGGCGCGGTGCCGTCGGGGGCGGTGCCCGAGGGGGCGGGCGGGCGCCCGCCGGGGCTGAGGGATGTGCGTACGGCGGCGGGTGCGGCGGGGCTGGTGCCAGGGGTCATGCGAGGGCCTCCGTGCCGAGGATGAGGTGGAGGAGGGGCAGGACGGCGTCCGCTCGGTCCCGGTCGAGGCCGACGGCGAAGCCGGGGGTACCACCGGAGGCCGGGCGGACCTCGGCGGCGGAACGCGGGCCCCGGGCGACCAGCTCTCCGAGGGTGCGGCGGACACCCGGCTCGTATCCGGAGAAGGTGCGGCGCAGCAGGGGCAGGACGTCGGTGAACGCCCCGGCCGGTACGGACGTGAGCCAGGCGTCGACCAGGCCGAGGAGCCTCTCGTCGTGGACGAGGAGCAGTCCGCCGCCGGAGGCCCCGCCGGCGAAGCCGTCGATCCAGGCCGCGGCGGCGGGCGGCGGGGTGCCCGGCGAGAGGGCGCGGCTCATGAGCGGTGCCGCCTCGTCGGCGGCGAGCCGCCCCTCGTCGAGGAGGATCCGGGCCGCCCTGCCCCGCAGGACCCCCGGTATCCGCTCGCGGTCGGCCAGGCGGCGCAGGGTTCCGGCCCAGCGCTCGGCGAGGCCCGTCGGATCGGGCGGGCGCGTCTGGTCCGGCGGATCCGGCAGGTCCCGTGTGGCCGTCGGGCCCGGTGAGCCCGGTGGGCCCGGCGCATCCAGTACGCCCGTCGGACCCGGCGCATCCGGTACACCCGTCGGGCCTGGCGCGTCCGGTACGCCCGTCGGGCCCGGCGCATCCGGCACGTCCCGTGCGTCCGGCGCGTCCGGCGGGTTCGTGGGGGTGGGGTGGTCCGGGAGGAGGTTGATCGCCGTGTGGACGGCGTCGAGCCGGTCCCGCATCTGGGCGGCGGCGTCCGCGTCGAGGCCCGTGCAGGCGGGGGGCAGGCCGACGCAGATCCGCTCGGCGAGGCCCGCGGCGACCTCGGCGAGGGCGTCGGTTCCGGTGCCGCGGACGTCGCCGTAGCGGAGGGAGCGGGCCAGGGCGGGGAGGGCCTGGGCGAGGTGGGCGACGTCCGTGTCGAGCGCGGCGCGGTCGGCCAGCGACCGCATCACGACGGGGAGCGCGTCGGCGAGGCCGGCGAGGAGGCAGCGCTCGGCGAGGGCGGTGATGTCGGCGAGGCTCGTCGCCGACAGGGCCCGGGCCTCGGCCTTGGCGGTGGCGGCGGCCTCGACGGTGGTGCCCCAGACGCCGGCCTCGGCGACCTGGACGTGCAGCTCGGGTTCCCAGCGCAGGCGCCAGGTCTCCCGGAAGGTGCCGGTGCCGGCCCGTCCGGCGGCGGGTTCGCCCCAGGCGACGCCGAGGAGCCGCAGCCGGTGCAGCAGCCGGCTGCGCTCGGCGTCCGTGTCCTTGCGCAGGTCGAGGTCGAGCTCGCGCTCCTGTGCCTCGGGCTTGAGGCGCAGGGTGCGCTGACGGCGGCTCAGGTCCCGCTGGAGGGGGACGGCGGGGGCGCCGGCCGGGACCTCGCCGAGGACGTCGCCGACGACGAGCCGGTCCCTGACGAGGTCGAGCGGCACGTCGGAGCCCTCGCACAGGACGGCGCGGACGGCGTCCGTCGTCTCGTCGAGGCCGGGCAGCGGCCGGCCGCGCAGGGCGGCGAGGGTCTCGGCGAGCCGGACGGCCTCGATGACGTGGGCGGAGGACACCGGGTGGTCCTCGGCCCTGAGGAGTCCGGCGACCTTGGTCATCCAGCGCTCGACGGGCCGGTCGGGTGCGGTGAAGAGGTGTCCGTACCAGCCGGGGGCCTCGATGCCGGCGCCGTATCCGGAACGGCGGGCGAGCCTGCGGTGGGTCCAGGGGACCCAGGTGGTCTCGGTGCGCACCTTGGGCAGGCCCTTGAGCAGGGCCCGGTCGGCGGCGACGGTGGTCCTCCGGGCGAGGGCGGGGACGTGCCAGGCGCCGCAGACGACGGCGATCTCGTCGCCGAACTCCTTGCGGGCGGCCCGCAGCCGGAGCCGCATGTACGCCTCGCGGACGAGGTCGCGGGGGTGGCCGCCGTGGCCGTACGCCTCGCGCAGGGCGCCCATGGCCTCGGCGAGGGCCTCGAACGGGGCGGTGGGGTCGCCGTCCCCGCGCAGCTCGACGACGTCCTCCCACCAGCGCTCGGCGTCCTCGTACCCGGCGGCGCCGGCGAGTTCGGCGACCGGGTCGATCCGCCCGCTCCCGGTGACCGCGTCCTCCCCGTCGTCCCAGGTCGGGTCCGCGGCGAGGGTGTGCGCGGCGGGCAGGTCGATGAACCGGACGGCGGCCCCCCGGTCCAGTGCCCAGCGGATGGCGACCCACTCGGGCGAGAACTCCGCCATCGGCCAGAACGCGGCCCGCCCCGGATCGTCCACGGCGTGCGCCAGGAGGGCCACGGGAGGCCTCATGTCCTCCTCGGCCGCCAGCGCCACGAGCGCGTCGGCCTCGGCGGGGCCCTCGACCAGCACGGCCGCGGGCTTCTCCGCCTCCAGCACGGCCCGCACCCCTCGCGCGGACCCGGGCCCGTGGTGCCGCACCCCCAGCAGCAGCGGCCCCCCGCGCCGCGCCGCCGCCGCGGTTCCGGCGCCGTCGCGGACCCGTCCGGTGGGTGGTGCGTCGACGGTCACGGCGTCGCATCCGGTGCTCGTCGCCCGGGGCTCCGCCGGGGTGGCCGTGCGCGTCATGCGCTCACCTCGCGGCAGGCGCGGTAGAAGTCCTTCCAGCCGTCTCTCTCCCTGACGACCGTCTCCAGGTACTCCTGCCAGACGACCCGGTCGGCCGCGGGGTCGCGGACGACCGCGCCGAGGATGCCCGCGGCGACGTCCGCGGGGCGCAGGACTCCGTCGCCGAAGTGGGCGGCGAGGGCGAGGCCGCCGGTGACGACGGAGATGGCCTCGGCCGTGGAGAGCGTCCCCGAGGGGGACTTGACCTTCGTCCGCCCGTCGGTGGTGACGCCGTCGCGGAGCTCGCGGAAGACGGTGACGACCCGGCGGATCTCGTCCGCTCCCGCGGGCGCGGCCGGGAGTTCCAGGGAGCGGCCGAGCTGCTCGACGCGCCGCGTGACGATGTCGACCTCGGCCTCGGGGGTCGCGGGCAGCGGGAGCACCACCGTGTTGAAGCGGCGGCGGAGGGCGCTGGAGAGTTCGTTGACGCCGCGGTCGCGGTCGTTGGCCGTGGCGATCAGGTTGAACCCGGGGACGGCCTGCACCTCCTGGCCCAGCTCGGGGACGGGCAGCGTCTTCTCGGACAGGATCGTGATGAGCGTGTCCTGGACGTCGGCGGGGATGCGGGTGAGCTCCTCCACCCGGGCGGTCATGCCCTGCGACATCGCGCGCATCACGGGGCTCGGCACGAGGGCCTCCCGGTCGGGCCCGTGGGCGAGGAGCCGGGCGTAGTTCCAGCCGTACCGGACGGCTTCCTCGGGGGTTCCGGCGGTGCCCTGGACGAGGAGGGTGGAGTCGCCGCTGACGGCGGCGGCGAGGTGCTCGGAGACCCAGGTCTTGGCGGTGCCGGGCACGCCGAGCAGGAGGAGTGCGCGGTCGGTGGCGAGTGTGGTGACGGCGACTTCGACGATGCGGCGCGGTCCCACGTACTTGGGCGAGATCACGGTCCCGTCGGGGAGGGTGCCGCCGAGGAGGTAGGTGGCGACGGCCCACGGCGAGAGGCGCCAGCGGGCGGGCCGGGGGCGGTCGTCGGCCGCGGCGAGCGCCGCGAGTTCGTCGGCGAAGGCGTGCTCGGCGTGCGGCCGCAGGACCTCCGCGCTGGTCCGCGGTCGTCCCGGTCCGGTGTCCGTCTCGACACCGGAACCGGGCTTCGCGATGGTTTCGGGCACGGGCATGGATCCCCCTCCAGATCGTTCGACCTGCTGTGCGATCCACCGTGCACCATGCCACTGACAACGGGCCGTCACCGCTGGTCGGAGGCGATGGGGAAGGCCCTGTCGGGGAGTTGGGGGAGGGTCAGCTCATGAGCGGCGAGACGGCGACGCAGCCGCCCGCCATCGCCTGCTCGCCCTCGGCCTCCTTGATGACCTTGCCCTTGTAGATCACCTTGCAGGTGAGGTCGGCGGGCGCGAGCGAGATCGGCATGACGGCCGGCGGCATGATGCCCTTCAGCGTCACCGTCTTGGTCCACGGCGTGGTGGGCTTCTTCTCCGACTCGACGTGCGGGGCCATCGCGGTGCCGTCGCCGGCGTGGTAGTCGATCGACTCGACGCCCTTGCCGCTGACCTCGTACGTCACCTCGTAGCTCTCGCCGACGGACTTGTCGACCTGGTCGGCGGCCTTCTCGGCGGCCTCCGAGCAGGCACCGAGGCCGAGTGCGAGGCCGGCGACGGCGAGGGCCGAGACGGCGGTGCGGACGGTGCGATTCATGGCGGGGTTCCCCCAGGAACGTGATACAGAACGAACGGTCGGTTTGCGCAGCGAATCGCAAAGGATCAGTAAAGTCAAATCGCTCTGCCGGAGTCGTCAGGTCTCCGGCCGCCTCGGCGCCGGCGCTTCCCCGTCAGCGAACGTCCCAGGTCGGCGCCGTTGTCAGTGCCTACCTCTAGCGTCGGTGACATGAATGCCATGGGGGTGCGCCGGACGGCTGGGCAGGTGCTGGCACTTGCTCCTGACGATGCCTCGCGCAAAGCGGGGAGCAAGCTCGGCACGGCCGGGCCGTGGTCCGGCGCGGGCCGCGCCGAGGGCGCCGTGTGGGGCCTGTGCAAGGGCAGTGGCGGCGCGCCGTACCGGACGGTCGTCGACACCACGGGACCCGCGTACGCGTGCAGTTGCCCCAGTCGCAAGTTCCCGTGCAAGCACGCCCTGGGCCTGCTGCTCCTCCAGGCCGCGGACCCGACGGCGTTCGACGACGAGGCCGCGGCGCCCGACTGGGCCGGGCAATGGCTCGAGGGACGGCGCGGGCGCGCCGAGAGCACGGCCCGGCGGACCGACGCCGGCGCTCCGACCGCGGCCCCGGCCGATCCGGAGGCCGCGCGCCGCAGGGCCGAGCGCAGGGCCGCCCGTGTCACCGCGGGCGCGCGGGAGTTGGAGCAGCGGCTCGCCGACCTGCTGCGCGGCGGCCTCGCGGCGGCCGAGCAGACCGGGTACGGCCTGTGGGAGGAGACGGCCGCCCGCATGGTCGACGCCCAGGCGCCGGGCCTCGCGGGCCGGGTCCGCGAGCTGGGGGCGATACCGGGTTCGGGGCCCGGCTGGCCCGTGCGCCTCCTGGAGGAGTGCGCGCTGACGCACCTCCTCGGCCGGGCGTGGCTGACCGCCGACCGGCTGCCGCCCGAACTCGCGGCGACCGTACGGACCAGGGTCGGCCTCACCGTCCCGGCGAACGGCTCCCCGGTGCACGACCACTGGCACGTCCTCGCCCAGTACGACACGGCGGACGCCCGGCTGACGACCCGGCGGATCTGGCTGCACGGCGCGGCGAGCCGGCGCACGGCCCTCCTGCTCTCCTTCGGCGCGGCCGGCCGGGCGCCCCGGCTGGCCTTCCCCGTCGGCGCGGTGTTCGACGGGGAACTGACCCCGCACCCCGGCTCCGGCGGACTGCGGGCCGAGCCGGGCGAGCACTTCGCCCCGGTCGCCGGCCACGCCGCCCCGCCGCCGGGCGGCCCGGTCGGCGCGGCCCTGGACGCCTACGGCCGCGCGCTGCGCGACGACCCGTGGCTGGACTCCTGGCCCGTCACCCTGCGGGACGTCGTACCGGCCCGCGCGGAGTACGGCTGGCAGCTGGCCGACGCGGACGGCCGCGAAGCCCTCCCCCTGACCCCCGCCGCCCAGTCCCGCCCGGGCCTCTGGCGACTCGTCGCCCTGTCCGGCGGCGCGCCCGTGACCGTCTTCGGAGAGTGCGGCCACCGCGGCTTCACGCCCCTCGCCGCCTGGTCACCGGAGGCCCCCGGCGAGACCGTCCCCCTCATATGACCCCCGGCCACCGCCCCCTGCCCGCCCGGAGGACCCCGATGGACACCACCACGACCGCCTCCACTCCGCCCACCGGCCGCACGAAGGACACCGGCCCCCCGAAGAGCACCGGCGACGACCCCGCCCGCGCCTGGGAGGAGCTCGTCACCTCAGCTCTGCTCGGCACCGACCGCCGGCCGCCCGCCGGTCTCGCGGGAACGGCCGCGGGGAGCCTGCCGGGCGCGCTGCTCGACGAAGCCGCCCTGCACACCGTGTGGCGCCGGGCGGGACTGCGGCCAGGGGCGGCGGTCGCTCGGCCGGAGCCCGCGCCGCGGGATCCGCGCGAACCGCTGCCGGCCGCCGCCGGGGTCCGGCTCGAACAACTCCTCGCCGGACGGGCCGCTCCTTCGCCCTCCGGGCGGCGCGGCGCCGCTCCGGACCTCGCCGAACTGCTCCCCCAGTGGCTGGCGCTGGCGAACGGGCACGGCTACAAGGCCCCGCCCGCCGTACTGCCCGCCCTGCTCGACGCGGCCCGGGCCCGTACCGATCTGCGCCCCCAGGCCCTCCGGCTCGCCGGGCCGCGCGGCCTGTGGCTGGCCCGGCTCAACCCCGAGTGGAGGTTCGCCCTGCGGGGCACGGGCGCCGGCGGCAACCTGCCGTCCCCCGACGATCCGGAGAAGGTCCGCGCCCTGTGGGACGAGGGCCTTTTCGCCGAGCGGGTCGCCCTGCTCGCCGCCGTACGGACCCGGGACCCGGCGGCCGGCCTTGCCCTCCTCGCGTCGACCTGGTCCACCGAGCGGGCGGAGGACCGGCTGATGTTCCTCGATTCGCTGCGGACCGGGCTCTCCGCCCCGGACGAGGAGTTCCTGGAGGCGGCACTCGCCGACCGCAGCCGCAACGTCCGTGCCACCGCGGCCGAGCTGCTCTCCGCGCTGCCCGCCTCGGCGCTCGCGGGCCGCATGGCCGGCCGCGCCGCCACCTGCGTCGGCCTCGACCGGACGGCCGGGTCGCCCACGATCGCGGTCGAGGCCCCGCACGAATGCGACGCGGCGATGGAGCGGGACGGTCTGGTGGCGACCCCGCCGGCCGGACGCGGCGAGCGTTCCTGGTGGCTGGGGCAGCTCGTCGAGGCAGCACCGCTGTCCTGCTGGCCGGCCAGGTTCGGCGGCCGCGGCCCCGAGGAGATCGTGGCCCTGCCGGTCGCCGACGACTGGCAGGCCGAACTGCACGCGGCCTGGTGCCGGGCGGCCGTACGGCAGCGGGACGCCGACTGGTCGCGCGCGCTGCTCGGTTCCCCGGCGGCCCCGCCCGCGACCGGCCCGGGCACGTCGTCGCTGGCCGAGCGCGGCCGGCTCCTGTCCATGCTGCCCCCGGAGGAGCGGGCGCGCTGGGTCGCCTCCTTCGTCGCCGCGCACGGCCTGTCGGAGGCGTTCCAGCTGCTCGGCGTCTGCGACGTGCCCTGGGCGGAACCGCTCGGCGCGGCGGTCGTCGACGCCCTCGACATCGCCCGGGACGCGGGCAGCTACCCATGGAGCTTCAGCGGCGTGATGGGCCTGGCGGAACGTTGCCTCGACCCGGCCGCCGCCCGGCAGCTCGAGCCCCTGACAGCCCTCCCCGACGAGGCGGAGGACGTCTCCCCCGGCGCGGGCGGCTACTGGTCCGAGGCCTTCCAGCGCCTCGTCTCCACCCTCCGGCTGCGCGCCGCGATGCGCGCCGAGCTCACCGGCGAAACCGCCGGGGCGCAGACGTACGGCGCGTGACGCTTCCGGAAGACACTCCGACAGCGGGCCCGCAGGCGCTCCGGAAGCGGGCCGGGAAGCACTCCGGCAGCGGGCCGGGAAGCGCTCCGGAAGGGACGGCAGCGGCCGAGGCGGCGGAAAGAGACACTCCCGCGAGCTCCGAGGGGTACGCGCGCCGGCGACGCGGGGGGCTGCGGAAAGCCGAAGCGGCCCTTCCCCCGGGGGGAAGGACCGCTTCGCAAAGAGGCGGCCGGGCGGCGCGGCTCCGCGCACGTGGCCGGGCGGCCCGGCTCCGCGCACGTGGGCGTCGGCGCGGCTCCGCGCACGTGGCCGGGTGGCGCGGCTACGCGGCCACGCGCACGTGGGCGTTCACCCAGTCGACGATCGACGCCGTCGTCGCGCCCGGCGTGAAGATCTCCGCCACGCCCTTCTCCTTGAGCGGCGCGATGTCGGCCTCGGGGATGATGCCGCCGCCGAAGAGCTTGATGTCGAGGGCGTCGCGGTCCTTGAGGAGCTCCAGCACCTTCACGAACAGCGTGTTGTGCGCTCCCGAGAGGATCGACAGGCCGATGGCGTCGGCGTCCTCCTGGATGGCGGTGTCGACGATCTGCTCGGGCGTCTGGTGCAGCCCGGTGTAGATGACCTCCATGCCGGCGTCGCGGAGCGCCCGCGCGATCACCTTCGCGCCACGATCGTGACCGTCGAGCCCCGGCTTGGCCACCACCACGCGGATCGGTCCGGCTCCACCCATCACTGCCTCCCCATGCGACCCCCGCGCCTGACTGCCGGGGAGGTGAACGAACGTTGTCCCCAGCATCCCGCACGGGGGCAGTTTCGCGACGCCTCCGGAGGGGGAAATCACACGTGGGACATGTTCGCTCTGCGCCGTTCCCCGCTTTCGGGCCCTCTTCCCGGGCCCACCAGCCGCAAGCGGGGCCCGGTCGCACAGGGAGCCGTGACGAGGTCGCCGCACCTCCGTACCGCCGTCCGTACGGCGCGGGGTGCGGCGTACCGGCGTACCCCTCGGCCCCCCGCGCCGTACGGGAGGCCGGCCATGGAGCTCACCAAGGTCACCACCCTGATGAAGGCCACCGCTCTGGAGCTCGCGGTCCTCACCGGTCACCTCGTCCTCTACCCGTCGGGGATGGCGGCCGAGCGGCTCTCCCCGCCCGCGCCCCCCGGTGACGCCCTGCCGGGCCGACGACCGGTCGTCCTCCTGCACGGCTTCGTCGACAACCGCTCGGTGTTCGTCCTGCTCCGCCGCGCCCTGGCCCGGCACGGCCGCGGCCACGTCGAGTCGCTGAACTACTCGCTGCTCACCTGCGACCTGCGGGCCGCCGCCGAGGAGCTCGGCCGCCGCGTGGAGGAGATCTGTGCCCGTACGGGGCAGGCGGAGGTCGACGTCGTCGGGCACAGCATGGGCGGGCTCGTCGGACGCCACTACGTGCAGCGCCTCGGCGGCGACGCGAGGGTCCGCACCCTGGTCATGCTCGGCACCCCGCATTGCGGCACCACCGTGGCCCCGCTCGCCGACGCGCACCCGCTGGTCCGGCAGATGCGTCCCGGTTCGGAGGTGCTGCGGGAGCTGGCGGGGCCCGCGCCGGGCTGCCGGACCCGGTTCGTCAGTTTCTGGAGCGACCTGGACCAGGTGATGGTGCCGGTGGAGACCGCCCGGCTCGACCACCCCGACCTCCTCGTGCACAACGTCCGGGTCAGCGGGATCGGGCATCTCGCGCTTCCCGTGCACCCGACGGTGGCCGCGGGCGTCGTCGAGGCCCTCGATGCCGTCGGACCGTCGGTCCGGAGCGCCCGTGAGGAGGAGCCGGACGCCGGATCGGTCGCCTGACCTCACGGCACCGCTCTTCGAACGTTTATCGAACACAAGGCCAAAGCTCTCTCCGCCAGCTGGCGAAACACGGCCGATTGCCCGTTTCCTGCGGGCACAAACCCCTCGGAAGATTGTCCGCCGCGCGTACCGCCGGGTACAGTCGCGCCACTGCTTACCCCCGGGACACCCCTCAGCGGGCCCGACCCGGACTGGTCCTGCTGCCGAGGCGAGAGAGACGTTGGTGAACGACCAGCACCCCCACGCCGGGTACGCCGGAGACGGCGCCCACTCCACCGGAAGCTTCTCCACGGACCCTCTCTTCGGCGCCTACGCCGGCGCCCAGGCGGACCAGAGCGGCCAGTGGGACCTCGGCCGGTACGGCGGCGCCACCGCCACGTACGACACCTCCGCCTCGTACGACACCTCGGGGCAGTACGCCACCGCCCCGCAGTACGACACGACGGGTCAGTACGACACGACGGGTCAGTACGACACCACCGGCCAGTGGGACACCACGGGACAGTGGACCGCCGCCGCCTCGTACGACACCACCTCCTACGACGCGACCGGCTCCTACGCGACGACCGGTTACGACGCCACCGGCTCGTACGCGACGACCGCCTCGTACGACGCCACCGGCCAGTGGGACGCCACCGCGTGGACCGAGGCGCAGCAGACCGGCCAGTACGACACCGTCCACGCCGGCGCCTACGCCGCCCAGGGCGCGTACGGCTACGAGTCCTACGACGCCACCGGCCAGTGGGCCGCCCCCGCCTTCGTGACCGACAACGGCACCGGCACCTACGACGCGACCGCGTGGAACCACGCGACGCCGGAGGCCGAGGCACACGTCCCCCAGCAGTACACGCCGCTCGACACCCCGTCCTCCGAGCACGCCGTGGGCCACCCGGAGCACGCCGAGCGCCCCGTCGAGCACACCGCCGAGTTCGCGTTCGAGTACGTCCCCGACACGGAGACGGACGGCGCCTTCCCCGAGGCCGCATCCGACATCGAGGCCGACTCCGACTCCCTCGACGAGTTCCGCGACCTCCACGACCTCCACGAGCCGGGCGCCCACGAGGACCTCCCGGACGCCGACGACGCGCCCGCCGTCGAGCTCCGCACGGACGCCCCGCTCGCCGGCCGCCCGGTGCGCCGCGGCTCCGGCGGCGGCCGCGGCCGTCGCCGTACCCCCGCCAAGCGGTCCGCGCTCCTGACCGTCGCCGTCCCCTCCGCCTGCGTCATGGGCGTCGCCGGCATCGCCGCGGCCTCCGTCGGCGGGCTGACCGGGGCCACGGAGGGCGGCCAGAAGGACACCACGACCGCGCTCGCCGCGGCCGACCCCGCCTCCGTCAAGCAGGTCGCCGCCAACAACGCGCTCGACACCCAGCTCGCCGCGCTCAGCGCGGACGCCCGCGACTTCGGCGACCGCGCCAGCCGCACCCAGGAGCGCATCGACCTCCGGATCCGCCAGGAGGCCGAGAAGAAGAAGCGCGAGGAGGAGGCGGCCCGCAAGGAGGCGCTGCGCCCCAAGTTCGCGCTCCCCGTGAAGCTGCACCGGCTCAGCGCGCGCTTCGGACAGTCCGGCGTCAACTGGATGTCCGTGCACACCGGGATCGACTTCCCCGTGATGACCGGCACGCCCGTAATGGCCGCCACGGACGGCACCGTCCGCACCCAGCTGAACAGCGCCTACGGCAACATGGTGATCGTCACCGCCCCGGACGGCACCGAGACCTGGTACTGCCACCTCAGCAGCGCCAAGATCCGCTCCGGTCACGTGAAGGCCGGCGACGTCATCGCGTACTCCGGCGACTCCGGCAACTCCACCGGCCCGCACCTCCACTTCGAGGTCCGGCCGAACGGCACCCGCGCCATCGACCCGCTGGCCTGGCTGCGCAGCCACGGCCTCGACCCGACCGGCTGAGCCGAACCCGCACCCGGCGGGGCGGAACCCGCACGCATGAGAGAGGGCCCCGGCATGAGCCGGGGCCCTCTCTCACAAGTCCCACGAGTAAGTCCCACGAGCCTCGCGGGCCTCGCCTCGCGGGCCTCGTCTCGCGGGCCGGGACTACAGCTTCTCGACCGGCGCGTACCGCAGGAGCAGCCGCTTCGGCTTCTCGTCGCCGAAGTCGATCGTCGCCTGTGCGTCGGCGCCCACTCCCGTCACCGTCATGACCGTGCCGAGGCCGAACTGGTCGTGCGTGACCCGGTCGCCGACCTGGAGGGAGATCACCGGCTTCTCACCGGCGCGCCGGGTGGCGAAGCCGGAGGGGCCGGTGCGGGACCGGGAGGAGGAGAGCGAGGACACGAGCCCCGAGGTGGGCCCGGCGGGCTTCACCATCGGACCGGTCCGCTTCCACTCCAGGTACGCGGGCGGGATCTCCTCCAGGAAGCGCGAGGCCGGGTTGTACGAGGGCTGGCCCCAGGCGCTGCGCATCGACGAGCGGGTGAGGTAGAGCCGCTCACGCGCGCGCGTGATGCCCACGTACGCGAGGCGGCGCTCCTCCTCCAGCTCCTTCGCCTGGCCGAGGGCGCGCATGTGCGGGAAGACGCCGTCCTCCATGCCGGTGAGGAACACCACCGGGAACTCCAGGCCCTTGGCGGTGTGCAGCGTCATCAGCGTGATGACTCCCCGGCCCTCCTCGTCCTCGTCCGGGATCTGGTCGGAGTCGGCGACGAGGGCGACCTTCTCCAGGAACTCGGCGAGGGTCGCCGGCTCCTCGCCGCGCTCCTGCTCGAACTCGAGGGCGACGGCGGCGAGTTCCTGCAGGTTCTCGATCCGGGTCTCGTCCTGCGGGTCGGTCGAGGCCTGGAGTTCGGCCAGGTAGCCGGTCCGCTCCAGGACGGCCTCCAGGACGACGGCGGGGCCGGCCCCGGACTCGACGACGGTGCGCAGCTCGTCCATCAGCGCGTTGAAGCGCTTGACGGCGTTCGCGGAGCGCGCGGCCATGCCGTACGCCTCGTCGACCCGCTTGAGGGCCTGCGGGAAGGTGATCTTCTCGCGCAGCGACAGGGCGTCGATCATCGCCTCGGCGCGCTCGCCGATGCCCCGCTTGGGGACGTTCAGGATGCGGCGCAGCGGGACGTTGTCCTCGGGGTTGGCGAGGACGCGGAGGTACGCGAGGACGTCCCGGACTTCTTTGCGCTCGTAGAAGCGGACGCCGCCGACGACCTTGTAGGGCAGTCCGACGCGGATGAAGATCTCTTCGAAGACGCGGGACTGGGCGTTGGTCCGGTAGAAGACGGCGACGTCTCCGGCCTTGGCGTCGCCCGTGTCCGTGAGGCGGTCGATCTCGTCCGCGACGAACTGCGCCTCGTCGTGCTCGGTGTCCGCGACGTAGCCGGTGATCTGCGCGCCCGCGCCCGCGTTCGTCCACAGGTTCTTGGGGCGGCGGGACTCGTTGCGCTCGATGACGGCGTTGGCGGCGGAGAGGATCGTCTGGGTGGAGCGGTAGTTCTGCTCCAGGAGGATCGTCGTGGCGTCCGGGTAGTCCTCCTCGAACTGGAGGATGTTGCGGATGGTCGCGCCACGGAAGGCGTAGATCGACTGGTCGGCGTCGCCGACGACGCACAGTTCGGCCGGGCCGAGGTCCTGGTAGCCCGTGCCGACGAGCTCCCGTACGAGGGTGTACTGGGCGTGGTTGGTGTCCTGGTACTCGTCGACGAGGACGTGGCGGAAGCGGCGGCGGTAGTGCTCGGCGACGTCGGGGAACGCCTGGAGCAGGTGGACCGTCGTCATGATGATGTCGTCGAAGTCCAGGGCGTTGGCCTCGCGCAGCCGTGCCTGGTACATGCGGTACGCCTCGGCGAGCGTCTTCTCGAAGCCGTCGACGGCCTGGTCGGCGAAGGACTCCTCGTCGATCAGCTCGTTCTTGAGGTTCGAGATCTTGGCGCTGAACGACTTCGGCGGGAACTTCTTCGGGTCGAGGTCCAGGTCGCGGCAGACCAGGGACATCAGCCGCTTCGAGTCGGCGGCGTCGTAGATCGAGAACGAGGACGTGAAGCCGAGCCTCTTCGACTCACGCCGCAGGATGCGGACGCAGGCGCTGTGGAAGGTCATGACCCACATGGCGTTGGCACGCGGGCCGACCAGCTGCTCGACGCGCTCCTTCATCTCGCCGGCGGCCTTGTTCGTGAAGGTGATCGCCAGTATCTGGCCGGGGTGGACGTGCCGCGTGCCCAGGAGGTGGGCGATGCGGTGGGTGAGCACCCGGGTCTTGCCGGAGCCGGCTCCGGCGACGATGAGCAGCGGGGTGTCGGTGTGGACGACGGCGGCGCGCTGCTGCTCGTTCAGCCCCTCCAGGAGCGCGGCGGGGTCCACGACGGGGCGCGGGGCGCCGTCGCGGTAGTGCGTGTCCCGGGGCGGGGGCGCGTCGAAGTGCTCCCCGAAGAGGTCGTGCGGGACCTCCTCCGCGGCCGGGGAGCCGTGCTCGTCGTCCTCGGGGTGGGGCGGGTGCTCCTCCGAGGAGTGGTTCTGGAGGCCGGCCAGGAAGCTGTCGTCAAAGAGGCTGCTCATCGCCACACGAGTCTAGGACGCCCCGCCGACATCCGGGCCCGCCTTGGGAACCCTCCTCGGCCTCACGGCTGCGGAACGGGTCACACCGGACGGCCGCCCCTGCTCACACCCAGAGGGTCGCGATGAAGATGTTCGCCGTGGTCAGGCCGCCGACCGCGGCGAAGAGACCCTTGTCGACCCGCTCCTCGTCACGCTTGACGTAGACCAGGCCGAGGATGACCACGAGGATCGCCAGCTTGATGCCGATCTTGAGGTTGTTCACGGTCTGGTCGTCGGCCTGGTTGAGGCCGACGAGCGCCACGCCCGTGACCAGCATGGTCAGCGCGCCGTGCAGCATGGCGGGGCTGAAGCGGGCCGTACCCGCCCCCATCGCCTTCATCTGGGTGAGGAAACCGCCGAGGAGCGAGGCGATGCCGATGATGTGCAGGGCGACGAAGACATTGATGAGTACGTCCATGGGGCGGAGCCTAACCGGGGCCCTAGCACCGCTCTCCGGCCGGGTCCACTCCCTTCGGCCCTTCGGTCGCCCGACCACCGAATGTCCCCAGACCCCTCACTCCGAGCGAACGGGAACGGTCCCCGACCCGTCAACTGACGTCAATAGCGGTCAACTCCCCGCCTGGGCGTGACCCCAGGTTTAGCGTCCTCCACCAGGTGACCGGCTCCCCACCGCCGCCGGCGATCCGGCGGTCGTCGGTCACCCCCGCCGAGAAAATCCGGCGGCGGTCGTCTCCCCTGTGGCGGCCGCCGTCGGCCCGGCGGGCACCGTCCCCCTCAGGCAGAGGATGTGACCCGCCCTCGTGGCAGCGCACCGGAAGACCAGACAGTCCCCCCTCGGCGGTCAGGCGGTCCGCACCGCCGCCACGCTCGCCCTCGCCTCCGCCGCGACGGCGACGCTCTTCGAGGGGTCCGGGCACGCGGACCCCCGGCTCACCGCGGCCCAGGTCAAGGCGAAGGTCGACCGGCTGTACGAGGAGGCCGAGGTCGCGACGGAGCGGTACAACGGGGCGAAGGAGAAGGCCGACGAGGCCCGCGCCGCCTTCGACCGGCTCCGCGACGAGGCGGCCCGCAGGACCGACCGGCTCAACACCGCCCGGGACGGACTCGGTGCCACGGCCGCCGCCCAGTACCGCTCCGGCGGCCTCGACCCGGCCGTCCGGCTCGCCCTCACCTCCGACCCCGACGAGTACCTGGAGCGGGCCGCGCTCGCGGAGAAGGCCGGGGACCGGCAGGCGGTCGCCATCGGTGCCGTACGGCGGGAGCTCGCCGCCCTCCGGCAGCTGCGCGGCGAGTCGGGGGGACGCCTCACCGCGCTGCGCGGTCACGAGGAGGAGCTGCGGCGGCAGAAGGCGGCCGTGGTCGGCAAGCTGGCGGAGGCGCGAACCCTGCTCGCCCGGCTCACCGCCGAGGAACGGGCGCGGTACGAGGCCGCCACCGCCGGCCGGGACGGCTCCGGCCCCGCGGCGGGAACCGACGGATCGGGCTCGACCGGCTCCGCCACCGCGCGGGCCGACCGCTCCTCGGGCGGCGAGCGCGGCCCGGTGACCGCACCGAACACACGGGCCGCCGAGGCCATCTCCTTCGCCCGCGCCCAGCTCGGCAAGCCGTACGTGTGGGGGGCGACCGGTCCCTCCGCGTACGACTGCTCGGGTCTCACCCAGGCCGCCTGGCGCGCCGCCGGTGTCTCGCTCCCCCGCACGACGTACACCCAGATCAACGCCGGCCAACGCGTCTCCCGCTCCCAGCTCGCCCCCGGCGACCTCGTCTTCTTCTACTCCGGCATCAGCCACGTCGGGCTCTACATCGGCGGCGGCCAGATGATCCACGCTCCGCGGCCGGGCGCCCCCGTCCGGATCGCCCCGATCGACGAGATGCCCTTCGCCGGAGCGACCCGCGTGGGGTGACCGGACGGGGTTCAGACCAGGCGGCGGGCGGTGGCCCAGCGGGTCAGCTCGTGCCGGTTGGACAGCTGGAGCTTCCGCAGGACGGCCGAGACGTGCGACTCGACCGTCTTCACCGAGATGTAGAGCTGCTTGGCGATCTCCTTGTACGCGTAGCCGCGGGCGATCAGCCGCAGCACCTCCCGCTCCCGCTGGGTGAGCCGGTCCATGTCCTCGTCCACCGGCGGCGCGTCCGTCGACGCGAAGGCGTCCAGGACGAACCCGGCGAGGCGGGGGGAGAACACGGCGTCGCCCTCCTGGACACGGAAGATCGAGTCGACCAGATCCGTGCCGGTGATCGTCTTGGTGACGTAACCGCGCGCACCGCCCCTGATCACCCCGATCACGTCCTCGGCGGCGTCCGACACGGACAGGGCCAGGAAGCGGACCGGGTCCTCGGGGGCGCCCATCAGACTGGCGCACCGGCGCAGCACCTCGACGCCGCCGCCACCGGGAAGGTGCACGTCGAGGAGGACGACCTCGGGACGGGTCGCCGTGATGACGGTGACCGCCTGGTCGACGTCGGCGGCCTCGCCGACCACCTCGACGCCGGTGACGTCGGTCCTGCCGATCTCGGCCTGCACGCCCGTACGGAACATCCGGTGGTCGTCGACGAGGACCACCCGCACCCGGCGCTCCGGGCCCGCCGCCCCCGGGTCCGCTCCGGTCGCCGCACCGATCTCGTCGCTCATCCGTCCGCCCTCTCCATCTCAAGCTCCACTTCGGTGCCGCCGCCCTCAACGGACCGCAACCGGGCCGAACCGCCGTTGCGCTGCATCCGGCCGATGATCGATTCTCTTACGCCCATCCGGTCCTCGGGCACGGAATCCAGGTCGAAGCCCGGTCCCCGGTCCTTCACCGAGACGAACACCGACCGCCCGTCCACCTCGGCGAACACCTGCACGGGCCCGCCCTCGCCACCGTACTTCGCGGCGTTGACCATCGCCTCGCGCGCGGCCTGCATCTGCGCCGACAGGCCCTCGTCGAGCGGGCAGTCGCCGACCACCACGACCTCCAGCGGGACCCCGTGCTTGTCCTCGACCTCGGCCGCGGCCCTCTTGACGGCCTCCGCGACGGTCTCCGGCTCCTCGTCCTTGCCGGTGCCCTCGGGCTTGTACAGCCAGTTCCGCAGCTCCCTCTCCTGGGCGCGGGCGAGCCGGCGGACCTCACCGGCGTCCTCGGCGTTGCGCTGGATCAGGGTGAGGGTGTGCAGCACCGAGTCGTGGACGTGGGCCGCCACCTCGGCACGCTCCTGTGCGCGGATGCGCATGGTGCGCTCCTCGGTGAGGTCCTGCGACATCCGTACGAGCCAGGGGCCGGCGAGCAGCGCTATGCCGGTGAGGACCGCGACCGCGGCGGTGAGCGCCGTGCCGAGCTGGGCGACGGAGCCGCGCACCACCACGAAGACCGCGAGACCCGTGCCGACCAGGGCGACCCCGGCCAGGCCGCGGACGAGCTGGAGGGTCCGGCGGCGGCGCCCGGCCTCGGTCCAGCTGGCCCGGCGGGCGTTGTCCGCCTGGCGCCAGACCAGGGCGACGCCGCCGCAGACGAGGAGCCCCGGCCATATGTAGCGTCCGGAGCCGTCGTCGACGCTGATGTTCCCGATGAGGACCGCGCCGCCGATCGCGAGCGCTATCAGCGCGAGGACCTGCCCCCGGTCGGGCTTGCGCAGTCGGCGGCGCCCGTCGGGGGTGGTCTCGAAGAGGGGGCGCGGGAGGCCGCGGCCGCCGACGCCCAGGGGGACGACGATCCAGAACGCTGCGTAGATCACGAGGCCGAGTCCGTCCGTGAAGAGGAGGACGACGAAGATCGTCCGCACCCAGACGACCGGCAGGCCGAGATGGCCTGCGAGGCCCCGCGCGACACCGCCGAGCCACCGCCCGTCGGCGCTCCGGTAGAGCCTGCGCACGGGTGGTTCGTCGGTCTCGGTGACACGGGCGGCTGCGGACATGCACCGATCGTCACACGTTCGGCCCGCGCTGGACATCAGGGTCGGCCCTGAGATCGTCCCTGGTACCGACTCGGGGACGAGAGGGCACCGAATATCAGGGTCGGGCCAGGGTCGATCCCGGTGCCGCTCGGCGTCACGGGCCGTCACCATGGACGCATGACGAGTTCGATGCCCTCGCAGCACGAGGCCCCGCCGCCGGCGGAGGCCGTTCCCGCCACGCCCCTGCAGCGCTCGCGCGGCAGCAAGGTCGTGGGCGGAGTCTGCGGCGGCCTCGGCCGGTACTTCGACCTCGACCCGGTGATCTTCCGGGTGGCGGTCGGCGTGCTGGCGATCCCGGGCGGCATAGGGCTGATCTTCTACGGCTTCGCCTGGCTGCTGATCCCGCTCGCGGGCGAGGAGGAGAACGAGGGACGCAGGCTGCTCACCGGCCGGGTCTCCGGGGCGTCGCTGGCCGCCCTTCTGATGGCCCTGGTGGGTTGCGGGATCTTCCTGTCGATGCTGCACAGCGGGTCGATGCTGGGCTCCGCCCTCCTGGTGGGGTTCGTGGTGAGCGCGGCCGCCGTGTGGTCACGGCGCCGGCAGACGGGGGGCGCCGAGCCCGAGGGCCGGGTGGAGTCGGCGGCCGCCGCGCTGGTGGCCTCCGACGCCCCGCCCGAGACCAAGGCACCGCCGATGGTCGAGTTCCCCTCCTGGTGGAAGGACCCGATAGTCAAGGACGGCTCGACGGGCAAGGTGGCCGTGGGCTACCTGTGGGGGCCGCACGGCGTCCTGGACGAGGACGGCCGGGTGGGCGGCGAGGTACCGAAGCCCGGCAGCCAGTGGGGTCCCCCGCCGGCGACCCCCGGACGTCCGCAGCCCTCGATCAGGCGGAGCCCGCGTTCCATCGGCGGTCTGGTGCACCTCCTCGCCATCGTCGCGGCCGTGCTCGGCACCGCTCTGACCTGGGAGTCCCAGCCTCTGAGCATCAGCCTGCAGACCGGTCTGATCGCCGCCCTCGCGGTGTTCGGGCTCGGCCTGGTCGTGAGCAGCTTCCTCGGCCGGACCGGGTTCGGCACGGTCTTCCAGACCGTGGTCACGGCGGGCCTGCTCGCCCTGGCGACGGCGCTGCCCCACGAGATCACGACGGACTGGATGCGCGAGACCTGGAAGCCGGCGTCCGTCGCCGCCGTGCAGCCACGCTACGAGGTGGGCACCGGGGTCGGCACACTCGACCTGTCGGGGCTCCCGGTCCCGGCCGGCTCGACCGTCTCGACGTCGGCGGAGGTGGGCGCGGGGCAGCTCAAGGTGATCGTCCCGAAGGACGCGGTCGTGAAGGTGCGCGCCCAGGTCGGCCTGGGTGACCTGCGTCTGCCCGACGAGCCGGCGAACGACGTCGACATCGCGCCCGACCGTGACGTGACCCGCACGATCGCCCCGCCGGCCGGGACCGCCCCGGCGGGCACTCTGGACCTCTCGCTCGAGGTCGGCATCGGACAGGTGGAGGTCACCCGTGCTGCTTCATGAGTTCCGTCCGGGCCGGCTGCTCGCCGGCCTCACCGCCCTCGCCCTCGCCGCTCTCTACGCGGGCGACGCCACCGGCGCCTGGACGACGCCGTGGTACGCGGCGGTCCCCGTGCTCGGCGGCGGGCTGGGCCTGGCCGGCCTCGTGACCTGGGTCGCCTATCGAATACGGCGCTGCTCGGCGAGGAAGCGGTCCACGGACAGCACCGACGCCCCGGCCAGCACCAGCGGGAGCCAGGACATCAGATAGGCGAGGTCGTTGCCGAGGTAGTACGGGTTCACCTGCCAGCTCACGGTCAGCCAGAGGCTCAGGGAGATCAGCGCGCCGCCGAGCGCCGCCAGGCGGGCGAAGAAGCCGAGCAGGGTCCCGATCCCGACGGCGATCTCCCCGAGGGCGATGGCGTAGCCGAAGCCCGTGGGGTTCTTGAGCGCGAGGTCGACGAGGGCGGGAATCGCGGACGAGTCGCGGACCCCGCGCATCGTCTCGCCGATGGAGCCGCTGCCGGTGTCGGCGAGGAAGACGGGGTCGGTGAGCTTGTCGAGCCCCGCGTAGACGAACGTGACTCCGAGGAAGATCCGCAACGGAAGGAGGGCGTAACGGGAGGCGACCACCCTCCCCTTGTCGAGGGCCGCCCTCCACCGCGCCACACGACCGGTACCGCCGGGGCCGCCGGTATCGCCGGGGCCACCCTGGCCGCCGGGGCCCCCGGTACCGCCCACACCGGAGCCGCCCGGACCAATGCCGCCGCTGCCTCCCGGGCCGCCGACGCCGGCCGAACCGGGGCGGCCGTCGCCCGTACCGCCTGAGCCGGGGCTGCGGCCCGTGGGTCCTGTGTCGCCCGGGTCGTTCGTTCGGTCCGCCTGTCCCGTCATCGTCGGTCACCTCTCCACGTCCCGTACGTACGACTGTTCGCGGAACGATTCTCCTCGCACTCGGCTCCGGAGACGCGGGAAGGGGGCCGGACGGTCAGTCCATCACGTCGATCGTGACCCGGTTGGTCTCCACGCCCGCCGCCGTCACGACCGAGACCTCCACCCGGCCCGGTTCGACGTCGGCGGGGAGGGGGACGGTGAGGACCGCGTCGGTGGGGTTGGCGAAGCCTCCCGGGACGGGCACCAGGGGCACGTGGGCGTGGACGGGGCCGATGCGGACGACCAGCCGGGTCAGCGGGTCGGGGGCGCCGGCGCCGGGCGGGACGAAGCCGCAGCCGCGGATCTCGATGTCGTCGCCGGTGCGGATGGGGGCGTCGAGGTCGCCCGCCTCCCTCGACCGGACCACGGAGTGGATCGTGGGGCGGACGCCCTCGGTGCACTTCGCGGCGAGGTGCCAGGCCGCGGACACGCCGAGGAGCAGGACGAGGGACCAGGGCACGTCGGGCAGCCGGTCGGGGTCGCGGGCGAGGCCGACGGCGCCGAGGGCGAGGACGGCCGCGGAGACGAGGAGGTACTGGACGTCGGCGAGGCCGGCGCGGCCGCTGTCGTCGCAGAGCAGGTCGGCGGCGCGCGGGCGGTCGGCGCGCACCTTCTGCAGGCGGCCGGCGGCGATGCCCCGCGTGACGACGAGACGGGCGCTGACGGCGACGCCCGACACCAGGGCGAGGCCGGTGAGCAGGCCCGCGCCGCGGGCCAGGCCGAAGGCGGTCGCGTCCGGGGACCGGAAGGCCAGGAAGAGGAGGGTGAAGCCGAGGAGCAGGAGCCAGCCGGCGGCGACGGCGCGGGTGGTGGACAGCCGGTTGTCCTCGCCGATCAGCGGGGCGAGGAGACCGCCGCGCGCCCGGTGGGCGTGGGCGGCGACGCTGAGCAGGACGGCGAGGACCAGGGCGGTGCAGAGGCCGGCCGTGCGGGCACCGGTCCAGCCGTTGCCGATCGCGGTGAGGGCCTGGCCGAGGAGGAGGGCCAGGACGGCGCCCCAGACCGCCCCGAGGCCGCCGCGCCGTACCCGGTCGAGCCAGGCGAGCCCGGCCTCGCGGCCGCGGACGGTGACCGCGCGGGCGGACTGGGCGAGCTCGTCGGAGACCCACTGCCGGGCGGCGACCGGCGAGTGGGCGACGGCCGCGGGGACGCCGTGTCCGGCGGCGAGCTCGTCGCGCCGGGCGAGGAAGGCGGCGACCGCGCGCCGGTGGCCGGTCTGTCCGCAGTGGGCGCAGCCGGCGCAGGCCGTCGCGTGCTCGCCGTACTGTCTCGCCTCTTGAACCGCCACGGTGCTCACTTCCCGAGCTCACTTCACGACACGTACCGGTGCGTCCCGAAGGGCCAACCAACCGTTGATTCCACGGAATTGTGCCGTACCGGCGGCTCTCGCGCCCACCGCGTGCGCCCCGCCGGAGAGTGATTGCCGCGCCATCCCATTGACGTACAGAAGGGTGAAGCGATGGTGTTACGACAGGAGTTCGGGCTCCGCTCGGCTGATCCTGCGCCAGAGGGGCTGGTAGTTGATCCAGGCGACGAGGTCGCTGCCGAGCTGTTCGCGGGTGGCGACCGCCTCGCGGTGGTCGATCAGGACCGGTTTGCCGGCCGCCTTCGCGGCGAGCTGTATCCGGGCGCAGCGTTCCAGGGCGATGAACCACCAGGCGGCGGCGTCGACGGAGCCGCCGACGGTGAGCGGTCCGTGGTTGCGGAGCACGACCGCCTTGAACGCGCCGAGGGCGACGGCGATCCGGCGCCCTTCCTCGGCGTCGACGACGACGCCGGTGTAGGCGTCGTAGAGGGCGTGGTCCTGGTAGAAGGCGCAGGCCTCCTGGGTGATCGGGTCGAGGAGTTCGCCGAGCGCGGCGAGCGCCCGCCCGTGGACGGAGTGGGTGTGGGCGACGGCGACGACGTCGGGCCTGGCCCGGTGGACCTCGGCGTGGACGGTGAAGGCGGCCTGGTTCACGTGGTGGCCGCCGTGGACGACCTGACCGTCGCCGTTGACCAGGATGAGGTCGCTCGCGGTGAGTTCGTCGAAGGGCGCTCCGAACGGGTTCACCCAGAAGCAGTCCGGGTGTTCGGGGTCGCGGGCGGTGATGTGGCCCGAGACGCCCTCCTCGTACCCGAGCCGGCCGAAGAGCCGGAGCGCGCCCGCGAGCCGCTGCCTGCGGTGGGTGCGTTCCTCCTCGGCCGTCGCGTGGACGGGCGGCATGGCGAAGTGGAGCCGTTCGAGGGGTACGGGGTCCGGTATCACGCTCATGCGCCGGAAGGTAACGCCCGGCAGGGCAACTCACCAGAGTCCGGACGGGAACACGACGAAGCCGCCGCCCCGCGCGACGGACGGGAACACGACGAAGCCGCCGCCCCGCGCGACGGACGCGGGGGCGGCGGCTCCGGTGGGCTCAGGGAGCGGGGGTGACTACTCCCACTCGATGGTGCCCGGGGGCTTGCTGGTGACGTCGAGGACGACGCGGTTCACGTCGGCGACCTCGTTGGTGATGCGGGTCGAGATCTTGGCGAGCACCTCGTAGGGCAGGCGCGACCAGTCGGCCGTCATGGCGTCCTCGGAGGAGACGGGGCGCAGCACGATCGGGTGACCGTAGGTGCGGCCGTCGCCCTGGACGCCGACGGAGCGGACGTCGGCGAGGAGGACCACCGGGCACTGCCAGATCTCGCGGTCGAGACCGGCCGCGGTGAGCTCCTCGCGGGCGATGGCGTCGGCGTCGCGGAGCAGGTCCAGGCGCTCCTTGGTGACCTCGCCGACGATGCGGATGCCGAGGCCGGGGCCCGGGAAGGGCTGGCGCTGGACGATCTCCTCCGGCAGGCCGAGCTCCTGGCCGACCATGCGGACCTCGTCCTTGAACAGCTGGCGCAGCGGCTCGACGAGCTGGAACTCGATGTCGTCGGGGAGGCCGCCGACGTTGTGGTGCGACTTGATGTTGGCGGTGCCGGTGCCGCCGCCGGACTCGACGATGTCCGGGTAGAGCGTGCCCTGGACGAGGAACGCGACCTCGGGACCCTCCTCCTGGAGGATCTCCAGCTGGGCCTGCTCGAAGACGCGGATGAACTCGCGGCCGATGATCTTCCGCTTGGTCTCCGGGTCGGAGACGCCGGCGAGGGCGTCGAGGAACCGCTCCTGCGCGTCGACGACCACCAGGTTGGCGCCGGTGGCCGCGACGAAGTCCTTCTCGACCTGCTCGGTCTCGCCCTTGCGCATCAGACCGTGGTCGACGTAGACGCAGGTGAGCTGGGAGCCGATGGCCTTCTGCACGAGTGCGGCGGCCACGGCGGAGTCGACGCCGCCGGAGAGACCGCAGATGGCGCGCTTGTCGCCGACCTGGGCGCGGATGGCCGCGACCTGCTCCTCGATCACGTTGCCCGTGGTCCAGCTGGGCTTGATGCCGGCGCCGCGGTAGAGGAAGTGCTCCAGGATCTGCTGGCCGTGCGTGGAGTGCAGCACCTCGGGGTGGTACTGGACGCCGTACAGCTGCTTGGCGTCGTTCTCGAAGGCGGCGACCGGCACGACGTCCGTGGAGGCGGTGACGGTGAAGCCCTCGGGGGCGGCGGAGCAGGCGTCGCCGTGCGACATCCACACGGACTGCTCGACCGGGGTGCCCTCGAAGAGGGTGGAGCCGGCCTTGGAGACGTGCAGCGGGGTCCGGCCGTACTCGCGGGCGCCCGTGTTGTCGACGGTGCCACCGAGGGTCGTCGCCATCAGCTGGAAGCCGTAGCACATGCCGAAGACGGGGACGCCCGCCTCGAAGATGGCGCGGTCGAGGCGGGGGGCGCCCTCCGCGTACACGGAGGACGGGCCGCCGGAGAGGATGATCGCCTTCGGGTTCTTGGCCAGCATCTCGGCCACCGGCATGGTGGACGGGACGATCTCGCTGTAGACCCGGGCCTCACGGACACGGCGGGCGATGAGCTGGGCGTACTGGGCGCCGAAGTCGACAACGAGGACTACGTCCGGGTTGGAGACGTCGGGCGCGGCAGCGGGGGGCGCTGATGACACTACGGCGGCCTTCCGGCGGTAGGAGGGGGTCCCCCGAAAGGGGGGCTATTTGTCGATTCTACCGGCGCGCCGGTCGCACTTTTCGTCTCACCATCCGAACCGGTATTGGTCCGGGCCCGGCAAAGGGGTCCATACTGTCGCCATGCGCAAGCTCACGACCTTCGTCTTTACCTATGGCAACCGGCCCACCGGCTGCCATGGTCGTGCTGCTTGAGCAACTGACAAGCGACTTCCCAGGCGCCCCGGGCCGACAAGGCCCGGGGCGTTCTGCTTGTTCCGGGCCGTGTCGCCCGGGGCGTCCGACACCACGAGGAGCCCCGACATGACCGCCATGACCCAGACCGAGAAGACCGGCGCCCGCACCGACGAGGCGGCGGCGCTGATCGGTGACGCCCGTGAGCGCATCGACGCGCTCGACGACCGGATCATCGGTCTCATCCAGGAACGGACGGCCGTCTCGGCCGTCATCCAGGAGGCCCGGATCTCCTCCGGAGGCCGCCGGGTGAACCTCGCCCGCGAGATGGAGGTCCTCGCCCACTACAGGGACGCCCTGGGCAAGCCGGGCACGACGCTGGCGATGACCGTGCTGGAGCTGTGCCGGGGCCGCGTCTGATCCCCGCCCAGGCGCCACGCCCCGCCCAGGCGTCACGCCCCGGCCGGGTGCCACGTCCTTGCCGGGAAAGGCGAGGAGCGCGTCCGGGTGGGGGACCGCATCTGAGTTCGGGCGCGCTCTCACCCGTACGGCGCGTGACCGGCCGCGACCCGGCTTCGTTGGTCCGGGTGTCCGTGCCAGCCAGGGGCGGGCCCGAAGAAACCACGCGTGGCTTCGCTGGGGCGTGTGGCGTACCTCAGGTACGTCGTGGGACCTCGCACCAGCGCGTGTGACCGGACAGCAGGGGACAGCAGCCCGGTCACCCAGAAAGGGCGGTCGGTCCCGGGGACGCCCGGGGCCGGCCGCATCCGGCCGATCTCCTGTCCTCCCGTCCCCCCGAATCCCCCTTCCCCGCGGCGCGACCCCCGGCGCCGCCCGCTCGGCACCGCCGCTGCCCTGACACCGGTGCCGATGCCAGAGGGCCCCGTGCCGCGACCGGAATCGCGCGCACGGGGCCCTTCTCCGTTCCCGCCCCGCCGACGTGACGCGCGTCACACGGAGATCTCGTGCAACCGCTACAACCAATCCCATCCGTCGCGGGTCATCTATGCAGCACCACCAAGAACTGGAAGGGCGCTGCACTCGGAGGGGGGTGCAGCGCCCTCTCCTGTGTCCGGGGTTCGTGCGGAAGGCGTACGGGGCCGGATCGGCCTCAGGCCTTCCTCGGGGGGACCGCCGGCATGCCGAGGAACGGCAGCCGGAGCGCGCCGAAGGCCTCGGCCGGGACCGCGGGGGACTTCGGTTCGACCGCCGAGAGCCGCGCGTAGGCCTCCCCCTGCCGCGGGCGCGGGTCGTCCTCGCCCTTGTTCGGCCAGAAGGACATGGCCCGCTCGGCCTGGGCGGTGATCGTCAGGGACGGGTTGACGCCGAGGTTGGCGGAGACCGCGGCTCCGTCGACGACGGAGATGCCGGGGTGGCCGAAGAGCCGGTGGTACGGGTCGATGACGCCGGTTTCGGCGTCGGCACCGATCGGGCAGCCGCCGAGGAAGTGGGCGGTGAGCGGGGTGCCCATCAGCTCGCCGATGTTCGAGCCGGCGAAGCCGTTGATCTCCTCGGCGAGGAGGGTGGCGGCCTGGGTGGCCTCCGGGATCTGGACCGGGTTGGGCGCGCCGTGCCCCTGGCGGGCGGTGAGGAGGCCCTTTCCGATGCCGCCGGGCTTGCGGTAGGTCGTCAGGGAGTTGTCGAGGGACTGCATGACGAGGCCGATGATGGTCCGCTCCGACCAGTGCCGGTTGGAGAGCGAGCGGGCGGCGAGGGCGGGGTGCTTGAGCAGGTTGAGGAACCAGTTGCGCACCCGGTGGGCGCCGTAGGGCACCTGGAGGACGGTCAGGCCGCCCATGGAGTTGGAGCCCTTGCCGTACCGCACCGGCTCGATGTGGGTGTTGGCGTCCGGGTGGATCGACGAGGTGATGGCGACGCCGCGGGTGAAGTCGGCCTTCTCCTTGCCGTGCCGTTTGCGGTAGCGGCGGTCGGTGGTCTGGGCACCGACCAGGCCCTCGGAGTTGGTGCGGGTGAGTTCGCCGAGCCGGTCGGAGACGCGGGGCAGCAGACCGCTGTCCTTCATCCGGTGCAGCAGGGTCTGGGTGCCGTACGTGCCGGCCGCGATGACCACCCGGTGGGCGGTGAAGGTCCGGCCCTCGCCCTTCCTGCGCCGGTCGGTGGGCAGGGTCTTCACCGCGAAGCCGCCCCGCGAGTCCTCGGTGACGGTGACGACCGTGGTCATGGGGTGGACGGTGGCGCCGGCCTTCTCGGCGAGGTGGAGGTAGTTCTCGTTGAGGGTGTTCTTGGCACCGTGCCGGCAGCCGGTCATGCACTCGCCGCACTCGGTGCAGGCGCGCCGGGCGGGGCCCGCCCCGCCGAAGTAGGGGTCGGCGACCTCGCTGCCGGGCTTCGCCTTCGAGGTCCCGTCGGCGTCGTTCCCGTCGCCGAAGAAGACCCCGACGGGCGCCATGTGGAAGGTGTCGCCGATGCCCATCGCCTGGGCGGCCGCCTTGAGGTGCACGTCGGACGGGGTCATCGTCGGGTTGAGGCGGACGCCGAGCATGCGCTGGGCCTGCTCGTAGTAGGGCCGCAGCTCGTCCTGCCAGTCCGTGATGTCCTTCCACTGCGGGTCGTCGAAGAACGGCTTGGGCGGTACGTAGAGGGTGTTGGCGTAGTTGAGGGAGCCGCCGCCGACGCCGGCGCCCGCGAGCACCATGACGTTGCCGAGCAGGTGGATGCGCTGGAGGCCGTAGAGGCCGAGGGCCGGGGCCCACAGGAAGTTCTTCAGGTCCCAGGAGTTCTTCGGCAGGGTCGCGCGGGTGAAGCGGCGCCCGGCTTCGAGGACGCCGACCCGGTAGCCCTTCTCCGTGAGGCGGAGGGCGGTGACCGAACCGCCGAAGCCGGAGCCGACGACGAGGACGTCGTAGTCGTACCCGGCGTCCTCCGCCTGCTCCTGGTTTTGGGTAGGGGGTACCGCGGTCATGGCTCTCCTCGTACGGAAAGGGGCGGAAGGGTCGGGGCGGTCAGGGGGCCGGCGCGGGCCGGACGGCCGGGTCCGCGGGGCCCGCGCGAGGACGGTCGGGGCGGTGGGTCAGGTCAGCGCAGGCGCAGGGCCTTCATCGCCTTCAGGGAGACGCTCATGAAGGCGGCGTACTTCTCGTCGTCCATGCCGAAGGAGGGTGCGAGGGGCATCAGGCGCTGCTGGGCGACGGTCTGGGCCTCGGTGTACTTGAGGATGCCCTCGGAGCCGTGGCGGCGGCCGAGCCCGGAGTCCTTCATGCCGCCCATCGGGGACTGCACGCTGCCGTAGGCGGGGGCGTACCCCTCGTTGATGTTGACGGTGCCGGTGCGCAGCCGGGCCGCGACGGCGTGGCCGCGGCGCGAGTCCTTCGTCCAGACGGACGAGTTCAGGCCGTACGGGGTGCCGTTGGCGAGCTCGACGACCTCGTCCTCGTCGGTGAAGCGGTAGACGGAGACGACCGGGCCGAAGGTCTCCTCGGAGCAGACGGCCATCGGGGCCTCGACGCCGTCGAGGATGGTCGGCTCGTAGAAGAGGGGGCCGATGTCGGGGCGGGCGACGCCGCCCGCGACGAGCTTGGCGCCCTTGGCGACGGCCTCCTCGACGTGGCGGCTGACGGTCTCCAGCTGCCGGTCGCCGACGAGGGAGCCCATGTCGGCGCCGTACGCGAGGGAGCTGCCGAGCCGCATGGCCTTGGTGCGGGCGGCGAAGCGCTCCAGGAACGCGTCGGCGACGGACTCGTGCACGTACAGCCGCTCGATGGAGATGCAGAGCTGTCCGGCGGAGGAGAAGCAGGCGCGGACGGCACCGGCGGCGGCCTTCTCGATGTCGGCGTCCTCGAGGACGAGCATCGCGTTCTTGCCGCCGAGTTCGAGGGAGACGCCGACGAGGCGGGCCGCGGCGCCCTGGGCGACCTCGCGGCCGGTGCGGGTGGAGCCGGTGAAGGAGACGTAGTCGGCGTGCTTGACGACCTCGGGGCCGACGACCGGGCCCTCGCCGAGGACGACCTGGAAGACCTCGGCGGGCAGGCCGGCCTCGACGAGCAGGTCGCGGGCCCAGAGGGCGGTGAGCGCGGTCTCCGTGTCGGGCTTCATGACGACGGCGTTGCCGGAGACGAAGGCGGGCAGCGCGTCGCCGACGGACAGTTCGAGGGGGTAGTTCCAGGGCGCGATCTGGCCGACGACCCCGCGCGGCTGGCGCAGCTCGGTGACCTTGGTGAGGGTCGGGACGACGCCGGTGTGGCGCTTGGCGCGCAGGTACGCGGCGGCCCTGCGGCCGTAGTGGCGGGCGGCGACGGCGACCGCCTGCACCTCCTCGTGGGCGTGCAGACGCGCCTTGCCGGTCTCCAGCTGGATGAGGTCGAGGACCTCGGCCTGGCGCTGGAGGACGAGGTCGTGGAAGCGGAGGAGGACGGCGGCGCGCGCCTTGACCGGGACGGCGGCCCAGGCGGTCTGGGCGGCGCGGGCGCGCGCGAAGGCCTCGGCGACGTCCTCGGGGGTGGACTCGGGCAGGTCCGCCAGCTTCTCCCCGGTGAAGGGGGTGTGGTTGGCGGTGCGGCCGGAGCCGACGACGCCGCGGGTGAGGCGGGCGACCACCTCGGGCGTCACGACGTCGGCGGCGGTCCGCGCGCCGGCGGGCGCGGGCGCGACCGGGTTGGTCGCGCCGGCGGGCGCGGACGTGCCCGGGGTCGCGCCGGTGGGAGCGGACGCTCCGCCCTTCGTCGCGGGGGCGTCGGAAACCGGAGGGGCGGCGGGGGCCTGCGAGTCCGTCATGAGGGCGAGCGTAGGCCGCGTTCCGCCCTTTGGGTACCCGTCGGTAATGCGTTTTCACCGGGTGCGCACATTGCGCCAGCGATCACTGGCACATAAGCCCTGATCAGTGGCTTACGGCCGCCGGCGGCCGGGAGCGGAGAAAATCTCCGCGCCGGCCGTCGTCCTTCGGCAGAGCTCGGTCGCGGCTCAGTCGCCCGGCGCACGCCAGTAGCGGAGGACGACGTCGAACTGCTCGCGGGTGGTCTCCCAGCTCGACTCCGGCGAGGACATGTACACGGCGTACTCCGTGCCGTCGTCCTCGTAGTACATCTGGTCGATCGCGTGCCGGGGGCCGGGGAAGGTCTTCTTCTCGGTCCAGGTGAACTCCCACAGGCAGGAGCGGACCTGGTCGCGATAGGTGTTCTGGAGGAGCTTGACCCGGGAGTAGTCCATCCGCTTCTGCAGCACGCGCTCCAGATCGACGGCGTGCATGTACGGGTTCTCGAAGTCGGGGCTGCGGTCGATGCTGATCCGGATGCGGTGGCGGCCGTTGTCCGGGGTGTAGTCGATCTGGTCGCCCTCCGTCTGCCGCTTCCAGCCGTCCGGCACGACCAGGCTGAAGCCCTCCGGGTCCTGGACCCGGTGCCAGCCGGCCGGTACGGCGCCGACGGCGCCCTGGGTGGCCGGGGCGGCGGAGGTGGGGGGCGTGGCCCGTCCGCCGTCGCGGTCGCCGCCCGCGTAGTGCATGGCGGCGAAGACCGCGCCGCCCGCCACGACCCCGGCGAGCAGCGCCGCGAGGACGGCGGTACGCCAGCGGCCGCGGCCGGACGGGGAGGGCGTCGACGGCACCAGCGTGGGGGGCCTCTGCGGCAGGTGGGGGCCCTGGGGCGGCTGGGGCCACTGCGCGGTGGTCTTCCGCGGCGCCCCGGCCGTCGTGCCGTCCGCTTCCCCGCCGGACGCCCCCGTGCCGTCCGTACCGGTCGTGTCCCCCGTACGCGCTCCGCCGGCGGGGCCGGACGCCGGGACGTTCCCGCCCGGCACCGGTTCCAGGTCCTCCATGGCGACGCGCTGGGTCGGCACGTACGCCTGCGCCGCCTCCGGCCTGCGCCCCTCCATGGCGTCGAGCAGCATCCGCTCGGCCTCGTCCGCTCGCGGACGCTGGGCCGGGTCCTTGCGCAGCAGGGCGACGATGACGGGCGCCAGCGGCCCGGCCTTCTCCGGGTGCGGCGGCTCCTCGGTCACCACGGCCTGCATGGTGCTGATCGGGGAGGTGCGGCGGAACGGCGAGGTGCCCTCCACCGCCGCGTACAGGGTCGCGCCGAGGGACCAGAGGTCGGAGGCCGGGCCTGGGTCGCCGCCGCGCACCCGCTCGGGCGCCAGGTAGTCGATGGAGCCGACGATCTCGCCGGTCCGGGTGATGGTCGAGTCGCCCTCGATCGCCGCGATCCCGAAGTCGGTGATCAGGACGCGTCCGTCGCGCGCGAGCAGGACGTTGCCCGGCTTGACGTCCCGGTGCAGCACCCCGGCCGCGTGCGCGGCCCGCAGCGCGCCGACGACGTGCAGCCCGATCCTGGCCGCCTCGCGCGGCTCGATCGTGCCCGCCTCCTTGGCGGCGTCGGCGAGCGAGGGCCCGTCGACGTACTGCATGACGATCCACGGCCGGCTGTCGTGCTCCAGGACGTCGTGGACGGTCACGACACCCGGGTGGGTGATCCGGGCGGCCGCCCGCGCCTCCTTCTGGGTGCGGGCGTGCAGCACGAGGCGATCGGCCTCGGCCACGAAACGACCGGCCGTCAACTCCTTCACCGCCACCACACGGTGCAGTACCTCGTCGTGCGCGCGCCAGACCTTGCCCATGCCGCCGCGCCCGATGGACTCGCCCAGCCGGTAGCGTCCGGCGAGCAGCAGCCCCTCGCCTGTGCTCTGAGAATGTTCCACTTGCCCCCGCCCATTCCTTCGGAGAACAGGTTACGGAGGGGGGTGCGGGCGGCGGAACCTCGGGGCGGTCATAGGAACAGCACTGTGACCAGGGGGCGGTGGCGATCCTTCCGATCAGCGTCCCGGACGGAACGCCCTGGTGGCCTCGTCATGGATCTCGCCGACCTTGTCGCGTTCGGCGTACGGGCCGATGACCTGGACGACGTGGTACCTCCCGCCGTCGATCAGGGCCAGGTTGCGGACGAAGACCTCGCGCCCCGTGCCGTCGAGCCACCAGTAACTCCCGGTGGCCGTGGCCGTCCTGCCGATGTCGACCCGGCGGGTGCGCTCGGCCCCCGACCAGCTGGACGCCCGCCAGGGCTCCAGCTCACGCTCCCTGGTGTTCTGGTACTCCAGCGGATCGCCGCCGTTGTCGCGGACGCTGTCCCGGCCCGGCACGACGATCATGGTGAAGTCGCCGTTGGTGTACCGCACTTGCCCGGCGTCGTTGACGGGACTGCGCCGCCAGCCGTTCGGCACCCCGATCCGGAAGCCCTCCGGGTCCTGGCGCACCGTGTACCCGGCGGCCAGGGCGGGGGCCGACGGGTCCGCGGGCGCGGTGGTGGGCGGCTTGGTCGTGGGCGCGGCGGTCTGCCCGCCCGACGGGTCGCCCGAAGGATCGCCCGACGGGCCGCTCGGCCGCGCCGTGGTCGGCGCGCCGGTCGTGGGCGTCACCCGGCCGGCGGGCGTCTCCCCGTCCCGGGGCATGAAGAGCACCGCGTACGCGACGGCTCCGCCGAGCAGCAGGAAGACCAGGATCAGCAGCGTACGGCCGAGGGAGCGCGGGGAGCCCGGGCCCCCGGAGGACGAGCCGCGCGAGGCACGGGGCACGCGCGGCGCGCGCTGCGGGATCTCCTCGTCGTACTCCTCCCGGAATCCGCCGGGAGGATCCGCCGGTACGCGCCGGGGCTCGCGCTCGTACGCCGGGTCGCGCTCGTACGCCCGGTCACGCTCGTACGTGTGGCCGCGCTCGTACGCCCGCTCGTGCGCGGTGTCGTGCGCGCTGTCGTACTCGGGGGCGTAGTCGGGGGCGTAGTCGCCGCGGGCGGCCGGGCGCGGGTCCCTGCCGCGCTTGTGGCGGTGGCGGCCCGCCCCCGCTCCCCCGCGCCACCGGCGCACCAGTTCGCCGCGCCGGCGCACGATCGGCAGCCGCTTCTCGTCGAACGACGGCAGCGGTACGACGCCGACCCCGGCCTCCGGCTCGGGCGCCGACCGGACGAGCGAACGCAGCCAGCCGCGCAGCTCCTCGAAGTCCGGCCGCTCGGTGGGGTCCTGACGCAGCAGGGACTCCACGACCGGCCGCAGCGGCCCGCACTCCTCGGCGAAGGCCGGCGGCTCGGCGCAGACCAGCTGGACCAGCTCGGCCGCGCTGTCCTCCGGGTACGGGGCGTGGCCCTGCACGGCCCGGTAGAGGAGCGCGCCCAGTGCCCACAGGTCGGTGGCCGGGCCGATGGGCGGCGCGAGGCGCCAGTTCTCGTGGACGGGGCCCGCCTGCTCGGGCGCCCAGCGCTCCGTGACGGCGCCGACGACCGCGATCCTGGTCTGCCGGGCCCGATCGGCGTCGAGCCGCGTGGCCGGGCCGCGGTACTCCCCGGCCGTGACGGCGACCGGCTCCCGGTCGTCGTCGCGGGCGCCCGCGGGAGCCGGGACACGCCCCGGGCCCGGAGTCGCGGCCGTGTACCCGGCGGGCAGCGCCGGCCGCCCCGAACCGGGCAGCACCGCACCGCCGCCGGCCGGGATCGGACCCGAGCCGTCCCGCGACGCGTGCGGACCGTCGCTCCAGCTGCCGGCCAGCATCAGGCGCGGCGGGCCCGCCTGCGGCCCCCGGCCGCGGTGCGGCCCGTCGCCGTCGTCCTCGTCGTCGTCCTCGTCGTCCTCGTCCGCCACCCGTGCCCACCACTGCGGCTCGGGCGCGGCGGCCGCCCGGGGAGGCGGGGGCGACCCCTGCGATTCCCGGGGCGCCGGTTCCCGCTGGTCCTGGTGCTCCCGCGGTTCCTGTTCCTGCTGTTCCTGCTGTTCCTGCTGTTCCTGCGGGGCAGGGCGCTGGGCGGGGAGCGCCCCGATCTCACCGAGCCGAGCCGCGGCGCGCGCACCCGCCCGGTACGCGGCGATGGCGTCGGCCCGCGCCGCCCGCACATCGGCGGTCGGCGGCGGCGCGGGCTGTGCCGGGGCGGCGGGCTCGGGCGCGGCCCGGCCGTAGGGGTCGGCGCCGTAGGGATCGACACCGTAGGGGCTCACCCCGTACGGGGCGGGGTCGCCGCCCGCGCCGGCCCCGGGCGGGTCACCTTCCCCGGACTCGTCGGACTCGGTGGACCCGTCGCGATCGCCTTCGTCCGCGCCGTCGGTGTCGGTGCCGTACAGACCGGCGCCGTCGGCCTCTGCGGCGTACAGAACGGCGCCGTGCGAGTCGGCGTACGGGTCGGCGCCGTCAGGCTCGGTGCCGTACGGATCGGTACCGTCGGCCTCCACGCCGTACAGGTCGGCGCTGCGCAGTTCAGCGCCGTGCGGGCCGGGGCCGTACGAGTCGGTGCCGTAAGGGTCGGTGCCGTACGGGGCGGCCTCTTCGGGCACCTCCGCCTCGTAGATCTCGGCCTCGTAGACCTCGGGCACGTACTGCTCGGAGCCGTACGCCTCGTCGGCCTCGGGCCATTCGACGACGTAGGGCTCGGGCCGGTGCGGTTCGGGCTCGAACGGTTCGGAGCCGAACGGCTCGCTCTCGGCCGGGACGGGCGCGTACCCGCAGAGGGCCTCCTCGGCGGCGCCGGCCGCGAGGCCCGTGAGGACGACCCGGCCGTCGTCGCAGACGAGCACGGTGCGGGCGGTGATGTTCCGGTGGACCCAGCCGTGGGCGTGGAGCGCGCGCAGGGCGGTGAGGACGTCGGCGCCGATCTCGGCCGCGCGGTACGGGTTGAGGGGGCGCTCGGCGAGGAGCGCGGCCAGCGGTCGGGCCGCCACGACCTCGCTCACTATCCACAGCGAACCGGCCTCGGCGAACACGTCGAAGACCTGGTCGAGCAAGGGGTGGTCGGGGATCTGCGCGGCGGCCTGGGCTGCCTCGACGGCCCTTCGGACGACGGGCTCGGCGGGGCGGCGGGTCGCCCGCCCCGCGCCGCCGTGGGGGCCGTCGGTGCCGCCCTCGCCGTCGAGCACCTCGGCGTCGACGAACTCCGGCAGCGGCACCTGGCGGACCATGACCTCCTGCCCGCTGTACGTGTCGAACGCGCGCGTCTCGACGAGCGCGTACGTGTCCGCGTACGGGTCCGTGTCCGCCGGCTGCAGCGGCAGGCGGTAGCGGTCCGCGAGCACCCTTCCCGCGTAGTCGTCCACGACGCCTCCCCACGCGCGCACGCTGTCCCCCGTGGGCCCGCGGATCCCTCGGGATCGGGCGGGATCACGCGAGTCCGTCAATTCCGGTCCGGCACCGTGCAGTTAACGGCTCTGTTCGGCTGCGTACCGTCCACGAACTCTCACGATACGTGGCCCCGGTCAGTCCTTGGGCGTGAACGTGGCGAACGCCGTCTCCCGCAGCGTCCGGCACTCCGCGCCGTTCCACTCGTCCGCCTTGCAGGTGACCATGATGGAGTAGCCGTGCTTGGCGTCCACCTTGAAGCCGCGGTTGAGGACGTGGACGCGCACGCCCTTCTGCGTGCGCTCGAACTCCCAGTCGGCGACGGTCGGGTAGCCCTTGTACGAGACCGTGCGGATGCCGATGTGCTTGTAGCCGTTGCTGGTGGCGGCGACGCCGGTCATGGCCGCGGCCCACGCGGCGGCCGCGTCGTCCTTCGGACTGTCGTTGAAGTCGACCTGGACGCGCGGGAAGCCGCCGTTCTCGCTGAAGATGCCGCCGGAGTCGTATCCCGCTATCGAGCTGAGCCGGAAGGACGCGGGCATCGCCATGGAGAAGTGGAACCGGGCGTTGGTGACGACGGCGTAGCCGGCGGGCAGCTGCGCACCACCGCCGCCGGGCTTGGCGGAGGGCGTGGTGCCGCCGCCGTTCGACCCGTTCGTGGAGCCCGTCGTGCCGTTCGCGCCGGTGGAGGTGGTGTCGCCCGGCTGCACGCCGCCCTGCTGGCCCGGGCCGCCCGACGACTGGCCCGTGCCGCCGTCGGTGCCCTCGGAGCCGCCGGAGGCGTCGCCGCCGGCCGAGGCGCCGGCGGACGCCGTGGTCCCGCCGCTCCCCTTGCCCTGGTCCTTCTCGTCGCCGCCCCCGCCGAGGGAGACCGCCAGGATCGTCCCGAGCATGGCGAGCACGGCCACCGCCGCGATGATCACCAGTGTGCGGCGCGGGACGACGTCGGTGAGCGGCGCGCGGGCCCGTGCCGGCTTCGCGCCGCCCTGGATCGGCCCGGCCTTCCCCGACGCCGATACCGACGCGGCGGCGTTGCGTACGGACTTCAGGGCGCCGCGCACCCGGTCGGCCGCGGCGTCGACGCCCGGGGTCCGGTCGGCCGCCGACACGACCGGCGGTGTCACCGGAGCCTGCTCGGGGCGGGGCGGCAGCGGTACGACCGTGGTGACCTCGGGCGAGACCGCGGGCGCCGGCTCGGGCGCGTCGAGCACGGCCCGCAGCAGGACCCGCGCGCGGGCGTCGTCAAGCCGCTGGGCCGGGTCCTTGGCGAGCAGGCCGTAGATGACCTGCTCCAGCTCGGGTCCCGCGTTCTTCGGCGGGTCGACCGGCTCGGTCATCACCGCCGTGAGGGTGGCGATGGCGGAACCCTTGTCGTACGGCGGGCTGCCCTCGACGGCCGCGTAGATGAGTCCGCCCAGCGACCACATGTCGGCGGCGGGGCCGGGCTTGTGGCCGCGGGCCCGCTCCGGGGAGATGTACGAGGGGGCGCCGACGAGCATGCCGGTGGACGTGATCGAGGGGTCGCCCTCGACCTGCGCGATGCCGAAGTCGGTGAGGACGACCCGGCCGTCCTCGGCGATCAGCACGTTGGACGGCTTCACGTCGCGGTGCAGGATGCCCTCGCGGTGCGCCGAACGCAGCACGTCGAGGATGGCGAGGCCGACCTCGGCGGCGCGCCGGGGCGTGAGCGTGCCGTCCTCGCGCACGGCGTCCGCGAGGGACTTGCCCTCGATGAGTTCCATGACGATCCACGGACGGTCGTCCTCGTCGACGACGTCGTACACGGTCACGGCGCCGTTGTTGCGGATCCGCGCGATGGCCTTCGCCTCGCGGAGGGTCCGGGTGATGAGGCGTCGCTTCTCGTCGTCGTCGATGCTGGTGGGGAAGCGGAGCTCCTTCACGGCGACGGTGCGGCCGAGGGTCTCGTCGACCGCGCGCCACACGGTGCCCATGCCGCCGCGCCCGAGGACCACGCCGAGCCGGTACCGGCCCGCGAGGAGCCGCCCCTCGCCCACCGGGGCCTTGCGCAGCCTGTCGCTCCCGGACGTCCGCGCGGTGGCGGCCGGCCGGCCGCTCTCGCCGTCGCCGTCGCCGGCGCCGAACCCGGCCCGTCCGGTCGACGGTTCGGTACCCCGCAGCCGCCCGGCGGCGGCCGCGCCACCCGCGGCGCCGCCCCGGGGACGGTCCTCGACGCGGTCCGGGACGCCGTCCCCGACGGCCCCGGCGCCGTCGCGGGCGTCCTCGACACGCTGCGCGTCCTGCTGGGGACGCGCGTCCTCGGGCTCCCGCGCAGGCCCTCCGACCTGCGCTTCCCGCTCGTTCCGACCCGGTTCACGCGCGGCCGGGACCGCTCCTCGGTCGCCGTCGGTCGCGGCCCCCGCGGCGGCGTCCCGCCCGGGGTCCTTCGCCGTGTCCCGCGACTGCTCCGCCTCCGACATGCGTCCCCTCTGCGATCCCTGATCTTCGCCGCGTCTGCCGCTTCCCGCGTGATGCGGTAACCCCGCCTGGAAGAGAGCCCATTGTCCCTCACCTCGGGACGGGGGGCGCCCCCGGGTCCGTACTCCGGGATGACGACGCGTTCCACGCCCCTGAGGTTCCCGCCGGAGTCGGGACGACCCGGACGTACTGTCAGATCGGCCCCCGTCGGCACCCCGTGGACCTCGGTCCGGTCCCCTCGCCGCCCCGCGGGCGTCAGATCGGCACGATGTCCGGTGCGCCCAGCCGTGCCGCGTCGGCCGTCAGGTCGTCGGGCTGGCGCTGCGACTCGCGCTCCGCCTCCACCCTCTTCTCGTAGTGCTCCACCTCCTTCTCGATCTGGGTGGCGTCCCAGCCGAGGACCGGCGCCATCAGTTCCGCGCACTCGCGGGCGCTGAGGGTGCCGCGGTCGAAGGTCTCGATGGAGATCCTGGTCCGCCGGGTGAGGACGTCGTCGAGGTGGCGGGCCCCTTCGTGCGAGGCGGCGTAGACGATCTCGGCGCGCAGGTAGTCGTCGGCCGCGGCGAGCGGCTCGCCGAGGCGGGGGTCCTCGGCGACGAGGTCGAGGATCTCCTGCGTCAGGGAGCCGTAGCGGTTGAGGAGATGCTCGATCCGGACGGCGTGCAGTCCGGTCCGGGCGGCGATCCTGGCCCGCGCGTTCCACAGGGCCCGGTAGCCCTCGGCGCCGAGGAGCGGGGTGTCCTCGGTGACGCAGGGGGCGACGCGCTGGTCGAGGCCGTGCACGGCCGCGTCCACCGCGTCCTTCGCCATGACCCGGTACGTCGTGTACTTGCCGCCGGCGACCACGACGAGGCCGGGGACCGTATGGGCGACGGTGTGCTCGCGGGAGAGCTTGCTCGTGGCGTCCGACTCGCCGGCGAGCAGGGGGCGCAGTCCGGCGTAGACGCCCTGGACGTCGTCGCGGGTGAGCGGGGTGGCGAGCACGGTGTTCACGTGCTCCAGGAGGTAGTCGATGTCGGCGCTGGACGCGGCGGGGTGCGCCTTGTCGAGGTCCCAGTCGGTGTCGGTGGTGCCGACGATCCAGTGGCGTCCCCAGGGGATCACGAACAGCACGGACTTCTCGGTGCGCAGGATGAGTCCGGTGGTCGAGTGGATGCGGTCCTTGGGCACGACCAGGTGGATGCCCTTGGACGCGCGGACGTGGAACTGGCCGCGCTCGCCGATGAGGGCCTGGGTGTCGTCCGTCCACACCCCGGTGGCGTTGACGATCTGCTTCGCCCGGATCTCGTACGCGGCCCCGGCCTCGACGTCCTGGACGCGTGCGCCGACGACCCGCTCGCCCTCCCGCAGGAAGCCGACGACGCGGGCGCGGCTGGCGGCATGGGCGCCGTAGGAGGCGGCGGTGCGGACGAGGGTGGTGACGAAGCGGGCGTCGTCCATCTGGGCGTCGTAGTACTGGAGGGCGCCGACGAGAGCGTCCTTGCGCAGGCAGGGCGCGACCCGCAGGGCGCCCAGGCGGGAGAGGTGCCGGTGGGCGGGGAGGCCCCGGCCGTGGCCGGAGGAGAGGGACATCGCGTCGTACAGCGCGACTCCCGAGCCGGCGTAGAACCGCTCCCAGCCCTTGTGCTGGAGCGGGTAGAGGAAGGGGACGGGCTTCACCAGGTGGGGTGCGAGCCGCTCCAGGAGGAGTCCGCGCTCCTTGAGCGCCTCCCGCACCAGCGCGAAGTCCAGCATCTCCAGGTAGCGCAGGCCGCCGTGGATGAGCTTGCTGGACCGGCTCGAGGTGCCGGAGGCCCAGTCGCGGGCCTCGACGATGCCGGTGGAGAGCCCTCTCGTGACGGCGTCGAGGGCGGTCCCGGCGCCGACGACTCCGGCGCCGACCACCAGTACGTCGAGCTCGCGCTCGGCCATGGCCGCGAGCGCCTCGACGCGCTCGGCGGGTCCCAGTGTCGCTGTCCTCACGGCTGCTGCCTCCCGTCGCCCTCCGGCTGTTCCGCACGAGCTCGATCCGCAGGAGCCCGATCCGGCACAGGCTCGCTCCGTACGAGCTCGATCCGGCACGAGCTCGCTCCGCGCGAGCGGTGGGCACCGCACGAACCGGGCCCGTGTGGCCCGGCTCACAGACTTGATTCTGTCCCGGTCCGGCGACTTCAGCCACCGCCTCGCCGCCGACCTGTGGATAACACTCGGCGACCTCGAAGCGGACAATGCCGCATATCGGTCATATTTACGCCTAGTCTGACATCGCGCCGGACCCGTTCTGTCCACCGGGCTTGCGCCTCGCGTCCCCTCCGGCTACAGGGAAGGACGGTCCACCCCCATGCCCGCTGATCTCGCCGTCATCGGCCTCGGCCACCACGGACTCCCCCTCGCCCAGGCCGCCACCGCCGCCGGCATCGCCACCATCGGCTACGACACCGACCCCCGCCCCGCCGCCGAGCTCGCCGCCGGCCGCTCCCCGGTCGACGGCTCCCTCACCGCACCCGAGATCCGCCGCATGCTCTCCAGGGGCTTCCGGCCGACCACGAACCCCGCCGAACTCGGCCGGGTCCGCACCGCCGTCCTCTGCGCCCCGACACCCCTCGGCCCCGACCGCACCCTCGACCTCACCGCCGTCACCGAAGCGGCCCGCGCGCTCGCGGCCCGGCTGCGCCCCCACACCACCGTCCTCCTGGAGTCCCCCGTCCCGCCGGGCACCACCGAGGGCGTCCTGCGCGACGTCCTCGAGACCGGCTCGGGCCTCCGGGCCGGCCGCGACTTCCACCTCGCGTACTCGCCCGGCCGCCTCGACCCGGGCAGCCGCACCCACGGCTTCGCCGGCACCCCGAAGGTCATCGGCGGCCTCACCCCGGCCTGCACCGAGTCCGCGGCCACGTTCTACGGCCGGCTCACCGACAAGGTGGTACGCGCGCGTGGCCCCCGCGAGGCGGAGACGGTCAAGCTCCTGGAGACCAACTTCCGGCACGTCAACATCGCCCTCGTCAACGAGATGGCGGTCCTCTGCAACGAGCTCGGCGTCGACCTGTGGGACGTCATCCGCTGCGCCGAGACCAAGCCGTTCGGCTTCCAGGCCTTCCGCCCCGGCCCCGGCGTCGGCGGCCACGGCGTCCCCGTCGACACCGTCGGCGCGCACCGCCCGCTGCGCCTCGTCGAACTCGCCGGCCAGGTCAACGAACGCATGCCGCGGTACGTCGTCCGGCGCGCCGCCACCCTCCTCAACGAGCACGGCAAGTCGGCCCGCGGCGCCCGGGTCCTCCTCCTGGGCATCACGTACAAGCCCGACCTCCCCGACCGGCAGGGCTCCCCCGCCGACGAGATCGCCCGCCGGCTCATGGACCTCGGCGCGGCCGTCAGCTACCACGACCCCCACGTCCCCGACTGGCGCGTCCGCGAGCTCCCCGTCCCCCGCGCCGACTCCCTCTACGAGGCCGCCGCCGACGCCGATCTGACGATCCTTCTCCAGCACCACCGCACCTACGACCTCCAGGGCCTCTCCGTCAAAGCCCAACTCCTCCTCGACACCCGAGGCGCCACCCCGGCCGGAGCGGCCCACCGGCTCTGAGGACGGCTCCGGCCGGAAATTCCCATGCCCGTGTCACATGCGGCTGCTAGCCTCCGGGACCACCGCGCGCACCGTTCCCGCGCGCACCGTCCCGGGGGCCCTCCGTGTTCTTCGTCATCCTGCTGTTCCTGGTGTTCTTCCTGACGGGAGGGGCCTTCGGCCTGTGGGTCGCGCTCGACGTGAGGAACTCCGCCACCCGGCTGGAGCGCTGGCACCTGCGCAACCTCGACCTGCGCGCCCAGGCCGCGGGACGTCTGGGCCCGCACGACCGGCTCCTCACCGCCACCGGCTTCCGCGTCGTCGGCGGGTTGCTGGCCCTGCTCGGCTTCGGGATGGTCCTCGCGCCGCTGATCGCGGCACTCCTCGGCTGACGCCGTTCACGACCGACCGCACTTCACCGTTCCCTGGGGGGATCACCTCATGTCTCAGCCCGTTCCGCCGCCCGGCAACCCGTTCGCCGACGGGGCCGCCCCGCAGCCGTACCCGATGGCGCCGGCACCCGCGCCCGCCCGCGCCAACCTGGCCCTCGGCCTGCTGGCCGGTGTCGGCGGCGCGGTCGTCGGCGCGCTCGTCCTCGGCGGCATCATGCGCGCCATGGCCAAGGAGGACGGCAGCTACACGCAGCTCGGCATCCTCGCGCTCGGCGTCGGCGCGCTGGTCGGCTTCGCCCTCGGCAAGGTGGGCGGCGCCCATCCGGTCCTGCCGTTCGCGGGTGTGCCGATCGCCCTGTTCGGCGTCTTCGCGGGCCAGCTCTTCGGCTACGCCCTGATGGCCAGCTGGTGGGCCGAACTGGGCGGGCAGTCCCTGCCCGTCACCGAGATCCTCACCTCGCACTTCTCGGACCTGCTCACGGCGTGGAAGGAAGAGCTCGGCGCGATGGACCTGCTGTTCTTCGCCATCGCCGGCTACGAGGGATTCGTCATCACCAAGAAGCTCTCCGCCTGATCCCGGCCTACGCCGAAGGGGCCCCGCACCATCCGGTGCGGGGCCCCTTCGGCGTACGGGACGGGTGTCAGCGCTTGTGCTGGGCGTCGGCGACGGTGACCTCGACGCGCTGGAACTCCTTGAGTTCGCTGTAGCCGGTGGTGGCCATGGCACGGCGGAGGGCGCCGAAGAAGTTCATGGAGCCGTCGGGGATGTGCGACGGGCCCGCGAGGATCTCCTCGGTGGTGCCGACGATGCCGAGGTCGACGAGCTTGCCGCGCGGCACGTCCTCGTGGACGGCCTCCATGCCCCAGTGGTGGCCCTTGCCGGGCGCGTCCGTGGCACGGGCCAGCGGGGAGCCGATCATGACCGAGTCGGCGCCGCAGGCGATGGCCTTGGGGAGGTCGCCGGACCAGCCGACACCGCCGTCGGCGATGACGTGCACGTACCGGCCGCCGGACTCGTCCATGTAGTCGCGGCGGGCCGCGGCCACGTCGGCGACCGCGGTCGCCATCGGGACCTGGATGCCGAGGACGTTGCGGGTGGTGTGCGCGGCGCCGCCGCCGAAGCCGACGAGGACACCCGCCGCGCCGGTGCGCATCAGGTGCAGGGCCGCGGTGTACGTGGCGCAGCCGCCGACGATGACCGGGACGTCGAGCTCGTAGATGAACTGCTTGAGGTTCAGCGGCTCGGAGGCGCCGGAGACGTGCTCGGCGGAGACCGTCGTGCCGCGGATGACGAAGATGTCCACGCCGGCGTCGACGACGGCCTTGGAGAACTGCGCGGTGCGCTGCGGGGAGAGCGCGGCGGCGGTGACGACACCGGAGTCGCGCACCTCCTTGATGCGCTGCCCGATCAGCTCTTCCTTGATCGGGGCGGCGTAGATCTCCTGCAGACGGCGGGTCGCGGTCGCCTCGTCCAGCTCGGCGATCTCGTCGAGGAGCGGCTGCGGGTCCTCGTACCGGGTCCAGAGACCCTCCAGGTTCAGGACGCCGAGGCCGCCCAGCTCGCCGATCCGGATGGCGGTCTGCGGAGACACGACCGAGTCCATCGGGGCGGCCAGGAACGGCAGCTCGAAGCGGTAGGCGTCGATCTGCCAGGCGATCGAGACCTCCTTCGGGTCCCGGGTACGCCGGCTCGGGACGACGGCGATGTCGTCGAACGCGTACGCCCTGCGGCCGCGCTTGCCGCGCCCGATCTCGATCTCAGTCACGATGTGTGGCCTTTCCCTCTACGTCTGCGCCTACCAGTATCCCCGACGCAAGCGTGAGGGGCGGCTCCGGCCACATGCCGGAACCGCCCCCACGCGTCGCGCTGTGTTACTTCCTGCTGTAGTTCGGTGCCTCGACCGTCATCTGGATGTCGTGCGGGTGGCTCTCCTTGAGGCCCGCCGAGGTGATCCGGACGAACCGGCCCTTGGACTCCATCTCCGCCACGGTGGCGGCACCGACGTAGCCCATGGTCTGGCGCAGGCCGCCGACGAGCTGGTGCAGCACGTTGGCCAGCGGGCCGCGGTAGGGCACCTGGCCCTCGATGCCCTCGGGAACGAGCTTGTCGTCGGAGGTGACCTCGGCCTGGAAGTAGCGGTCCTTCGAGTACGACCTGCCCTGGCCGCGGGACTGCATGGCGCCGAGCGAGCCCATGCCGCGGTACGACTTGAACTGCTTGCCGTTGATGAAGAGCAGCTCGCCGGGCGACTCCTCGCAGCCCGCGAGGAGGCTGCCGAGCATCACCGTGTCGGCGCCGGCGGCCAGTGCCTTGCCGATGTCGCCGGAGTACTGCAGGCCGCCGTCGCCGATCAGCGGGACGCCGGCGGCGCGGGCCGCGAGGGAGGCCTCGTAGATGGCGGTGACCTGCGGGACGCCGATGCCGGCGACCACGCGGGTGGTGCAGATCGAGCCGGGGCCCACGCCGACCTTGATGCCGTCGACGCCGGCGTCGATCATCGCCTGGGCGCCGTCGCGCGTGGCGACGTTGCCGCCGATCACGTCGACGTTCACGCTCGACTTGATCTTCGACATCCAGCTCAGCGCGTTGCTGTTGTGACCGTGCGAGGTGTCCACGATCAGGAAGTCCACACCGACGGCGGCGAGCGCCTGGGCGCGCTCCAGGGCCTCGGGGCTGGCGCCGACGGCGGCACCGACGAGCAGGCGGCCCTCGGCGTCCTTCGCGGCGTTCGGGTACTTCTCCGCCTTGACGAAGTCCTTGACGGTGATGAGGCCCTTGAGGACGCCCTCGTCGTCGACCAGCGGCAGCTTCTCGATCTTGTGGCGGCGGAGCAGCTCCATGGCGTCGACGCCGGAGATGCCGACCTTGCCGGTGACCAGCGGCATCGGCGTCATGACCTCGCGGACCTGACGGCTGCGGTCGCTCTCGAAGGCCATGTCGCGGTTGGTCACGATGCCGAGCAGCTTGCCGTCCGGGTTGGTGACCGGGACGCCGCTGATGCGGAACTTGGCGCACAGCGCGTCCGCCTCGGCGAGCGTCGCCTCGGGGTGCACCGTGATGGGGTCGGTGACCATGCCGGACTCGGACCGCTTGACGAGGTCGACCTGGTTGACCTGGTCCTCGACGGAGAGGTTGCGGTGCAGCACGCCGACGCCGCCCAGTCGGGCCATGGCGATCGCCATGCGGGACTCGGTGACCTTGTCCATCGCCGCCGAGAGCAGCGGGATGTTGACGCGGACGTTGCGCGAGATGCGGGACGAGGTGTCGACCGCGTTGGGGAGCACCTCGGATGCGCCCGGCAGCAGCAGCACGTCGTCGTAGGTCAGCCCGAGTGTCGCGAATTTCTCGGGCACTCCGTCGACGTTGGCAGTCATGACACCTTCCCAAATGGCCTTGATCGGTGCGGGATGTCCATGCTAACGGGCTAAACCCGTGTCTCATTCCACGATCAAGATCGGCGGAAAGCTTTGGACGTTCGCACGTGTACGAAAGGGACGGGGAGCCCCGGCAACACTTACTGCTCGGCCAGCGCGCGGAGCCTGCTGAGCGCGCGGTGCTGGGCGACCCGGACGGCGCCGGGGGACATGCCGAGCATCTGCCCGGTCTCCTCCGCGGTCAGCCCGACCGCGACCCGGAGCACCAGCAGTTCGCGCTGGTTCTCGGGAAGGTTGGCGAGGAGCTTCTTGGCCCACTCGGCGTCGTCGCTGAGCAGCGCGCGCTCCTCGGGGCCGAGGGAGTCGTCGGGCCGCTCGGGCATCTCGTCGGAGGGCACGGCCGTGGATCCGGGGTGCCGCATGGCGGCCCGCTGGAGGTCGGCGACCTTGTGTCCGGCGATGGCGAAGACGAAGGCCTCGAAGGGCCTGCCCGTGTCCTTGTAGCGCGGCAGCGCCATCAGGACGGCGACGCAGACCTCCTGGGCCAGGTCCTCGACGAAGTGCCGGGCGTCGCCGGGCAGCCGGTTGAGGCGGGTGCGGCAGTACCGCAGGGCGAGCGGATGCACGCGGGCGAGCAGGTCGTGCGTCGCCTGGGCGTCGCCGTCGACCGCGCGACCGACGAGCGCGCCGATCTCCCCCTGCCCGGCAGGCATGGGGGACCTCACGGTCTCGTCGTCGCGCATCGCTCCATGGTGCCCCGACGCTTCTTCGTTCGCGGCACCGCGTCCGTAGTTGTGCACCGAAGCGTTATGAGCAGGTGCGCCGGAACTCATCTCCCGCGCCCTCCCCTCCCGCTCGACCGAATCGTCCCCGAGGAACTCCACATCTCAAGGATGCGTCATCCGGCGGGGAAGTGACACAAGCCGGCCCCGTCCGCCCCGCGACGGACGCGGGCTCGGACGGGGACATGGCAGGTGACCTGCGATTCAGCGGACCAGGCCCCAGCGGAATCCGAGCGCGACGGCATGCGCCCGGTCCGAGGCGCCCAGCTTCTTGAAGAGGCGCCGGGCGTGCGTCTTGACCGTGTCCTCGGAGAGGAAGAGCTCGCGCCCGATCTCCGCGTTGGACCGGCCGTGGCTCATGCCCTCGAGGACCTGGATCTCGCGCGCGGTGAGGGTGGGCGCGGCGCCCATCTCGGCCGAACGGAGCCGGCGCGGGGCCAGCCGCCAGGTCGGGTCGGCGAGCGCCTGGGTGACCGTGGCCCGCAGTTCGGCGCGCGAGGCGTCCTTGTGCAGGTAGCCACGGGCGCCCGCGGCGACCGCGAGGGCGACGCCGTCGAGGTCCTCGGCGACCGTGAGCATGATGATGCGGGCGCCGGGGTCCGCGGAGAGCAGCCGGCGTACGGTCTCCACGCCGCCCAGACCGGGCATGCGTACGTCCATCAGAATCAGGTCCGAGCGGTCCGCGCCCCAGCGGCGGAGGACTTCCTCGCCGTTGGCCGCGGTGGTCACGCGCTCGACGCCGGGCACGGTCGCGACCGCCCGGCGGAGCGCCTCTCGGGCAAGCGGGGAGTCGTCGCAGACGAGGACGGATGTCATGCCTGACCTCCGCGGCTCTCGCAGCTGTTGCGCGTCACCTTGAGCCTCCAGGGCTGTACGTAATCGTCACCTGTGCGATTGACGCTCTCGGACACCTGCCCGATCGCTTCTTCCTTCAACCGCCTCCGCACTCTCAACGACGGTCACTCGAAAGAGTTACGGGTCGGACGGCAGCCTTCGGCACTCTACGTGAGGGGCCGCACACGGAGGAGAGCATCGGGGGCGATCCGCCCCTTCATCGAAAGCTATGCCCCATTTAGCGGCTTTTCTTCCCTTTTCGTAGTGTCTGTGGCTAGATTCGCAATGAGTCATATTTACATCTACTTCGACAGTAGGTGTACGACTCGGACTCACGGGGACCCGGAGGAGCCCCGCGGATCAGCCATCCACCCGCCCACCTATCCGTTCGACACGGTTTCAAGGGGACAAGCGCAATGGCAGATTTCTCCCGCCTTCCCGGACCCAACGCCGATCTGTGGGACTGGCAACTGCTCGCGGCCTGCCGCGGAGTCGACAGCTCCCTGTTCTTCCACCCCGAGGGAGAGCGCGGCGCGGCACGGAGTGCGCGTGAGAACTCGGCGAAAGAGGTCTGCATGCGGTGCCCGGTACGCGCGGAGTGCGCGGCACACGCACTCGCCGTGCGGGAGCCCTACGGCGTATGGGGCGGCCTCACCGAGGACGAACGCGAAGAGCTCATGGGACGCGCCCGGAACCGCCTGATCTCGGCGGCACCGGCGACCGCGTCGACCGCCGGAACGGCGTCCATGACTCCCATGACATCCATGACGACATCGGCGGCGGCCTCGGGCCGGCCGATCGTGGAGCGTACGTGAAGGAACGTTTCTTCAACTAGGCCGGAGCCGCGCACACGCGCGCGTCGGGCGGCACCCCCGTGCGCGTGTGCGGACCGGACCGGGCCTGCCACGCCCCGACAGGCGTCCGCCGTACCGGCCGCACGCCCCGGAGGAACGCCCCGCCGACGCGGCCGGGCGCCCGTTCAGGCGCGTGTCGCGGCGCGGGTGAGTTCGTCGAGCGTGGCGGCGACGGCCGGGACCTGGGCGAGGTCGGGGAGGGTCAGGGCCACGATCTCCCGCTCGATGGCTGGCTGCACGGTGACGGTGCGCGCGCCCTTGGGCCGTACGGACTCGATGGCGAGCTCCGGCAGGACGGCCACGCCGAGGCCCGCGCCGACCAGGCCGACCACGGCCGGGTAGTCGTCGGTGGCGAAGTCGATGCGGGGGGTGAAGCCCGCCTCCTCGCAGACGTCGACGAGCTGGCGGCGGCAGCGCGGGCAGCCCGCGATCCAGGACTCGCCGGAGAGTTCCGCGATGCCGACCGCGTCGGCCCCGGCGAGCCGGTGCCCCTCGGGCACCAGGCCCACGAGGCGGTCGGCGAGCAGCGGCCGGACGACGAGGTCGTCCCACTCGGCCTGCCCGGCCCCGTACCGGAAGGCGAGGGCCACGTCGCAGTCGCCCTCGCGGAGCATCTCGATCGAGCGCGGCGGTTCCGCCTCGACGAGGGAGACCCGGGTGCCGGGGTGCGCGGCCCGCAGCGCGGCCAGCGCGGTGGGGACGAGGGTGGAGCTGCCGCTGGGGAAGGAGACCAGGCGGACGCGGCCGGCCCGGAGTCCGGCGATCGCGGCGACCTCCTCCTCGGCGGCGGTGAGCCCGGCCAGGATGCCGGAGGCATGGCGCACCAGGACCTCGCCGGCCTGGGTGAGGCGCATCTCGCGGCCCGTACGGATCAGCAGCGGGGTGCCGGCGGAGGCTTCGAGCGCCTTCATCTGCTGACTGACGGCGGGCTGGGTGCAGCCGAGTTCGCGCGCGGCGGCGGAGAAGGAGCCGGTGGCGGCGACGGCGCGCAGGACGCGGAGGTGGCGTGCCTCGATCATGCGCTCAAGCATAAGCGAATCTTGGATTCAGCGGAGAATATTCACTGACGACTTTGGGATGGATGCCCTTAAAGTGCCCCCATGACCTTGCTGAGTGTGAACGTGGGCCGTGCCAAGGCGGTGGAGTACACCGACTCCGCGTCGGGGATGACGGGCATCGACAAGCGCCCCGTCGACGGACCCGTACGGATCGCCGCCCCCGGGCCGCCCGGTGAGGGCACCAGCGGCCTCGCCGGGGACACCGTCTGCGACCTGCGGTTCCACGGCGGGAACGACCGGGCCGCGTACGCCTTCGCCCGCGAGGACCTGGACCGGTGGGAGGCGGAACTCGGCCGCGACCTGGCCAACGGCTCCTTCGGAGAGAACCTCACGACCCTCGGCCTCGACGTGAACGGGGCCCTGATCGGCGAGCGGTGGCGGATCGGCGACGAGGTGGTCCTGGAGGTCACCGGCGGCCGCATCCCGTGCCGTACCTTCGCGGGCTTCCTGGAGGAGAAGGGGTGGGTCAGGCGCTTCACGGGGTCGACGGCCGGCCCCGGTGCGCTGCTGCGGGTGGTCGAGCCCGGCGAGATCAGGGCCGGCGACCCGATCACGGTCGTGCGCCGTCCGGACCACCACGTCACCGTCGCGCTCCTGCACCGCGCCGCGACCGCCGAACGCGCCCTGCTGCCCGAGACGTTGGTGGCCGCGGAGTGGATGGAGTCGGGACTGCTCGCGCTGGCACGCCAGTACGCGGACAAGTACGGCGCCGGGCGGGGCCGGGCGGACGCCGCCCCGTAGCCGCGCGGCGGGGCACTACCGTGCCCGTATGACGACTGCACTGATCACAGGCGCCACCGCGGGCATCGGGGCCGCCTTCGCACGGAGACTCGCGGCGGACGGCCACGACGTCGTGCTGGTGGCGAGGGACATGAAGCGGCTCCGGGAGCAGGCCACCGAGCTGCACGACCGGCACGGCGTCGAGGCCGAGGTGCTCGCCGCGGACCTCTCCGAGGAGAAGGGCATCGCCGCCGTCGAGGCCCGTCTCTCGGACCCGAAGCGGCCGGTGGACGTGCTCGTGAACAACGCCGGTTTCGGCAACAAGGGCCGTTTCCTCGAGGTCTCCATGGCCGACGAGCTGAAGATGCTCACGGTGCACTGCGAGGCGGTGCTGCGGCTGACCTCGGCCGCCGCCGCCTCGATGAAGGAGCGGGGCCGGGGTGCCGTCGTGAACGTGGCCTCGGTGGCGGCCTTCGTGCCCCGCGGCACGTACGGCGCCTCGAAGGCGTGGGTCGTGCAGTTCACCCAGGGCGCGGCGCGGGACCTCGCGGGCAGCGGCGTACGGCTCATGGCGCTCTGCCCCGGGTTCGTCCGCACCGAGTTCCACGAGCGGGCGGGCATGGGGACGGACAACATCCCGGGCTGGATGTGGCTCGACGCGGACAAGCTGGTGTCGGCGTCGCTTTCGGACCTGGCGCGGGGGAAGACCCTGTCGATCCCCGATCCCCGTTACAAGGCGCTGATGGGTGTGGTGAAGCTGGCCCCCCGCGGCCTGCTCGGCGGGGTCTCGTCCAGGGCCGGCCGCAAGTACGGGCCGAAGTAGGCCCACTCCAGCGGGAGGCGCGTGGCCGTGCCGTCCTGCCAGGTCACGTGCAGGACGCGGCCCTCGACCCGGACGCCGGCGAGGTCGGAGACGGGGGCGGGGGCGGGCTCGCCGGTGAGGGAGGCGAGGGCGACGAACAGGCTCTCGGGGCCGCGCGTGACCCCGTGCAGGGCGGGGGTGCGGGTGGGGCCCGGCCCCTGGAGGGTGGCCCCCGTGGGGAGCTCGGCGACCTCGGGGCCGTAGCCGTGGACCGGGTGGAGCTGGGACGCGGGGCCCTCGGCGTGCGTGGCCCAGCCCGTCTGGCGTACGGGGGTCCCTTCCGGGGCGCCGAGGACGAGGTGGGCGCGGACCTCGGCGCGGCCGTGGGCGAGGGTGGCCGAGTGGACCCGGACGCCGGGCAGCGGGTGGTGGAGCGAGGCGGCCCAGCCGGGGCCGGTGCCGGCCGGGGTGGCGGGGCCGCGCCGGGTGGCCCGCCCGTCGGTGATCAGGGCGAAGTGGTTGTCCGCGGGGTCGGGCGCGGTGGTGGGGCCGGTACGGGTGGCGTAGGCGTGACGGGCGTACCCGGGGTCGTCCTCGTCCCCTTCTGCGCTGTGCACGTGGTTGGTGCCGTGGTTGTGGAGGCGCACGAGCCCGTCCGCGGCGGTGGTCTGGAGGAGCAGTCCGGCCGGGGCGACGGGGCGGACGGTGTCGGCGCGCTCGGCGGGCAGGGGTTCCTCGGGGTCGGTCCAGGCCGGGTGGCCGGCGGGCAGGAGGAGACCGAGGAAGCCCTTGGACGCCCAGTAGGGGGAGCCGGGGCCCGAGTAGTCCTGGACGAGGGGCGGGTACGGGCCGTGCCAGCCGAGGGTGAGGAGCCCGTCCTCGTCGGTGGCGCCGCGGTCGAGGAAGTACCGCAGGGTTCCGGAGGCGAGGCGGCGGGTGGCGCCGGGGGTGAGCGGGGTGTGCCCGGTGAGGGCGCCGAGCCAGGGGGCGGCGGCCGCGGCGAAGCGGTAGATCAGGGAACGCCCGTACGGGAGGGGGGCGCCGTTCGCGTCGAAGAGGTGGACGTAGTCGTCGAGGTGGGCGCGGAGGCGGGGCCCGTAGTGGTCGAGGAGCTTCGGGTCGCCGGCGAGGTGGGCGTGCAGGACGGGGTAGAAGTGCAGGGCCCAGGCGTTGTAGTGGTCGAGGGCGCGGTTGTCGCCGTCGCTGTACCAGCCGTCGCCGAGGTACCAGTCCTCGACGCGGGCGAGGGAGCGGTCGATCGTGGCGGCGGCGCGGTCGGTCTCGATGCCGGCGTCCTGGAGGAAGCCGGCGACGGTGAGGCCGAAGAGCCACCAGTTGTTGTCGACGGGGGACGGGCCGAGGGCGGGCAGGAGCCATGCGGCGACCCGCTGCCGGGTGCGGTCGTCGAGGCGATCCCAGAGCCAGGGACGGGTGAGGCGGAGGCCGAGGGCGATCGAGGCGGATTCGACGATCGCCTGGCGGGTGTCGGCCATCGGCGGCCAGGAGTCCCGGTCGGCGTGTCCCGGTGTCGCGGTTCCGGCCGCGAGCCCTTCGGCGTACCGGTCGAGATGGCCGTGCGGGTCCGCACCGCGGGCGCCCGCGGTGCGGAGGGCGGCGAGGAGGAAGGTGCGGGCCCAGCCCTCGAGGCCGTCGGAGCGGGCGCCGGACCAGCTGGGGCGGGGCCCGGGGAGGTCGATCAGCGCGCCGCCCGGCGACGCGTGGGGGCGGACGGCGAGGAGGAGCCGGTCGGCGGCGGCCTCCCAGTGGGCACGGGTCCAGCCGGTGTACGGGCTGAGCTCACGGTTCTCGGGCGGCGTGGGCATGATGCTCCCTGGACTCCCTGCGCTGACGTGCGTCGCCGGGAATCCTGGACAGTCTCCGATCGAACGTCAAGAGCGTCGGAGCGAATGATCGAAACTCCCGTCGTTCGATCATTTCTGGGCTAGGGTCGGGGAACCACCACCACCGCGAGGGGGAACTGCGCCGTGCGCGAGAGTGCTGCCGAACGACACGACCGACTGCTGGCCCTGGTGCGCGAGCGCGGCACCGCCCGCGTCTCCGAACTGGCCGAGCGCCTCGGGGTCTCCCCCGTCACCGCACGCCGGGACGTCGAGACGCTGGCCGGGCAGGGGCTGCTCGACCGGGTGCACGGCCAGGTGTCCTGGCCGCGGGGGCAGAGCGCGCCGGGCGCCGGGCGGTCGGGCGAGGGCCTGGTCCTCGGCCTGCTCGCCCCCTCCGCCACGTACTACTTCGCCGAGGTCATCCGCGGCGCTCACGAGGCGGCGGCACGCGTCGGCGCCCGCCTCGTGCTGCGCATCTCGGACTACCGGCCCGAGGAGGACCGCGCCCGCACCGAGGGGCTGCTCGCCGCCGGCGCCGAGGGCGTGCTCGTGGCGCCCGGCTGGCGGGGCCCCGAGGACCGGCTCGCGTACGGGGACTGGCTGGCGGAACTCCCCGTACCGGCGGTGCTCCTGGAGCGCAGGGCCGATCCCGGCAGCCCCCTCGACGGCCTCGACCGGGTCGTCTCCGACCACGGCCACGGCGTCCTGCTCGCCCTGCGCCACCTGCTCTCCCTCGGTCACCCGACGCCGCTGCTGGTGGCCCGGCGGGACTCCCCCACCGCGCTCGCGGTGCGCGCCGGGTACGCCGAGGCGCTGCGGACGCTCGGCCTGGAGGAACCGCGCCCGGTCATCGACTCCGTGCCGGCCGAGGCCGACCCGGAGGGCTTCGAGCGCGCGGTGCGGGCCCTGCACGAGGCCGTCCGGTCGGGTCTCGCGGGCGCGGCCCTGGTCCACAACGACGTGGACGCGATCGAGATCGTGCAGCGCCTCGCCGAGCTGGGCGTACGGGTGCCCCAGGACCTGGCCCTGATCGCGTACGACGACGAGGTCGCGGCCCTCGCCGACACCCCGCTGACGGCGGTGGCGCCGCCGAAGCGGCAGGTGGGGCGGCACGCCACGGAACTGCTGGTCGAGCGGCTCACCGAGAGTCCCGACGAGGACGCGGCCCGGCGCCATCTGAGCCTGCTGCCGAGGCTGCGGGTACGGGCCTCGTGCGGGGCGCGCGGCGACTGACGGGGCGGCACGCCCGGGCGGCGGCGCGAGGAGGGAACCCTGCCCGCGCGGCGACTGACGGGGCGGCACGCCCGGGCGGCGGCGCGAGGAGGAGCGGGCCGCGCCCGCGGGCGCGAGGACGGGCGGGCCGCACTCCGGCGCGCGGGCGCCGGACAGGGCCGGGCCCCCGGCGAGGGCAACCGCGCGCGATCGATCTGATCTTTTTTCGATCAATCAATCTTTCGCTCTTGACTTCGGTCATGAACGGTCACAGGATCACGGCCACAACCTCCCAGCCGCGCCGCCCCCAGGAGTCGAGCCGTGACCCGTAGTCGGAGCAGAACGTCCCGTGTCATAGTCGGCACCGCCACCGCCCTCGCCGTCCTCACGGCCTGCGGCGGCGGCGGTGACGACACCGCGAGCAAGGCGTCCGGGCCCGTGACCATCACCTTCTGGGGCTGGGCCAAGGGCTCCAAGGACGTCGTGGACGCCTTCAACGCCTCCCACACCGACATCCAGGTGAAGTTCGAGGAGATCCCCTCCGGCACCGCCGGCGGCTACGCCAAGATCTCCAACGCCGTGAAGGCGGGCAACGCCCCCGACCTCGTCTCCATCGAGTACTCCTCGCTCCCCGAGTTCGTGAGCTCCGGCGCCCTCCAGGACATCGGCGACCAGTTCACCGAGGCCGACCGCGCCAAGCTCCTCCCCCAGTCCGTCGAACTCACCACCCTCGGCGGCAAGTCCTGGGCCGTCCCCTTCGACGCCGCCCCGCAGGCCTTCTTCTACCGCAAGGACCTCTTCGCCCGGTACAAGGTGGCGGTCCCCACCACCTGGGACGCGTTCGAGAAGGCCGCCGCGCAGATCAAGAAGGCCGACGCCAAGGCCCGCATCGCCACCTTCTTCCCCGACGACCCGACCACCTTCGAGGCCATGGCCTGGCAGGCCGGCGCCCAGTGGTTCAAGGCCGAGAACGACACCTGGAAGATCGACACCGCCGACCCGGCCACCACCAAGGTCACCTCCTACTGGCAGGGCCTCCTCGACGCCGACCTCGTCCACAAGGACGCCTCCTTCAGCCCCGAATGGGTCGGCTCCCTCAAGAACGGCACCACCGTCGGCTACCTCGGCGCCTCCTGGGGAGCCGGCGTCCTCAAGGGCAACGTGCCCGAGCTGAGCGGCAAGTGGGCCGTCGCCCCCATCCCCACCTGGGACGGCAAGCCCGCCAGCGGCATGCTCGGCGGCACCTCCTTCGCCGTCACCAAGGACAGCGGCAAGAAGGCCGCGGCCGTCGCCTTCGCCGAGTGGATGTCCACCACCGAGGAGGGCGTGAAGGCGCGCATCGCCTCGGGCACGTCCTCTGCCTTCCCCGCCGCCACGGCCCTGCGCCCGGTCGCGAAGAAGGCCTTCGACGCCGGCTACTACGACGGCCAGGACATCTACGCCCTCTTCGAGGCCGCCGGCGCCTCCATCAACCCCCACTGGTCCTGGGGCCCCACCACCGGCACCACCAACACCACGATCAAGGACCGGTTCGGCAAGATCACCCAGGGCGGCCCCGGCATCGCCGACGCCGTCAAGGCCGGCCACGAGGCCACCGTCGCCGAACTCACCAAGCGCGGCCTGAAGGTCGAGGGCTGACCGCATGAAGGCCCGAACCCGCGCCGCGGCGATCCTGCTGACCCCCTTCTTCCTCCTGTTCACCGCGGTGATGGTGGTGCCGATCGGATACGCGGTCTGGCTCAGCCTCTTCACCGAGAAGCAGTCCGGACTGGGCTTCGGCGGCTCCGAGACCGTCTTCACCGGCCTCGGCAACTACACCGCGGCGCTGGGTGACCGGGCCTTCCGCGAGGGCTTCGGCGTCCTGCTCGGATACTGCCTGCTCTACATCCCGCTGCTGCTCGCCGGAGCCCTCGGCCTCGCCCTCCTGCTCGACTCGGCGCTCGCCCGCGCCCGCCGCTTCTTCCAGCTCGCGCTGTTCCTGCCGCACGCCGTCCCCGGCATCATCGCCGCCCTGATCTGGGTCTACCTCTACACGCCCCAGCTCAGCCCGGTCGTCCAGGCCATGGAGGCCGGCGGCGTCGGCTTCGACTTCTTCTCCCCCGCGGGCACCCTGCCCTCCGTCGTCAACATCGCCCTGTGGGAATGGCTCGGCTACAACATGGTCATCTTCTACGCGGCCCTCCAGGCCATCGACCGGTCCGTCCTCGAAGCGGCCACCGTCGACGGCGCCGGAGCCTGGCGGATCGCCTTCGCCGTAAAGATCCCCCTCGTCAAGGCCTCCCTCGCGATGGTCGGCCTCTTCACGATCATCGGCTCGCTCCAGCTCTTCACCGAACCGCTGATCCTCAACAAGGGCACCGGCTCCGCCGTCACCTCCACCTGGACGCCGAACATGTACGCCTACACCGCGGCCTTCGACCGCAACGACTACGGGCTCGCGGCCGCGGCCTCCGTACTCCTCGCCCTGACCGCCGCGCTCCTGTCCTTCGCGGTCACCCGCCTGACCGGCCGCCGCAGGGCCGGAACGGCCCGCGAGGCGGGCACGGCACGCGCCGCACGCGAGGCGGGCACGGCCCGGAAGGAGCAGACGGCATGAGCAAGCCCCGCACCGCGAACGTCTGGCTGTCCACGGCGGCCGTCAACGGAGCCCTCCTCCTCGCCGTCGTCTACATGCTCTTCCCCCTCGTGTGGCTGCTCACCGCCGCCACCAAGGACGCCGGCGGCCTCCTCGCCGGAAACGCCTTCTCCTTCGAGGGCTTCGACCTCGGCGGCAACCTCAGCCGGCTCGCCGCGTACAACGACGGCGTCTACTTCCACTGGTACGCCAACAGCCTGCTCTACGCGGGCCTCGGCGCCCTCGCCTGCTCCCTGGTCAGCGTCGCCGCCGGATACGCCTTCCACGTCTACGACTTCCGGGGCAAGGAGACGCTGTTCGGCCTCGTCCTCCTCGGCGTGCTCGTCCCCACCACCGCGCTCGCCCTGCCGATGTACCTCCTCGCCAGCGAGGTCGGCGTCGTCAACACCTACTGGGCCGTCCTGATCCCCGTCCTCGTCAACCCCTTCGGCGTCTACCTCTCCCGGGTCTTCTGCGCCGGCTACATCCCCGACGAGGCCCTGGAGGCAGCCCGTATCGACGGCGCCGGCGAACTCCGCGTCTTCTGGTCCATCGGACTGCGCATGGTCATGCCCGGCTTCGTGACCGTCTTCCTCTTCCAGTTCACCGCCGTCTGGAACAACTTCTTCCTCCCCCTGGTGATGCTGTCCGACCAGAAGCTCTACCCGCTGAGCCTCGGCCTGTACGCGTGGAACAGCAACGCCCACGCCGAACCCGACTTCTACCCCCTCGTCGTCACCGGGTCCCTCCTCGCCGTCGTCCCCCTCGTCGTCGCCTTCGTCTCCCTCCAGCGCCACTGGAAGGCCGGCCTCACCGCCGGCAGCGTCAAGTGAGGAAGGCCGGTTCCCACCATGCACCCCGCCACTGACAACCGCCCCTCCCTCCTCCTCGCGATGGGCCCCGGCGTCGCCGACCGGCTCCTCACCGGCGCCCACCGCGACCGCCTCGCCGCCCTCACCCGCACCGACCCGCACCTCGTCGCCCACGACCTGACCGCCCCCGGCCCCCGCGTCACCGCCGCCCTCGCCGAGGCCGAACTCCTCCTCACCTGCTGGGGCGCGACCCCCCTCACCGCCGAGGTCCTCGACCGCGCCCCGCGCCTCAAGGCGGTCGTCCACGCGGCCGGCTCCGTCAAACACCACATCACCGACGCCTGCTGGGACCGCGGCCTCCGCGTCACCTCGGCCGCCGCCGCCAACGCCCTCCCGGTCGCCGAGTACACCCTCGCCGCGATCCTCTTCGCCGGAAAGGGCGTCCTCCGCTCCGCCCAGCGCTACGCCGAACTCCGCACCGACGACTCCTGGCTCACCGGCTCCGCGCCCTGGGGCAACTACCGCCGCACCATCGGCATCGTCGGCGCCTCCCGCATCGGCCGCCGCGTCATCGAACTCCTCCGCCCCTTCGACTGCGACGTCCTCCTCTACGACCCGTACGCGACGACCCCGCCGCCCGGCGCCGAGCTCGCCGGCCTCGACGAACTCTGCGCCCGCAGCTCCGTCGTCTCCGTCCACGCGCCGCAACTGCCCTCCACGTACCGCATGATCGGCCCCGCGCAGCTCGCCGCGATGGCCGACGGCACCACCCTGATCAACACGGCCCGCGGCTCCCTCGTCGACGAGACGGCCCTCCTCCCGCACCTCGTCTCGGGCCGCCTCCACGCGATCCTCGACGTCACGGACCCCGAACTCCCCACGCCCGACTCCCCCCTGTGGACCCTCCCCAACGTCCTCCTCACCCCCCACGTCGCCGGCTCCCTCGGCAACGAACTCCACCGCATGACCGACCAGGCCCTGGAGGAGATCGCCCGCTACGGGCGCGGCGAACCCTTCGCGGACGAGGTCCGGGCCTCAGACCTCCAGCGCTCGGCGTAGCCGCTCGGCCTCGGCGAGGGCGACGGGGAGCGAGCCCGGGTCCACGGCGAGGACGGCCGGCAGCACGTTCCGCCGGTCCCCGAGCCGCAGCGCGAGGACGGCCCAGCGCCGGGCCCGGACGGGATCGGGCTCGGCGCGGGCCAGCAGGGCGTACGCCTCGCCGCAGGACGGGCCCACGTGGTGCATGCCGTCGAGGAGGGCGGCGGCACGGTCGTACTGGGCGGCCCGCAGCAGCTCGGTGACCAGGTCCCCGAGTCGTCGCCCCGCCAACGCGGGAGCCGTCGACCGGAAGAAGCCGAGCGCCTCGTCGTACGCGCCCTGGACGACCAGCGCGAGCTCGGTGAGCCCCGGCCGTCGCAGCCGCACCAGGCGATCGGCCGCGAAGAGGGCCCGGAGGTTCCTCCCGAGGGCGAGGTCCGCGCGCACGGCGTCGAGCGGCACGGGCCGGTCCGCCGCCGCCGACCCGTGGACGGCCTCCAGGAGTTGCCGGGCGTGGTCGGGACGGTCCTGTCGTACGCATTCCCAGGCCATCCGGGCGCACATCGCCATGACGTCCGGTTCCCAGGTCCGTCTCGACGCGAGGTCCAGCGCGTGCTCCCAGGCGCCCGCTGCGGCGAAGGACACGGCTGCCTCCACCAGCAGGTCCGGTGGGGCACCCGGCCCCTCGACGAGCCGCAGGGCCCGGTCGAACGCCCCCTCGCCCGCATGGGCCGCGACGACCCGGGGCAGCAGGGACCGGCGCTGGACCTCCGTTCCCCCCAGGGCGAGTGCCTCCGCCCACTCCGTCCGCCCCACCGCGAGCGCCGCCGGAACCACGAGGTCGGGGTCCAGCCCCGGCTCGTCCTCCACCCGGTGGAGGAGGTCCGCCGCGTCCGCGTGCCGGCCGGTCTCCGCGAGGGCGCGGGCGAGCGCCACCAGGTCAGCGACGAGGACGTCGCGCGGGGGCACCCGGCTCTTCTCCTCCTCCGCCGCGATCAGAGCGCGGGCCTCGGCGACCCGGCCGGAGCCGTACAGCACCTCCGCCCACACGGTGCGCGCCTCCACGTTCTCCTCGATCCCGGCGACCACCGCGCGGGCACGGTCCAGCGCGCCCCCGGCGACCAGTCGCCGCAGGAAGGCGTCGAGCGTCCGGATCCGTTCGGAACGCACGCCGACCGTGCGCCACGGCGCGTCGGGCGGCTCGACGAGCCTTCCGCACAGCGGGACGACCGCGTCGAGATCCCCGCGTGCCAGCAGGGCCGAAGCGATGGCGGGCCACGGGTCCGCCCAGGGCGTCTCCCCCGCCGGGGCGAGTGCCACGGCCTGCTCGACGGCGCCGGTCAGGGCCAGTTCGCGGGCGCCGCGCGCGCGTACGTGGATCCACCGGGTGCCCTCCATGGCCCCGGCGACCTCCCGTGCCTCGTCCCACCGGTGGTTCTCGAACAGCACCAGGGCCAGGGCGACGGCCTCGTCCCCGGTACCGTCCGCGCGGGCCGCTTCGACCTCGCCCACGGCGACGAGCGCCCGGAGCAGCGGCGTGAGGAACACACCGGACTTGCGGGGGCCCATGCGCAGGCGCTCCTCCATCCCCGCCTTCGACGCGGCGTCCGCCGCTTCGGGATGTCCGGCCTCGCGCAGCGCGGCAGACGCCCGCAGCAGGACCACGGCACGCGCACCGGGCTCCGCCGTGGGGCGGTGGGCCTCGCGCTCCCCCTCGGCGATCCGGCCGGCACGGATCAGGGCCTCGACGATCCGGGCCCGCACGCCGGCCCCGACCCCGGTGTCCGGCTCCCCCCTCCCCAGGACGACGGCCTCCTCGTACCGTCCCGCCGCGAGCAGACGGTCGACCAGTTCGCGCCGGACCTCGCCCGACTCGAAGGAGGCGGTCGTCCGCAGTCGCCTCGCGGCGCGGTCGTACGCGCCCAGCCGCACGAGCAGCCGGTTGATCGCGATGGCGGCGCGTTCACCGTCGTAGGAGCCGTCGGCCGACAGGGGCTCCGCCCGTTCCTCGGCCTCGTCCACCACCTCCGCCGCCCGTTCCGGAGCCCCCACGTCCAGCAGCCGGCCGGCCACCGTGCAGAGCCCGGCGACCGCGTCCGCTCCCTTCATGCTCCGGGCGAGCGCCACGGCACGGTCCGGCATGCCGACGGCCGCCCAGCCGCCGAGCACCACGAGCGGCACCCTTCCGCCGTCCCGGACCAGCTTCGCCCGGCCGCTCGCGAGCCGGAGCGCCGCCGCCACCGAGTCCTCGCGGTCGGTCGCGCCCAGGACCGCGTCCTCCGCCGCCCCGATCTCGGCCAGCGCCGCCGCGTCACCGCCCGTCACGGCCAGCAGCCGTGCGTGGCGCCGTTCGTCGGCCGCGCAGGACACCAGCCGCTCCACGTCCCCGGCCGCGCGCAGCATCGGCACGTACCCGTGCAGCAGGTAGTCCGGGGTCCCGTCCGGCCAGCCGTCCTCCCGCCGGCGGTCCGCCCAGGCGTGCAGCACCGACCGCCACCGGCCGAGCTCCCGCTCGCCCAGCATCTCCCGTGCTCCCGCGACCAGTTCCTCGTGTGCGAGCAGGTACGCGTCGCCGCGTACCGCGAACGTCCGTCCCGGGCCGGTCCTGAGCACGTCCTTGACCCGGTACGGGATCCCGCCCGTCAGGTCCGCGAGGTCGTCAGCGGTGAGGCCGCCGCCGGCGGCGGTCAGCAGCCCGAGGAGTTCGTACGGGAGTCCGCCGGCCTCGATGAGGCGCTTCAGCTCGCGTTCCGCCTCCGTCCGGATCGCGCGGGCCCTCGGGGACGGGACGAGGACGCGTACGGCCTCCGGGTCCCGGAGCGGGTGGTCCTCCGGAACGTCGGCCGGCAGGGGCGGGTTGAGGCGGCCGGAGACGATGACGGGCAGGTCGTACGGGAGGAGGGAGGCGATCGAGTGGGCGTCCGGGCCGGTCGTCACGCCCCGGTCCTCGTCCAGACCGTCGACGAGGAGGACCAGCCGCTCGCCGCGGGCGGCACAGGCCTCGGCGGCCGCTGAGTACAGGCGCAGCAGGTGGGCCTCGCGGGTGGCGGCCGTCAGGAGGGCGGGGAGGTCCTCGCCGGCGAGCTCCGCCAGCTGTTCCAGGACGACGTCCACGTACGCGGCGACGTCGTTCTGGGCGCCGAGCCGGGCCGTGACGAAGAAGGGGACGATCCGCGTTCCCGGCGGCGGGTCGAGCGCGAACCAGGACAGCAGGGCCGTCTTGCCCGCCCAGGCCTCCGCCCGCCACCACAGGTAGGCGGGCCCGGCGCCGGTCCGCCGGCAGAAGGCCGCGAGCTCCGCCAACTCGCCTTCGCGGTCGACGAGTTCCGCGGGGGCGATCCTGCGCACATGCTGCCGGTAGGCCGAGCGGACCGGCGTCCGTTCCGGTGCTCCGATCCGGTTGCCGTCACCGACGACCACGATGCCCGCGCCGTTGTGGACGGCGACCGAACGTTCTCCCCCTGCCCGCTCCATGCGCCCAACCTAGACTGAAAGGGTTCCCACCACGGTCGGGAGGCGTCATGACTTTCGTACAGATCATCGACTGCAGGACCAGCCGGGTCGACGACCTCAACCGGCTCATGGATCAGTGGGTGGAGCGGACCGAGGGCAAGCGGACGGCGACGCACAGCATGGTCGGGAAGGACCGGTCCGACGCGTCGCACGTCGTGGAGATCGTGGAGTTCCCCTCGTACGACGTGGCCATGCGGAACTCGCAGCTCCCGGAGACCGACCGGATCTTCCGCGAGATGGTCGCGCTCTGCGACGAGATGCCGACGTTCACGGACCTGGACGTGGTGCGGGACGAGGCGTTGTACAAGAACAACGCGCGGCGGCTGATGGAGATGCTGGCGACCGAGCCGGAACTCGCGCTGCTCGACGAGGTGCTGGCCGAGGGCTACCACGATCACGACCCGGTGAACGAGCAGGACGTCATGGGCATGGACGCCGTCCGGCGCGAGGTGGGGATGTGGCGGGGCGGCTTCGACTTCGCCTTCACCGTCGACGACCAGATCGCCGAGGGCGACCGGGTCTGCACCCGCTGGACGTGGCGGGGCAGCCACACCGGGGACTTCATGGGGCTCCAGCCGACCGGCATGGAGGTGACGATGACCGGCACGGTCATCCACCGCTTCCGGGACGACGGGAAGATCGCCGAGGGATGGTGGCAGTACGACCTGCTCGGCCTGATGGGGCAGCTCGGCGCCGTGGAGGGGTAGGAACGGGCGAGAAGCACGAGGCCCGGTGCTCCCGCGACGGGAGCACCGGGCCTCGGTGGTCAGTCAGGTGCCTCAGTGGGAGTGACCGTGGCCGTGGCCGTGGCCCGCGTCCGCCGGCTCCTCTTCCTTCTTCTCCACGACGAGGGTCTCGGTGGTGAGGAGGAGGGAGGCGATGGAGGCGGCGTTCTCCAGGGCGGAGCGCGTCACCTTGACCGGGTCGATGACGCCGGCCTTGACCAGGTCGCCGTACTCGCCGGTGGCGGCGTTGAAGCCCTGGCCCTTGTCGAGCTCCGCCACCTTCGAGGTGATGACGTAGCCCTCGAGGCCGGCGTTCTCGGCGATCCAGCGCAGCGGCTCGACGGCGGCGCGGCGGACGACCGCGACACCCGTGGCCTCGTCGCCGGTCTTGTCGAGGTTGCCCTCGAGGACCTTGACGGCGTGGACCAGAGCGGAGCCACCACCGGAGACGATGCCCTCCTCGACCGCGGCGCGGGTCGCGGAGATGGCGTCCTCCAGACGGTGCTTCTTCTCCTTCAGCTCCACCTCGGTGGCGGCGCCGACCTTGATGACGCACACGCCGCCGGCCAGCTTCGCGAGGCGCTCCTGGAGCTTCTCGCGGTCCCAGTCGGAGTCCGTGGACTCGATCTCGGCCTTGATCTGGCCGACGCGGCCGGAGATGTCCTCGGCGTTGCCGCCACCGTCGACGATGGTGGTGGAGTCCTTGGTGATGGTCACGCGGCGCGCGGTGCCCAGCACGTCGAGACCGGCCTGGTCGAGCTTGAGGCCGACCTCCTCGGCGATGACGGTGGCACCGGTGAGGGTGGCCATGTCGCCGAGCATCGCCTTGCGGCGGTCGCCGAAGCCGGGGGCCTTGACGGCCACGGCGTTGAAGGTGCCACGGATCTTGTTGACGACCAGGGTCGACAGGGCCTCGCCCTCGACGTCCTCGGCGATGATCAGCAGCGGCTTGCTGGCGCCGGCCTGGATGACCTTCTCCAGGATGGGCAGCAGGTCCTGGATCGAGGAGATCTTGCCCTGGTTGATCAGGATGTACGGGTCGTCGAGGACGGCCTCCATACGCTCCTGGTCGGTGACCATGTACGGGGACAGGTAGCCCTTGTCGAAGGCCATGCCCTCGGTGAAGTCGAGCTCCAGGCCGAAGGTGTTGGACTCCTCGACGGTGATGACACCGTCCTTGCCGACCTTGTCCATCGCCTCGGCGATGAGCTCGCCGACCTGCTGGTCCTGCGCGGAGAGCGCGGCGACGGCGGCGATGTCGGACTTGTCCTCGATCGGGCGCGCGGTGGCGAGCAGCTCGTCGGAGACGGCCTTGACGGCGGCGTCGATGCCCTTCTTCAGGGCGGCCGGGGAGGCGCCGGCGGCGACGTTGCGCAGACCCTCGCGGACCAGGGCCTGGGCGAGCACGGTGGCGGTGGTGGTGCCGTCACCCGCGATGTCGTTGGTCTTGGTCGCCACCTCCTTCACCAGCTGGGCGCCGAGGTTCTCGTACGGGTCGTCGATCTCGACCTCGCGGGCGATCGTGACACCGTCGTTGGTGATGGTGGGGGCGCCGAACTTCTTGTCGATGACGACGTTGCGGCCCTTGGGGCCGATCGTCACCTTGACCGTGTCGGCAAGCTTGTTGACGCCGCGCTCAAGGGCGCGACGGGCGTCCTCGTCGAACTTCAGGATCTTCGCCATGGGAGCGGTTCAGCCCTCTCGGATTCGGGTGGAACGAACCGCGCCCCGGGGCGCCTGGGAAGGGGCCTCGGGGCGCAGCTCAAAGCATCTGCTTCAGGTACTTCGGTACTTCGGAGAATTACTTCTCGACGATCGCGAGCACGTCGCGAGCCGAGAGGACGAGGTACTCCTCGCCGCTGTACTTCACCTCGGTGCCGCCGTACTTGCTGTACAGCACGATGTCGCCGGTCTTGACGTCGAGCGGCAGACGCTCGCCGTTCTCGAAGCGGCCCGGGCCCACGGCCAGGACGACGCCCTCCTGGGGCTTCTCCTTGGCGGTGTCCGGAATGACCAGGCCAGAGGCGGTGGTCTGCTCGGCGTCGAGCGGCTGGACCACAATGCGGTCCTCGAGCGGCTTGATGGCAACCTTGGAGCTGGTGGTCGTCACGATCCGACCTCCCCCTTCGGAGATCTCACGGGGTTAACTGTCTGAGGTGGCGAACCAGGTGGATCCGTCGTCGCGGGTGCCGGACCTGCCCGTCGCTGTGTTGGCACTCTCCAGTGGGGAGTGCCAGAGCCGAGACTATGACCGCGATTAGCACTCGGTCAAGCGGAGTGCCAATTCATCGCTCCGTGGCGTGACGGGACGGGGTTCGGCCGAGGCCTTCCTCCGCTCCCCGCAGCCCTTCCCGTCCACCGTCCCGCCCACCTCACGGACCTCCCCCGCCTGCCGGGTCTCCCGCCCTTCCCGGACCTCCGCCGCCTCCCGGGTCCTCGCGGCTTCCCGGACCTCCAGGGCCTGGCGCGCCGGGGCGGGGCGGGGGCTCACCCGTTCCGCCGCCTTGCGGCCCAGCCGTTCGATCGGGTCGACGGAGGAGGCGCAGGCGGGGAGGGCGAGGAGCGCGCCGGTCACGGAGAGGGCGGCGACCAGGTGCCGGGCCGGAGTTCTCACACGTAGTCCTCGAGCTTCGCGACGGCGTACCCCTTCGAGGTGATCACGTTCATCACCCGGCGGATCATGTCCGGCATCGTGCCCTTCCAGTCCCCCTTGCCCCGGAAATGCGTGAGCACGATGTCGCCGGGGTGGAGGTCCCGGTCCCACTCGCGCCACTCCATGTGGTCGGGGAAGGCCTCGGAGGCCCACAGCGGGACCGCCTTGACGCCGCAGGACCTGGCGGCGCGCAGGGTGTCCTCGTTGTAGTTGCCGTACGGCGGGCGGAAGAGCGGGGGCCGCTTGCCGAACCGCTTCTCGATGACGTCCTGCATCCCGCAGATCTCGTGCTTCTGCTGCTTGTACGAGAGCCCCGGCAGGTAGCGGTGGTTGAGGGTGTGGTTGTGCAGGGACACCCCGGACTTCTGCGACTTCTGCATCCTGGCGAAGTAGCCGTAGTCGTCCTTGACGACGTAGTCGCTGAGGAAGGCGCTGTAGGGGATGCGGAGGTCGTTCATCATCCGCAGCAGGTCGGGGTCCTTCTCGGCGCCGTCGTCGATGGTGAGGAAGACGACCTTCTGCTTGGTCGGCACGGTGGTGAAGACGGGCGGGAGGCCCTCTCCGTCGGTCTCGAAGCCCTTGCGGGTGGTGATCTTCGGCTTGACGGCGGGCGGGGCCGGCGCTTCGAGCGGCGGGCGGGCGAGACCCCACTTCCTGGCGGCGAGGACGCGGGCGGCGCGCTCCTTGCGGACCCGGTCGAGGTAGGCGTTGAGCGCGCCGGAGGCGTTCTGCTCCTTGGCCTGTTGTCCGGCGGCGGGGGGCGGGGCGTCGTCGTCCGGGCCGGCGGCGCCGGAGCAGGCCGTGGCGGTGGTGGCGAGGGCGGCGACGAGGAGGGCGGCCCCGAGGGTCCGACGGGAGGGGGGCGCGCCGATCACCATAGATTCTTCCTTTTGTCGTACGAGCTGCATGGCGCCGCATCCTGTCAGCGCGGAAGCGCCATTCAGGGCCGCGACACCGCCGCACGGCCCCACCGTCCCCCGGCCGGCCCACAGCGGCGCAGGGCCCACAATGGGACGGGTGACCGACCTCGCCTCCTTCGCCCCCCTGCTCGGCCCCGAGGGGCAGACGCTCCTCACCGCCCTGCGCGACTACGACCCCGCCCAGGAGCTGGCGGTCGCCTCCCGGTTGCGCCGCGACCACCCGGCCGAGCTCGTCACCGCCGCGCTCGGCCAGGCCCGGCTGCGGCAGCGGGCGGTGGCGAAGTTCGGGGCCGAGGACGCGTACCGGATGTACTTCACGCCCCACGGCGTCGAGCAGTCGACCCGCGCCTCGGTCGGCGCCTACCGGGCCGGCCGCATGAAGGCGCTCGGCGTCACGAGCGTCGCCGACCTCTGCTCCGGCATCGGCGGCGACGCCATCGCCCTCGCCCGCGCCGGGATCTCCGTCCTCGCCGTCGACCGCGACCCGCTGACCGCCGAGGTGGCCCGCGCCAACGCCGAGGCGCTCGGTCTCGCGGAGCTCATCGAGGTCCGCTGCGCGGACGTGACCGAGATCGACACCAGCCCGTACGACGCGGTCTTCGTCGACCCGGCGCGGCGCGGCGGCCGGGGCAGGATCTTCGACCCGGAGGCGTACTCCCCGCCGCTGTCCTGGGCCGTCGAGGCGGCCCGCAAGGCCCCGCGCGCCGCCCTGAAGGTGGCACCGGGCATCCCGCACGAGGCCGTCCCCGAGGACGCCGAGGCCGAGTGGATCTCGGACGGCGGGGACGTGAAGGAGGCCGTGATCTGGTTCGGCACGGAGCCGGGCGCCCGCCGCGCCACCCTGCTGCCCTCCGGCGCCGGGCTCGCCGGCCGGGGCCTGCCCGACCCGGCGGTCCGGCCGGTCGGCCGCTACCTGTACGAGCCGGACGGCGCCGTCATCCGCGCCCACCTCGTCGCCGAGGTCGCGGAGGAGCTGGACGGGGGCCTGATCGACGAGACGATCGCGTACGTCACGGCGGACGCGCTCACCCCCACCCCGTACGCCGCCGCCTACGAGATCACCGACGAACTCCCCTTCAACCTGAAGAAGCTGAAGGCCCTGCTGCGGGAGCGCGAGGTCGGCACCCTGACGGTGAAGAAGCGCGGCTCCGCGGTCGAGCCCGAGGAGATCCGGCGCAAGGTGAAGCCCAAGGGCCCCCACTCGGCGACGGTACTGCTCACTCGGGTCGCGGGAGCCCCGACGATGCTGATCGGCCGGCCGGCCAGCGGGGGCCGGTGAGCCGCACCGCGAAGCGGTAGTGGCCGACGGCCTTCGTCAGGCCGGTGAGGCCCGTGACCCAGAGGATCAGGGCGGCGCCCATGCCGTACGCGACCAGGCCGTAGCCGCCGTCCTCCCACCGGGCGCCCGCGGGCACGGCGAAGCCCAGCCAGAGTCCGAGCGCGCACATCGCGAAGGACAGCAGCAGCCAGCAGGCGCTCCGGGCGGGGGCGCGCAGCCGGGCGTCCGTCGGGCCGTGCCGGTCCAGGGCCGCCCACCGGACGAGCAGCTCGCGCGCGGTACGGTCGCGCCGCAGCGCGCGGACGGTCAGCCACACGGCCGGGACGAGGATGCCGATGCCGAGGGCCGACGCGAAGACGCCCGTCAGCAGTGTGAGCGGGTCGAGCAGCGGTCCGCCGATCGAGGTCAGCAGCACCCCGACCAGCCCCCAGCCCAGTTCGAGCAGCGCGCACCACGCCAGGAACGTCACCAGGCGCCCCGGGCCGAGCAGCCGCCGCCCCAACTCGTCCAGCGCCAGCGCCCGGTCGGCGATACGCGCCTCCCGGTCGGGCCAGCTCTGGAGCTCGGCGGGCGGGGGCGGCGGAGGCAGCGGAGTACGCGGGGACATGCCCAGCACCCTAAGCGTCGCCCCCGGGGGCCCGTGAAGGGCCTCCCTGCCGCGCCTCCCCCAACTCCCTCCCCCTGGCCCTCAGCAGGGCCCGTTCGCTCTCGTTGCGGGTGAGTGCGGCGGCGCGCTCGAACTCCGCGCGCGCCTCCGCCGTGCGGCCGAGGCGGGCCAGCAGGTCGCCGCGGACGCTCGGCAGCAAGTGGTAGCGGGCCAGGGCCGGTTCGGCGGCGAGGGCGTCGACGAGGGGGAGGGCGGCGGCGGGGCCCTCGGTCATCGACACGGCGACGGCGCGGTTCAGTTCGACGACCGGGGAGGGCGCGAGGGCGCCGAGCCGGCCGTACAGCGCCGCGATCGTCGCCCAGTCCGTGTCCTCGTACGAGGCCGCCCGCGCGTGGCAGGCGGCGATCGCGGCCTGGAGGGCGTACGGCCCGTAGGTGCGGCCGTCCCCGGCCCGCTCCAGGGCGGCGAAGCCCCGCCGGATGAGGAGCCGGTCCCAGCGCCGCCGGTTCTGCTCGGCGAGGAGCACCGGCCGCCCGTCGGGCCCGGTGCGGGCGGCCGTGCGGGACGCCTGGAGTTCGAGGAGCGCGACCAGGCCCTGCGCTTCGCCCTCCGCGGGCACGAGGGCGGCGAGGACCCGGGCGAGCCGCAGCGCGTCCTCGCACAGACCGGGCCGGACCAGGTCGTCGCCCGCGGTCGCCGCGTACCCCTCGTTGAAGATCAGGTAGATGACCTCCAGGACGGAGCCGAGCCTGGCCGCCCGGTCCTCCCCGTAGGGCACCTCGAACTCCACGCCCGCCTTCGCGAGGGTCCGCTTGGCGCGCGTGACGCGGGCCGCGACGGTCGCCTCCGGCACCAGGAACGCGCGGGCGATCTCGTCCGTGCGGAGCCCGCCGACGAGCCGCAGCGTCAGCGCGGCCCGCGCGGCGGCGGAGAGCACGGGGTGGCAGGTGGTGAAGATCAGCCGCAGCACGTCGTCGTCGATGTCGCCGGGGCCCGGGGGCTCCGGGTCGTACGACTCCTCGGAGAGCGTCCTGCCCACCTCCGCGAGCTTCCTGGCGTACGTCTCGCGCCGCCGCACGAGGTCGACGGCACGGTGCTTGGCGGTGGCCGTGAGCCAGGCGCCCGGCCGCTCCGGGACGCCTGACCGCGGCCACTGCTCAAGGGCGGAGACGAGCGCGTCCTGGGCGATCTCCTCGGCGATGCCGACGTCGCGGACGATCCGCGCCACCGTCGCGATGATCCGCGCGGACTCCATCCGGAAGACCGTCTCCAGCGTGCTCTGCACCGTCACGGCTCACATGACAGCACATCCGTGCTCAGGCGCCCGGCATCTCCTCGACCTCGCGGACCTCCAGGCCGACCTTCCAGTGCGGCGGGTGGACGGCCAGGAAGCGCTTCCCCCACTCGACGGCCTCGGCCATGTCCTTGCACTGGAGCATGGCGTAGCCGCCGACGACCTCCTTGGTCTCGGTGAACGGCCCGTCGGTGTAGGACAGGTTCCCGTCCGACCAGCTGATCCGGGTGGCCTCGGCGGTCGGCTTGAGCCCCGCCGTGTCCAGCATGGCGCCGGCCTTGGTGATCTCCTCGAAGAGCGCGCCCATCCGCTCCTCGAAGCCGGGGTCGGCGCTCTCCATGTCGATGGTGTTCTCCTCGATGCGGACGAGGGACAGGAAGCGGGGCATGACGGCTCCTCGGTGGTGCGGCGGCGGGGCCGTTCCCCGCCTTCCACACATACGTCGAACGGGCCGGGCCCGCATCGACACCGCGCCGGGAGGAATCTCAGACGTAGTCCTCCAGGCGGGCCACGGTGAAGCCCTGCTCCTGGATGCGGCGGAGCATGGTGGCCGTCATCTCGGTCATGGTGCGGCCCTTGAGCTCGGATGGGCCGCGGAAGTGGGCGAGGATGATGTCGCCGGGGTGGAGCTTCCGGTCGCCGCGCTGGTAGCGCATGTTCTGGATCTGCATGGACTCGCGCCACAGGACGATCGCGTCGATGCCGCACTGCCCCGCCGCCGCGCGGGTGGCCTCGTTCCAGTTGCCGTAGGGCGGGCGGAGGAGGCGGGGGGTGGTGCCGTACCGCCGCGCGAGCTTCTCCTGCTGGCCGCAGATCTCCCGGCGCTGGGCCTCCTGCGAGAGGGTGCGCAGGTCGGGGTGGGTGAGCGTGTGGTTGGCGACGCCGTGGCCCTGGGCGGCGAGCGGGGCGAAGTACCCGTAGTCGGCGCGGATGACGGAGTCGGTCAGGAACATCGTGAAGGGCACCTTGAGCTCGTCCATCATCGTGACGAACCGGGGGTCCTTCTCGGCACCGTCGTCGAACGTGAGGAACACGATCTTCTCGGTGGTCGGAATCTCGCTGATGACGGGGACCGGCTCGCCCGGCCGCCGGACGACCGGCTTGACCGCGGGCGGCGCGGGCGGCGCCGGGAAGGGCTTCAGCCCCCACTTCCGGTACGCGGCGGCCACGGCGCCCCCGGGCGCGGCCGGCGACCCGTGGGCCGGGTCCCCGGCCGTGGGCGCGGTCGCCGGTGCGGTCGTCGCGGGTCGGGGCGGCCGCTCCGGTGCGGGGGCGGTGGCGGGGTCCTCCGCCGCGCAGCCGGTCACCAGGAGGACGGTGGCGGTCAGGGCGGCCCACAGCGCGATCGTCTTCTTCACGCGGTGTGGGATGCCCCGAACGATCGAAAGGTTGCTCTACTTTCGCTCGCGTGTCGCCTATTCGACCGATTCGAAGCGCCAGCGGTGGACCGGACGGGTGATCAGCTCGGCGTCCGGCTCGGGCAGCTCGGGCAGCTCGGCGTCGAAGGCGTCCGCCTCCCACCAGGTGAGGACGAGGACCCGGTCCTGGGGAGCACGGAAGATCTCCCTGCGGACCGGTTCGCGGGCGAGGACCCGGGCGCGTGCCCACTCCAGGAGCTCGGCGCCCCGGCCCTGGGCGGCCCGCGCCTCCCACATGAGGGTGAGCCTCACGGGTACAGGTTCTCCTTGCTGACCTCGTGGACGTGGTCGTGGCCGTGGTCGTGGCCGTGATCGTGTCCGTGGGCCCCGGGCACGTGCGGGTCGGTCACCGGCAGGGAGGAATCCGCCGACAGCTCCAGGTCGGAGGCCGGCCGGTTGCGGGCGACCATCTCGGAGCCGAGGGCGGCGACCATCGCGCCGTTGTCGGTGCACAGGCCGGGCCGGGGCACCCGCAGCCGGATGCCGGCGCGCTCGCAGCGCTCCTGGGCGAGGGCCCGCAGCCGCGAGTTGGCGGCCACGCCGCCGCCGATCATCAGGTGGTCGACGCCCTCGTCCTTGCAGGCCCGGACGGCCTTGCGGGTGAGGACGTCCACGACCGCCTCCTGGAAGGACGCGGCCACGTCCCGTACGGGCACGTCCTCGCCGGCCGCCCGCTTCGCCTCGATCCAGCGGGCCACCGCGGTCTTGAGGCCGGAGAAGGAGAAGTCGTACGCGGGGTCGCGGGAGCCGCTCAGACCCCGCGGGAACGCGATGGCGGCCGGGTCGCCCTCCTTGGCGAGCCGGTCGATGACCGGTCCGCCGGGGAAGCCGAGGTCGAGGACGCGGGCGATCTTGTCGAAGGCCTCGCCGGCCGCGTCGTCGATGGTGGCGCCCATCGGGCGCACGTCGGAGGTGATGTCCGCGGAGAGCAGCAGCGAGGAGTGGCCGCCGGAGACGAGCAGGGCCATCGTCGGCTCGGGCAGCTTGCCGTGCTCCAGCTGGTCGACGCAGATGTGCGAGGCGAGGTGGTTGACGCCGTACAGCGGCTTGCCGAGGGCGTACGCGTACGCCTTGGCGGCCGAGACGCCGACGAGCAGCGCGCCCGCGAGGCCGGGTCCCGCGGTGACGGCGATGCCGTCGAGGTCCTTCGCGGAGATCCCGGCGGTCTTCAGGGCCCGCTCGATCGTCGGGACCATCGCCTCCAGGTGGGCGCGGGAGGCGATCTCGGGCACGACGCCGCCGAAACGGGCGTGGGTGTCGACGCTGGAGGCGACGGCGTCCGCGAGCAGGGTCGTGCCGTGCACGATGCCGACGCCGGTCTCGTCGCAGGAGGTCTCGATGCCGAGTACGAGCGGTTCGTCAGCAGCCATCAGTCATTCCAGCCGTGGGTCGGTGCGTGGGTCGGTACGGACATCAGATCTCGGTCTCTGTTCCTTGGACGGTCAGTCGCATCACGAGCGCGTCCACGTTCCCGGGCTGGTAGTAGCCGCGCCGGAAACCGATGGGTTCGAAGCCGAAGCGCTCGTAGAGCTTCTGCGCCCGGGTGTTGTCCACCCGCACTTCGAGGAGGACCTCGTCGCACTCGAAGGCGGTGGCGTGGTGGAGCAGGTCGGTGAGGAGGCGGGCGCCGAGCCCGGTGCCCCACTGGTCGCGGGCGACGGCGATCGTCTGCACGTCGCCGAGGCCGCCGGCCGCGGCGAGTCCCGCGTATCCGACGAGCCGGCCGGCCGTGTCCTCCGCGACGATGTAGTGCCGGGTGGCACCGGGCCCGCGGGTGTGCGCGAGCTCGGACCAGAACATCCCCTCGGACCAGGCGTCCTCGGGGAACAGCTCCGCTTCCAGCGCGAGCACGGGCGCGATGTCCCACCAGCGCATCTCGCGCAGCACGGCGGTCACTGGGGGGTGACCACCTTGTAGTTCTTCGGTACCTGTGCGTCGGGGCGCCGCAGGTACAGGGGCAGCGGGTCGAGGAAGCCGTCCCCGCCGGAGGCGAGCCGCTCCGCCGCGAGCCCGGCGAGCGCGGCCGCCGACTGGTGCTCGGGGTCGCGGGCGTCGGGGAAGGCGTCGGGGTAGAGACGGGCGCCCGCGCCGACGACCGGGAGGCCGGCGAGCCGCTCGGCGATGTCGGCGGGCCGGTCGACGGCCGCGTCGGTCACGCGCGTGCGGGAGTTCTCGTACCGCGCCCAGTAGACCTCCTTGCGGCGCGCGTCCGTGGCGACGGCGAAGGGCCCGTCGATCCCGGAGGCGTACGCGAGGCCGTCGAGGGTGCACAGTCCGTGGACGGGCACGCCGAGCGCGGAGGAGAAGGCCGCGGCCGTGACGAGCCCGACGCGGAGTCCGGTGTAGGGGCCGGGGCCGACGCCGACGACGATCCCGGTGACCGCGTCGAGCTTGAGGCCGGCCTCCTTGAGGACCCGGTCGACGGCGGGCATCAGCAGTTCCCCGTGACGGCGGGCGTCGACCTGGCTCGACGAGGCGACGACGGCCTCGCCGTCGTGCAGGGCGACGGTGACGGCGGGGGTGGCGGTATCCATGGCGAGCAACAGCACGCGGACAGCCTACGGCTCCCGGACCGGGTGCCGCCCCGCGGTCGCGCCCGGCCGGGCGCCCCACGGGCACGGCGCCCCGAACCTCGGTCGCGCGGCTGCTACCGTCACCCTTCGATACGTTCGTACGAGAGGTGGGCACGGTGGCACGGAGCAGCTCGGGATTCGTGGCCGGGCTCACGGCGGCGGCGGTCGCCGCGGTCGCCTTCCTCGCCTACCAGGCCTCGGCGAACGCGCCCGCCGACCTGTCGGCGAAGCCCCTCACCCCCGGCACGTCCGTCCCCTCCGTCTCTCCGAGCGGCGGCACGAAGAAGCCGGCCGGCAACCCGCTGGCGGTGCCGGCGGCCTCGGGCACCGGTGAGCGGGTCGTGTACGCCCTTACCGACCGCCGGGTGTGGCTGGTCGACGGCAGGGGCAGGGCGACCCGTACGTTCTCGGTGATGCCGAGCACGGTCCACCCGCTGCCGGGGACGTACAAGGTGACCTCGCGGTCGGGTTCGGTCCGCGGTTCCGACGGCGTGCAGATCGAGCACGTGGTGCGGTTCGCCAGCAACCAGGACGTGGCGATCGGCTTCAGCGCGGCGGTGGACGGCACGACGCCGACGCCGGACCCGGCGAGGAAGACCGGCGGCATCCGCATGAAGCGGGCCGACGGCGACGTGCTGTGGACGTTCGCGGTGATCGGCGCGAAGGTCGTCGTCGTCCCCTGACGACACGCGTCCCGAGGACGGGTGCCCTGCGGACGTCCGCCCCGGAGGGCGGGGCGACGCCGGGTGCCCCACGGCGGGACGACGTCAGGCCGCCTCGTCCCGCACGGTGTCCTCTTCGGTCTGTTCGGGCGGCTGCGGCGGCGGGGTCGAGAGCGCGCGCGCGGCGGCGCAGGACGCGAGCAGCTCACTCATCGGGACGTGGTCCCGGCCGGGTTCCGCGCGCTCAGGCGTGGCCATGCATGCCTCCCGTAGGTTAGGTACACCTAACCAGTTCGTGCCTCCATGTGACCACGGCTCGTACGACCCACGCAACACCTTCCCGACACGTTGTCGGAACCTACGTACGAACGGCGGCACGCGACTCAGAGCGCGCCGAGGTCCTCGTCGGCCCAGCGCGCCCCGATCCCGCGCAGCACGACCGTGCGCCGGTCGTCGTCGGTGTCGCCGGTCACCCGGTGGATGAGCAGGTGAAGACGGTCGTCGGTCAGCTCCTCGACCTTGCCGTCGCCCCACTCGACGACCACCACCGACTCGGGCAGCGAGACGTCGAGATCGAGGTCCTCCATCTCGTCGAGCCCGCCGCCCAGGCGGTACGCGTCCACGTGGACCAGGGCCGGGCCGCCGACCAGCGACGGGTGGACCCGGGCGATGACGAACGTCGGGGACGTGACCGCGCCGCGCACCCCCAGTCCCTCGCCGAGGCCCCGGGTGAGCGTGGTCTTCCCGGCGCCGAGCTCGCCGGTGAGCATGACGAGGTCGCCGGGGCGGAGGATCTTCGCGAGCCGGCGGCCCAGCTCCTGCATCTGCTGGGGGGAGTCGACCGAGAGGGTGGCGCCGGAGACGGGCGGGTGCGCTGCTTCCATACCCGCCAACTTAGCTCTTGCGGGGGTCCGTCCTCGCCGCCGCCGTCGTCGCGGCCTCCGCGGTCCCCGTCTTCTCCGCCGTCGTCGCGGCCGCCGCCGTCCCCGCCGTCCCCGCCGTCCCCGGCGGCTCCGGCACGGCGCCGGCCCGTACGAGGAGGTCCGCCAGCCGGTCGGTGACCGCCTCGGGGTGCTCCAGCATCACCAGGTGGCCGGCGTCGGGGACGACGACCAGCTCGGCGTCCGGGAGGAGGTCGGCGATGGCCTCGGTGTGGGAGCCGGGGGTCACCAGGTCGTTGTCACCGGCCAGGGCCAGCGCCGGGAGGCCGCGGAAGGCGGTGAGGGCGGCGGTCTTGTCGTGCTCGGCGAAGGCCGGGTAGAAGGCGGCGACCACGTCGATCGGGGTCGCCTCGATCATCCGCTCGGCGAACCGGGCCACCGCGGGATCCACGTCCTTCGAGGAGAACGAGTACTTCTTGATCAGCCCGGCGAAGAGGTCGGCGGTCGCCCGCCGTCCGCGCTCCACCAGCTCCGCCTGCGACCCGAGCGCCCGCAGGACGCCCGGCAGCACCCGCCGCACGGCGTTGACGCCGGCGATCGGCAGCCCGTACGACACCTCGCCCAGCTTTCCGGCCGAGGTGCCGACGAAGGCGACGCCGACGACCCGGTCGCGGATCAGTTCGGGGTACCGCTCGGCGAGCGCCATCACCGTCATGCCGCCCATCGAGTGCCCGACCAGCACGAGCGGCCCCTCGGGCGCGGCCGCGTCGAGCACGGCCTTGAGGTCGCGGCCCAGCCGGTCGATGGAGACGGGCCCCGCGTCGGGACCTGCCTGGCCGACGGCCGGCCCGGACCGGCCGTGGCCGCGCTGGTCCCAGTGGACGCTGCGGACCAGACCGCGCAGCGCGGCCCGCTGGAAGTGCCAGGAGTCCTGGTTGAGGCAGTAGCCGTGGCTGAAGACGACGGTGACGGGGGCGGGTTCCTTCCGCCCGAAGAGGCGCCTGCGGCGACCGGCCGACGGGTCGGGCTCGACCTCGTCCACCTCGTAGTACAGGACGGTCCCGTCGTCGGCGGACGCCCGTCCCGGCGTGCCGCGCAGTCCGCCGTACGGGCCGGTGGCGTCCAGCGCGAGCCGCGCCTTCTGCCGTACCGAACGGCCCACGGTGAGCCGCTCGACGGCGACCCCGGCCGCCGCACCGGCGGCCAGGACGCCTATCGCGGCACCGGCGAACCCGGCGCGCCGCCAGCTCCCCGACTCGCCCACGCCGGCCCCCTCTATTCGCCCAGGTAGACGCGCGGGACGCGCGCGCCGATGCGGGTCACGATCTCGTACGCGATGGTGTCGGCGGCCACCGCCCAGTCCTCGGCGGTCGGCTCGCCCCGCTCCCCGGACCCGAAGAGCACCGCCTCGGCGCCCGGCTCGGGCGTGTCGCCGCCGAGGTCGACCACGAACTGGTCCATGGCGACCCGCCCCGCGACCGTACGCACCCGGTCCCCGACGAGGACCGGTCCGCGGCCCGACGCGTGCCGGGGCACCCCGTCCGCGTAGCCCAGCGGGACGAGGCCCAGGGTGGTCTCGCCCTCGGTGACGTAGTGGTGCCCGTAGCTCACGCCGTGCCCGGCGGGCACCCGCTTGACGAGCGCGACGCTCCCCTTCAGCGACATGACCGGCCGCAGCCCGAGCTCGGCGGAGGTGCCGAGCTCCGGGCTGGGCGAGACGCCGTACACCGCGATGCCCGGCCTGACCATGTCGAAGTGGGCCTCGGGAAGCGTCAGCGTGGCCGGCGAGTTGGCGATGTGCCGGACCTCGGGCTCCACGCCCGCCTTCTCGGCGTGGTCGAGCATCGAACGGAAGACGTCCAGCTGCGCCGCGATCGACGGGTGGTGCGGCTCGTCGGCGCACGCGAAGTGCGACCACAGACCGGTCACCTTCACGAGCCCCTGCGCCTCGGCCTTGAGCGCCTCGGTGACCAGCTCGGGCCAGTCGGCGGGCTGGCACCCGTTGCGCCCGAGCCCGGTGTCGGCCTTGAGCTGGATCCGCGCCCGCTTGCCGGTCGCCTCCGCGGCGGCGACGACCTCCCGCAGGGCCCACATCCCGCTCACCGACATGTCGAGGCCGGCCTCGATGCCCTGGTCCCACGGGTCGCCCGGCGTCCACAGCCAGCACATCACCGGAACGTCCGTGATCCCCGCGGCGCGCAGCGCGAGCGCCTCGTGCGGCGTGGCCGTCCCCAGCCACTCCGCACCCGCGTCCAGGGCAGCGCGGGCGCAGCGCAGCGCGCCGTGTCCGTACGCGTCGGCCTTGACCACGGCCATGATCCGGACGTGGGGGGCGACGCGGGCGCGCAGCGTGCGGACGTTCGCACGCAGCGCGGCGAGGTCGATCTCGGCGCGGGCTCTGCGGGGCGGCGGTGTCTCAGTCATCGCGCCCAGTCTCTCAGGTGTCAGCTCCCGGGCCGCTTTCCCCAGATGTAGACCCGGTCACCCTTGCGGAGGACGCCCCAGAGTTTCTCCGCGTTCCGGTAGCCGAGATTGACGCAGCCCCGGCTCCCGGTGGGCGTGGCGAGCTGCCCGTAGACGGCGTGGAACGCCTGTCCCCCGCTGAAGAACTGCGCGAACGGCATCGGGGTGTCGTAGATGGAGGACCAGTGGTCCTTGTGCCGCCAGTAGACGGTGTGCCAGCCCGTCCGGGTGGCGTACCCGACGCGCCCGCTGCGGATGTTGACCACGGAGTACGTCACCTTCCTCCCCTTCTGGACCCACATGAGCTGTCGGTCCAGGTCCACACACGCCACCGCGTACTTCTTCACCGGGCACCGCTTCCCCGGATCGAGCGACTTCCGCGCCGCCAGGAGCTCCGCCCGCGCCCATGTCACCGGCCCGGCGTACCCGTTCGCCGGCTTGATCTTCTCCTTCACCTGGAACGCCCTGATGGCCTTGCAGTCCGCCTCCGACTGCCGTCCGTCCGCCTTCAGCCCCAGCAGCCGTTCCACCTTCCGCTGATGGGTTCCCGTCTTCGCCGTGCACGCCGCCCCCACCGCGCTCCGCGGCAGGTACTCGACCAGCCCGTCGCCCTCCTCCTCGGGCACCGGAACCGGCACCGGCACCTCCCCCTCCGGCTGCAACGGCGGCAGCACCTGGTCCGGCGTGTCCATCGGGTACTCCGACCGCCCCCCGCCCACCACCCCGGGCACGAGCACGTCCCCGGCCCCACCCGGCCCCGGCCCGTCCGCCGCGGCCCCCGGCCCGAGCACGACCGAGGCCGCCAACACCAACACCGACGTCGCTGTACCGCTTCTCCACCTGATCACCCCACCCACCCAAGCCCCACCCCGCCCGCCCGGCGCGCCGGGACCCACACCTGGCCCAACGGGTTCCCCCGACCGGGGGGCCCGCCGGAAGGAGCGGGCGGGCGCGAGGCCTGGAAGGCAGGCCACCCCCTACGGCCTACGACGGCGCCGTCACGTCCAGCCAGGCGTCCCGCAGGGAGTTCGCGACGTCGGTGGCGGTGACGGGCGCGCCGCCGGCGGAGGCACGGCGGGCGGCGAGGCCGTGGAGGTAGGCCCCGCAGGAGCCGGCGTCGAGGGCGGGGAGGCCCGCCGCGAGGAGGGAACCGGCGAGACCGGAGAGCACGTCGCCGCTGCCGGCGGTGGCGAGCCAGGAGGTGCCGGTCGGGTTGACCCGTACGGGCCCGGCGCCGGGCCCGCACACCAGCGTCGTGGAGCCCTTCAGGAGGACCGTCGCCCCGAAGCGCGCCGCCAGCTCGCGCACGGCGGCGAGCCGCCCCGCCTCCACCTCCTCCCGCGCGACGCCCAGCAGCGCCGCCGCCTCGCCCGCGTGCGGGGTGAGCAGGGTGGGGGCGGTGCGGGCCCGTACGGCGGCGGGGTCGAGCCCGCGCAGCCCGTCGGCGTCGACGAGGACCGGCACGTCGGCGGCGAGGACCTCGGCGACGGGGCCGGGTCCGTCGCCGAGCCCGGGCCCCACGACCCAGGCCTGCACCCGCCCGGCCTTCGACGGCGGCCCCGCGTGGACCAGGGTCTCGGGGTGCGCGGCGATCACCGCGTCGCCCGCGGGTCCGACGTACCGCACGGCGCCCGCCCCGCCCCGCAGCGCCCCCGCCACGGCGAGGACCGCGGCGCCGGGGTAGCGGGCCGATCCGGCGACCACGCCGAGGACGCCGCGCCGGTACTTGTCGCTCTCGGCACCCGGTGCGGGAAGCAGCCAGGCCACGTCCCGGTGCTGGAGCGCCTCCAGGTCCGGCACTCCGGGGAGGGTCGCGTCGAGGCCGATGTCGACGAGCCGGAGGGCGCCCGCGTACTCCCGGGCGGGGTCGACGAGCAGCCCCGGCTTGTACGTGCCGAAGGTGATCGTCGCGTCGGCCCGCAGCGCCTCCCCCGCGACCTCCCCGGTGTCGGCGTCGACGCCGCTGGGGAGGTCGACGGCGACGACGACCGCGCCGGAGCCGCGCGCCGCGCGGGCCACGGGGACGGCGTCGGGCCGGAGCCCGCCGTGTCCGCCGATGCCGGTGATGCCGTCGAGGACGAGGTCGGCGACGGCGAGCGCCTCGAAGGGGTCCTCGGCGATCCGGCCGCCGGCCGCCCGGAGGGCCGCGAGCCCGCCCGGATGGGTGCGCGTCCCGAGCGGTACGGCCGTGACCCCGGCTCCCCGGCGGGCGAGCCGGGCGCCGGCGTACAGCGCGTCACCGCCGTTGTCGCCGCTGCCGACGAGCAGGACGACCCGTGCTCCGTACACCCGGCCCTTTCCGAGCAGGGAGCAGCAGGCGGCGGCGAGCCCGGCGGCGGCCCGCTGCATGAGTGTGCCCTCGGGCAGGCGGGCCATGAGGGCGGCCTCCGCGGCCCGTACGGTCTCGACGCGGTGAGCGGTTCGCATGTCCGCAGTCTGCCCCAGTCCCCAAGCCCCCGCGCGGACACCCGCGTTGACCACGCCGCTCACCCCACACCCCCGGGCACGCGCGCGCCCGCCACGGCACACCCCGCCCCACCATCCCGCCCGACCACGCCGGCGCCCAGCCCGGCACACCCCGCCCACCGCCGCCCGACCACGCCTGCGCCCGCCACGGCACACCCCGCCCACCGCCGGGCGGCCGGGCCCCGGGCACGCCGAAGGGCCCGGCCGTCGGGTGACGGCCGGGCCCCGGTGGCTGTCAGGCCTCGGCGATCACCACCGCCGAGGCGACCCCCGCGTCGTGGCTCAGCGAGACGTGCCAGTGCTTCACGCCGAGCTCCGCCGCCCGTGCCGCCACGGTTCCCTTGACCCGCAGGCGCGGCTGCCCGGTCCCCTCGACGTACACCTCGGCGTCCGTCCAGAGCAGCCCGCCCGGCGCGCCGAGCGCCTTCGCCAGTGCCTCCTTCGCGGCGAACCGCACCGCGAGCGAGGCCGGCCCGCGCCGTTCGCCGCTCGGGAGGAGCAGTTCGCGCTCGACGAAGAGGCGCTGGAGCAGCCCCGGCGTGCGCTCGATCGACACGGCGAAGCGGTCGATCTCCGCCACGTCGATCCCCACCCCGATGATCATTTGTTACCTCACTCCACGGTCACGGATTTGGCCAGGTTGCGCGGCTGGTCCACCTCGTTGCCCCGCGCGGTGGCGAGCTCGCAGGCGAAGACCTGGAGCGGCACCGTGGAGACCAGCGGTTGGAGCAGCGTAGGCGTGGCCGGGATCCGGACGAGGTGGTCGGCGTAGGGGACGACGGTCTCGTCGCCCTCTTCCGCGATCACGATGGTGCGGGCACCGCGGGCCCGGATCTCCTGGATGTTGGAGACGATCTTGTCGTGGAGGACGGAGCGGCCCTTGGGCGAGGGGACGACCACGACGACCGGGAGGTCCTCCTCGATGAGGGCGATCGGGCCGTGCTTGAGCTCTCCCGCGGCGAAGCCCTCGGCGTGCATGTACGCGAGTTCCTTGAGCTTCAGGGCGCCTTCCAGGGCCACCGGGTACCCGACGTGGCGGCCGAGGAAGAGGACGGTGTCTTTGTGGGCGAGGGAGCGGGCGAGGGCCCGGACGGGCTCCATCGTCTCCAGGACCCGCTCGACCTCGTCGCCGATCCGGGCGAGCTCGCGGACGACGGCGTGGATCTCGTCGCCCCACTTGGTGCCCCGTACCTGCCCGAGGTAGAGCGCGAGCAGGTAGCAGGCGACGAGCTGGGTGAGGAAGGCCTTCGTCGACGCGACGGCGACCTCGGGTCCGGCGTGCGTGTAGAGCACGGCGTCCGACTCCCGGGGGATGGTCGAGCCGTTGGTGTTGCAGACGGCGAGCACCTTGGCGCCCTGCTCGCGGGCGTGCCGGAGCGCCATCAGGGTGTCCATGGTCTCGCCGGACTGGGAGATCGCGATGACCAGGGTGCGCTGGCCGAGGATGGGGTCGCGGTAGCGGAACTCGCTGGCGAGCTCGACCTCGCAGGGGATCCGGGTCCAGTGCTCGATGGCGTACTTGGCGATCATCCCGGCGTGGAAGGCGGTGCCGCACGCGATGATGACGATCTTGTCGGCCTCGCGGAGCACGGCGTCCGGGATGCGCACCTCGTCGAGGGTGAGCCGGCCGGCGGCGTCGATCCGCCCGAGGAGGGTGTCGGCGACGGCCTTGGGCTGCTCGGCGATCTCCTTGAGCATGAAGTAGTCGTAGCCGCCCTTCTCGGCGGCGGAGGCGTCCCAGTCCACGTGGTAGGCCCGTACGTCGGCGGGCGAGCCGTCGAAGTCGGTGACGGTGACGCCGTCCCGGGTGAGTTCGACGACCTGGTCCTGGCCTAGTTCGATCGCCGAGCGGGTGTGGGCGATGAACGCGGACACGTCGGAGGCGAGGAAGTTCTCGCCCTCGCCGACGCCGACGACGAGGGGCGAGTTCCGGCGGGCGCCGACGACCACGTCGGGCTGGTCGGCGTGCACGGCGACCAGGGTGAAGGCCCCGTCGAGCCGGCGGCAGACGAGCCGCATGGCCTCGGCCAGGTCACCGGCGGAGGAGAACTCCTCCGCGAGGAGGTGGGCGACGACCTCGGTGTCCGTCTCGGACAGCAGGTCGTGGCCGCGCTCGGCGAGCTCCTGCCGCAGGGCGGCGAAGTTCTCGATGATGCCGTTGTGGACGACGGCGACGCGCCCGGCGTTGTCCAGGTGCGGGTGCGCGTTGGCGTCGGTCGGCCCGCCGTGGGTGGCCCAGCGGGTGTGTCCGATGCCGACGGAGCCGCCGGCCAGCGGCCGGTCCACGAGCTCCTTCTCCAGGTTGACGAGCTTGCCCGCCTTCTTGGCCGCGGCGAGCCCCCCGTCGGAGAGCACCGCGACACCGGCCGAGTCGTAGCCCCGGTATTCGAGCCTCTTGAGGCCCGCGATCACCACATCAAGTGCCGACTGCCCGCCGGCATATCCCACGATTCCGCACATGGCGGCAGCCTATGGCGGAACCCGCCCCACCGACCGGAGTCGGGCGGCACGGGTCCTCGACCGTGTCGCGCCGCTCTCCGGTCCGGCCGGGGGGCCGGGGGGCGAGGGGGCGGGGGTCAGCCGAGCTTGGCGACCTGCGCGTCGATCAGGGCCTTCGGCAGCGTCTTGACCGTGCCGCCGAAGCTGAGGGTGGAGAAGGAGGCCAGCGTGTTGCCGGTGCGGAAGACGACCAGCTTGGTGACGAAGGGCTCGCCGTCCATGTCGGTGGTGATCGTCCAGGCCAGCGCCTCGTCGCCGGCGGCGAGCGTCTCCGGCGCCACCTTGGTGATCTTCGTCTTCTCGCCGCCGCCGATGAGGGTGAAGCCTCCGGCGCAGTCGGTGCCGGCGGTCTTGAGGGAGGCGAAGGCCTCCTGGGCGCCCTGCCCCTCGTACGAGCCGAGCGTCACGCTCGTCACGGGCGCGGCGAGCGCGCCGAGGGCCTCCTCGGGCGAGGCCGTGGCGCCGCCGGTCTTCGGCACCTCGATGGCCTTGCGGTGCGCGGACGCGGCGGGCGCCCCGGCGGAGAGGAAAGACATCCCGTCGGCGATCGGCTTGCAGGAGGGCTTGTCGGTGGAGACGGCGTCGGACGTCACGAGGTCCGCGGGCTTGGCCTTCTGCACCTGGTAGCCCGGCAGGTCGGCCTGCTCGACGACGAGCTTGTCGAGCTCGACGGCCGAGAGCGCCTTCGCCGGGGGCGCGCCGGCGGTGGAGGCGGAGGCGGTGGCGCTGGGCGCGGCGGTCCTGCCCGCGTCCTTGGCGTCGTCCTTCTCCCCGCCGCCGCAGGCGGTGACGAGCAGGGCGAGGGACACGGCGGTGGCGGTGACGGCGGCGCTTCGGATGGACGTACGCATCTGTGGTGGCTCTCTGCTTCTCTTCGTGGTGGCTTCGTGCCGCCCCGGGGCGGCTCCCCCCGCGTGAAGTACGGGAGCCCACGCGGCACCAGCATGATCGCTCCCGCGCCGGGTCCGGACAACGGCTTTTGCGGCGTGACCGACCCCACGACCCACGGACGCCCGCGACCCCCGACAATGGCGGGGTGATCACTTCGCCGCCACGAAGCTCCAACGACGACGGGCGCCGCCACGGCACCGGAAACGGCGCCGGCCCCCGCCGGCCGTCCGAGGCGACCCCGTACGTCGACTTCACCCGGGCCGAGTGGAGCGACCTCCGCGACAAGACGCCCCTGCCGCTCACCGCCGACGAGGTCGAGCGGCTGCGCGGCCTGGGCGACGTCATCGACCTCGACGAGGTCCGGGACGTCTACCTGCCGCTGTCCCGGCTGCTCAACCTGTACGTGCAGGCCACCAGCGGCCTGCGCGGCGCCCTGAACACCTTCCTCGGCGAGAGCGCCGAGCAGCGCGGCACGCCGTTCGTCATAGGGGTCGCCGGTTCGGTGGCGGTCGGCAAGTCCACCGTCTCCCGCCTCCTCCAGGCGCTGCTCGCCCGCTGGCCCGAGCACCCGCGGGTGGAGCTGGTGACCACGGACGCCTTCCTCTACCCGATGGAGGAGCTGAAGGCGCGCGGCCTGATGTCCCGGAAGGGGTTCCCCGAGTCGTACGACCGCCGGGCGCTGACCCGGTTCGTCGCGGACATCAAGGCGGGCAAGGACGAGGTCACGGCCCCGGTCTACTCGCACCTCATCTACGACCGGGTGCCCGGCGAGCGGCTCGTCGTGCGCCGCCCCGACATCCTCGTCGTGGAGGGGCTGAACGTCCTCCAGCCGGCCCTGCCCGGCAAGGACGGCCGCACCCGCGTGGGTCTCGCCGACTACTTCGACTTCTCGGTGTACGTGGACGCGCGGCCGGAGGACATCGAGCGCTGGTACCTCAACCGCTTCCGCAAGCTGCGCGACACCGCGTTCCAGAACCCGTCCTCGTACTTCCAGCGCTACACGCAGGTCTCCGAGGAGGAGGCCCTCGACTACGCCCGCACCATGTGGCGGACCATCAACAAGGTGAACCTGCTGGAGAACGTGGCCCCGACCCGCGGCCGCGCGACGCTCGTGGTCCGCAAGGGCCCGGACCACAAGGTCCAGAGGCTGAGTCTCCGCAAGCTCTGATGCCCGTCGGTCCGAATGTCCGTAGGCTCTGGGCATGTTGCATGTGCGGATGATCGTCCCGCCGGACCGCACCGCGGCCGCGGTCGAGCTGATCGAGTCGACGGTCGGCGCCACGCACCTCGTGGTGCTGCCGGGCGTGGCCAGGGACCCCGTCGGCGACCTGGTCATGTGCGACACGGCCCGCGAGGCGGCCGACGAACTGCTGCACGGGCTGCGGGGCATGGGGGTCGATCAGGACGGGTCGATCGCGGTGGAGGACATCGACCTGTCGATGTCCGCACGGGCGGACACGGCCGAGGAGGAGGCGCCGGGCGAGGGCGCGGACGCCGTGATCTGGGAGCAGCTGGCGGAGGCGACGCACGAGGAGTCGACGCTCTCCTTCACCTATCTCTCCTTCATGGGGCTCGCGACGATGATCGCGGCCTGCGGTGTCGTCCTGGACAACGCGATCCTGATCGTGGGCGCCATGGCGGTCGGCCCGGAGTTCGGCCCGCTCGCCGGGGTGTGCACGGCGATCGTGCAGCGCGCGCCGAAGCTGGCGGCCCGTTCCCTGACGGCGCTGCTCATCGGCTTCCTGTCGGCGATCCTGGCGACGACCCTGTTCAGCCTGTTCATGGACTGGCTGGACCTGTTCAGCGACGCCATGCTGGACGCCGAACGCCCCCAGACCGGCTTCATCTGGCAGCCGGACCCGTTCTCGTTCGTGGTGGCGCTGCTGGCGGGCGCGGCCGGCACCCTCTCCCTGACGTCGTCGAAGTCGGGCGCCCTGGTGGGGGTGGCGATCTCGGTGACCACGGTCCCGGCGGCGGCGAACGCGGCGGTGGCCCTGAGCTACGGCGAGCTCGCCCAGATGTGGGGGTCGAGCGGGCAGCTGCTGCTCAACCTGCTCGGCATCATCCTCGCGGGTACGGCGACCCTGGCCCTGCAGAAGCGGCTGTGGCGCACCCAGCGCGGGCGTCTCAAGCAGCGGCTGCGAAGGGGCTGACCCCGCCTCGCGCACGAGGGCCCGTCACACCGGAGTCCGGTGCGACGGGCCCTCACGCGTACGCATGACGGTGCCTCAGAAAGGCTAGCCCAGCGCGGACTTCACGACGTCCGCGAGGCGCTGCGCGACCGCGCGGGCCTGCTCGATGTCGGCGGCCTCGACCATGACGCGGACCAGCGGCTCGGTGCCGGAGGAGCGCAGCAGGACGCGGCCGGTGGAACCCAGCTCGCGCTCGGCCTCGGTGACGGCCGCGGCGAGCTCGCCGGAGGTGTTCACCCGCGACTTGTCGACGTCCTTGACGTTGATGAGGATCTGCGGGAGCCGCTCCATCACGCCGGCGAGGTCCGCGAGGGACTTGCCGGTGGCCGCGACGCGGGCGGCCAGCATCAGACCGGTGAGGGTGCCGTCGCCGGTGGTGGCGTGGTCGAGCACGATGACGTGCCCGGACTGCTCGCCGCCGAGCGCGTAGCCGTTCTCCTTCATGGACTCCAGGACGTAGCGGTCGCCGACCGCGGTCTGGACGAGGTTGAGTCCCTCGCGCTCCATGGCGAGCTTGAAGCCCAGGTTCGACATGACGGTCGCGACGACGGTGTCGCCGCGCAGCGTGCCCGCCTCGCGCATGGCGAGGGCCAGGACGGCGAGGATCTGGTCGCCGTCGACCTCGTCGCCGGCGGCGTCCACGGCGAGGCAGCGGTCGGCGTCGCCGTCGTGGGCGATGCCCAGGTCGGCGCCGTGCTCGACGACGGCGGCGCGGAGCAGCCCGAGGTGGGTGGAGCCGCAGCCGTCGTTGATGTTGAGGCCGTCCGGCTCGGCGCCGATGGTGACGACCTGGGCGCCGGCCCGGGTGAAGGCCTCGGGCGAGACGCGGGCGGCGGCGCCGTGCGCCTCGTCGAGGACGATCTTGAGGCCGTCGAGCCGGTTGGGGAGGACGGAGATCAGGTGGGAGACGTACGTCTCGAAGCCCTCGTCGTAGTCGCGGACGCGGCCGACGCCGGCACCGGTCGGGCGCTCCCAGGGGGCGCCGGTGCGGTGCTCCTCGTACACGGCCTCGATCTTGTCCTCGAGGTCGTCGGCGAGCTTGTGGCCGCCGCGCGCGAAGAACTTGATGCCGTTGTCGGGCATGGCGTTGTGGCTGGCGGAGAGCATCACGCCGAGGTCGGCGCCGAGGACGCCGGTGAGGTGGGCCACGGCCGGGGTGGGCAGCACGCCGACGCGCAGCACGTCGACTCCGGCGCTGGCGAGGCCGGCCACGACGGCGGCCTCCAGGAACTCTCCGGAGGCGCGGGGGTCACGCCCGACGACGGCGGTCGGCCGGTGCCCCTCGAAGGTGCCCGCCTCCGCCAGCACGTGCGCCGCCGCGACCGACAGACCGAGCGCGAGCTCCGCCGTCAGGTCCGCGTTGGCGACACCGCGTACGCCGTCCGTGCCGAAGAGTCGTCCCACAGCTGTCCTCCGAGGAATACGTGCCCAAGCTGATGAAAGAGGTTATGAAAAAACGTACGCCCCGACGGCACGGGCAGTGCCGCCGGGGCGTACGAGAACAGTCCGAGCAGGCGTGATTAACGCTTGCTGTACTGCGGGGCCTTACGGGCCTTCTTGAGACCGGCCTTCTTGCGCTCGACCGCACGGTCGTCGCGGGAGAGGAAGCCGGCCTTCTTCAGCGCCGGGCGGTTGTTCTCGACGTCCGCCTCGTTCAGCGCACGGGCCACACCGAGGCGCAGGGCGCCGGCCTGGCCGGAGACACCGCCACCCGCGATGCGGGCGATGACGTCGTAGCGGTTGTCGAGCTCGAGCACCTTGAAGGGCTCGTTGACTTCCTGCTGGTGCACCTTGTTGGGGAAGTAGTCCTCAAGGGTGCGACCGTTGATCTTCCACTTGCCGGTGCCCGGAACGATCCGGACGCGGGCGATGGCGTTCTTGCGACGGCCCAGGCCGGCGGCCGGCTGCGGGTCGCCGAAGCGGGACGCGAGCGACTCGGAGGTGTACTCACCCTCGACGAGCTCGGTCTCGGTGGTGTACTCCTCAACGCCCTCGAACTCGTCGACGGGGGTCTCGGGGGTGGTCTCGGCCACGATTCTCCTCAGATTTCTTTCGTTCTTAGGGGGTGTGGCCGGAACTACTGCGCGACCTGGGTGATCTCGAACGGAACCGGCTGCTGCGCAGCGTGCGGGTGGTTCTCGCCCGCGTAGACCTTCAGCTTCGAGATCATCTGACGGCCCAGGGAGTTCTTGGGGATCATGCCCTTGATGGCCTTCTCGACGGCCTTCTCGGGGTTCTTGGCCAGCAGCTCGTCGTAACGGACGGAGCGCAGACCGCCCGGGAAGCCGGAGTGGCGGTACGCCAGCTTCTGGGTCTTCTTGTTGCCGGACAGGTGCACCTTGTCAGCGTTGATGATGATGACAAAGTCGCCCATGTCCATGTGGGGCGCGTAAACCGGCTTGTGCTTGCCTCGCAGGAGGTTCGCAGCCGTGGTCGCCAGACGGCCCAGGACAACGTCCTGCGCGTCGATGATGTGCCACTGGCGAGTGACATCGCCGGGCTTGGGGCTGTACGTACGCACTTCGTAGCCTTCGCTTCTTCAGTGGATGGAGTCCAGACACACCTGAAGCGATCATGCAGCTGGGGCCTGCACTGCCGGGAACACCGCCCGTATGCGAGCCACTGGTAACTGCTCCAGGGAACCTGCGTAAGGGCCCTTCGCGTGAGAACGACGAAGCCACTACGCATAACAAACCGCAACAGTACCCGCGCCACCCCCGAAGGGTCAAAACGCCGCGGGCCACCAGGTCAGCGCGCCCGCGCGACCCGCCGCCCGCCCGAGGTCAGCGCGCCCGCTCGACCCGCCGCTCGTCCCACACCGGCTCGGACGTCTCCCGTACGACACCGTCCGACCCGAACACCAGGAACCGGTCGAAGCTCTTCGCGAACCAGCGGTCGTGCGTGACGGCCATCACGGTCCCGTCGTACGACTCCAGCCCGTCCTGCAGGGCCTCCGCCGACTCCAGGTCCAGGTTGTCCGTCGGCTCGTCGAGGAGCAGCGCCGTCGTCCCCGCCAGCTCCAGGAGCAGGATCTGGAACCGCGCCTGCTGCCCGCCCGACAGCTTGTCGAACGGCTGGTCGCCCTGCCGCTCCAGCTCGTAGCGCCGCAGCACCGACATCGCGCCGCCCCGGTCCTTGGCGTGCTCCGTCCACAGGATGTCGACGAGCGGCCGGCCGGCCAGTTCGGGATGGGCGTGGGTCTGCGCGAAGTGCCCCGGCACGACCCGCGCGCCGAGCTTCCACGTCCCCGTGTGGGCGACCGACGGGTCCCCCGCGAGCAGCCGCAGGAAGTGCGACTTGCCGGAGCCGTTCGAGCCGAGGACGGCGACCCGCTCCCCGTAGAAGATCTCCAGCGAGAACGGCTTCATCAGACCGGTCAGCTCAAGGTTCTCGCAGGTCACGGCCCGCACGCCGGTCCGTCCGCCGCGCAGCCGCATCCGGATGTCCTGCTCGCGCGGCGGCTCCGGCGGCGGACCCGCCTCCTCGAACTTCCGCAGCCGGGTCTGCGCCGCCGCGTACCGGGAGGCCATGTCGTGGCTGACCGCCGCCGCCTGCCGCAGGTTGAGGACCAGTTTCTTCAGCTGGGCGTGCTTCTCCTCCCAGCGCCGCTTCAGCTCCTCGAAGCGGGCGAACCGCTCCCGTCGCGCCTCGTGGAAGGTGTCGAAGCCGCCACCGTGCACCCACACGTCCGAACCGGCCGGGCCGGGCTCGACCGCGACGATCTTCTGCGCGCCCCGGGAGAGCAGCTCCCGGTCGTGGGAGATGAAGAGCACGGTCTTGCGGGTCTCCCGCAGCCGCTCCTCCAGCCACCGCTTGCCGGGCACGTCGAGGTAGTTGTCCGGCTCGTCGAGGAGCAGCACCTCGTCCGGGCCGCGCAGCAGCGACTCCAGGACGAGCCGCTTCTGCTCGCCGCCGGAGAGCGTCCGCACCTGCCGGAACTGGGCCTTCTCGTACGGCATCCCGAGCGCGGCCGTCGTGCAGATGTCCCAGACGGTCTCCGCCTCGTAGCCCTGCACCTCGGCCCAGTCGCTGAGGGCCTGCGCGTACTTCATCTGCGCGGCCTCGTCGTCGACGGTCATGATCAGGTGCTCGGCCTCGTCGACCGCCTTCGCCGCGTCCCGGATACGGGGCTGGGCGACCGACACCAGCAGGTCGCGGACGGTGGACTCGTCCCGCACGGAGCCGACGAACTGCGGCATCACGCCGAGTCCACCGCTGACGGTGACGGTGCCGCCGTGCGGCTGGAGCTCTCCCGCGATCAGCCGGAGGAGGGTCGTCTTGCCGGCGCCGTTGGCCCCGACGAGGGCGACGACGGCCCCCTCCCCGACCCGGAAGGAGGCGTCCCCGAGCAGGACCCGCCCGTCGGGAAGGTAGTACTCCAGATGCGCGGCCTCGACATGTCCCATGGGTGCATTGTCACCGCCCGCGTCCGCTGCGCCCAACCGGTTTAGGATGCGCGGCATGAGCTTTGGGGGACCGCAGTGGCCGCAGGAGCCGCAGCAGGGGCAGCAGGGGTACGGCGAGCAGCCCGGGCAGGGGCAGCCGCAGGGGTACGGACAGCAGCCCGGGCAGGGGCAGCCGCAGGGGTACGGACAGCAGCCCGGATACGGACAGCAGCAGGGGTACGGCGGGGCGGGCCCCTTCCCGGGCGCGCAGGCACCCTTCCCCGGCGCACAGGACCCCTTCCCGGGCGCACAGGGCGGCGGGCCGACCCCTGACTGGGGCGCGCTCGCCGACGCCTCCGCCAGCCGCGGCCGCCGCAAGCGCTGGCTGCTGATCGGCGGCGGGGCGCTGGCCACCCTGGCGGTGGGCGCGATCGTCGCCACCGCCGTCGTGACGACCAACAAGAACAACGACTCGGCGAAGCACGGCGGTGAGGCGCCGACCGGCACGGCCTCCCCCATCGGCACGCCGACTCCCGAGCCGACGTTCTCCTCGGTGGCGCCGCCGCCCCCGCCGAACCCGATGGACTACATCACCGACCCGAAGAAGGACAAGGCGCCGCTCACCACCGACGGCCTCTTCCCGGGCAAGCAGATGTCGATGAACAAGCGCCCGTACAAGAAGGGCGCGGCCTCGGCCACGGCGAACTGCGCGTTCGTCACCCAGGGCGGCCTCGGCGCCGTCCTGGAGCGCAACGGCTGCCAGCGCGTCCTCCGCGCCACCTACGTGAAGGACGGCGTGGCGATCACCGTCGGCATCGCCGTCTTCCCGTCCGAGGCCGCGGCCCTCAAGGCCAAGAGCCAGGCCACCGGCGGCATCGCCCCGCTGGTCGGCTCGGGCGTGGGTGACTTCTGCCACGCCACGGTCTGCCTGCGCCGCTCGAACTCGATCGGCCGCTACGCGTACTTCACCCAGGCCGGCTTCACCAACGGCAAGAAGGTCTCCATGGCCGACAAGCCCGTCTTCCAGGCCAGCGACGACCTGGGCACCTTCGCGTTCAACCAGATCTACGCCCGCGGCCGCGCCCAGGCCTCAGCAGCAGCCGGCGCTCCCGGGCAGTGACCGCTTGTTCCTGGCCTCCCGGTTGCGGGCGGCCAGGAGCTCGTCGGCCGGGTAGCCGACCTCTTCGAGGGTGAGGCCGTGCGGCCGTACGACGTGCACGGCCGAGTCCCGGACCCCGGCGGCGAGCACCTTGCCCGGCCAGTCCACGGGCCGGTGGCCGTCGCCGACGAAGAGCAGCGCGCCGACGAGCGAGCGGACCATGTTGTGGCAGAAGGCGTCCGCCTTGACGGTCGCCTCCAGGACCCCGTCGTCCCGCCGCTCCCACCGCAGCACCTGGAGCGTGCGGATGGTCGTGGCGCCCTCGCGCCTCTTGCAGTACGCGGCGAAGTCGTGCTCGCCGACGAGCGCCGTGGCGGCCTCGTTCATGGCGTCCATGTCGAGGGTCCAGTCGTGCCACAGGACGTGCCCGCGCAGCAGCGGGTCGACCCCGCCCGGGTTGTCGGTGACCCGGTAGGCGTACCGGCGCCAGATCGCGGAGAACCGGGCGTTGAACCCGGCGGGGGCCTCCTCGACCCTCCAGATCCGCACGTCGTGGGAGAGCCGCCCGGCGAGCCGCCGCAGCAGCTTGTCCCGGTGCTCGTGCCACAGGTCCACGGGCAGGTCGACATGGGCGACCTGGCCCCGTGCGTGCACCCCGGCGTCGGTCCGGCCGGCGACGGTCAGCTCGTACGTCTCCTTGGACCGGGTCACGGTCCGCAGCGCGTCCTCGATGTCCCCCTGCACGGTCCGCTGCCCCTGGGCCTGCTTGGCCCAGCCGGAGAAGTCCTTGCCGTCGTACGAAAGGTCCAGCCGTACCCGTACGAATCCGTCCTGCACGTCGTCGCTCACGCGGAGATCCTCTCAAACACACGGGAGCGGGCCCGCACCCCAGGGGGTACGGGCCCGCTCACGAGAAACGGAAGAAACGCTTACGCGTCCTTCGACTCCTCGGCCGGAGCCTCGGCGGCCGCGTCGGCCTCCTTGACGGCGCGCACGGTGGCGGCCTCGGCCTCGGCGACGGTCGCCTTCTTGGCGATCTCGCCCTCGACCAGCTCGATCACGGCCATCGGGGCGTTGTCGCCACGACGGTTGCCGATCTTGGTGATGCGGGTGTAGCCACCCGGACGCTCCGAGTAACGCGGGGCGATCTCGGTGAAGAGGGTGTGGACGATCCCCTTGTCGGTGATCGACTGCAGCACCAGGCGACGGTTGTGGATGTCGCCCTTCTTCGCCTTGGTGATCAGGCGCTCGGCGACCGGACGCAGGCGACGGGCCTTGGCCTCGGTCGTGGTGATGCGGCCGTGCTCGAAGAGCGACTTCGCCAGGTTGGCGAGGAGCAGCTTCTCGTGCGCGGCGGAACCGCCGAGGCGGGCACCCTTCGCGGGACGCGGCATGGTGTTTCTCCTTGTGATCTGCACCGGCCGTGTGAGGTACCGGTGTCAGTGTCCGAGCGGGCGGTCACCCGTCGGAGATCCGGGCCCCGTCAGGGGCCCGGAGAGGGGGCGGGGACTGCGCGGTCAAGCGCGGTGCTCCCGCACCCGGGTACGGACCGTGAGGCCCGAGTCCTCAGTACTGCTCGGTCTCGACGAAGCCCGCGTCCGCGTCGTCGTCGGCGCCGAAGGCGTCGGCGGCGGCGGTCGGGTCGAATCCGGGCGGGCTGTCCTTGAGGGCCAGGCCCATGCCGGCCAGCTTCGCCTTGACCTCGTCGATCGACTTCGCACCGAAGTTGCGGATGTCGAGCAGGTCGGCCTCGGAACGCGCCACGAGCTCACCCACGGAGTGGATGCCCTCGCGCTTGAGGCAGTTGTACGAACGAACGGTGAGCTCGAGCTCCTCGATCGGCAGCGCGAGGTCGGCGGCCAGGGCGGCGTCCGTGGGGGACGGGCCCATGTCGATGCCCTCGGCGTCGATGTTGAGCTCGCGCGCCAGACCGAACAGCTCGACCAGGGTCTTGCCGGCGGACGCCATGGCGTCACGCGGGCGCATGGCCTGCTTGGTCTCGACGTCGACGATCAGCTTGTCGAAGTCGGTGCGCTGCTCGACACGGGTCGCCTCGACCTTGTACGTGACCTTGAGCACCGGCGAGTAGATGGAGTCGACCGGGATACGGCCGATCTCCTGGCCCGCCTGCTTGTTCTGGACGGCGGAGACGTAGCCGCGACCGCGCTCGACGGTCAGCTCCATCTCCAGCTTGCCCTTGCCGTTGAGCGTGGCGAGGACGAGGTCGGGGTTGTGCACCTCGACACCGGCCGGGGGCGCGATGTCGGCGGCGGTGACCAGACCCGGACCCTGCTTGCGCAGGTACATCACGACCGGCTCGTCGTGCTCCGAGGAGACGACCAGCTGCTTGATGTTCAGGATGAGGTCGGTGACGTCCTCCTTGACGCCCGGCACGGTGGTGAACTCGTGCAGGACACCGTCGATGCGGATGCTGGTGACGGCGGCACCCGGGATCGAGGACAGGAGGGTACGGCGGAGGGAGTTGCCGAGGGTGTAACCGAAGCCCGGCTCCAGCGGCTCGATCACGAACCGGGAGCGGAACTCGTCGACGACCTCTTCGGTCAGCGACGGACGCTGAGCGATCAGCATGTCTCTTTGTCCTTCAGTCGTGGACGCCCACTATTTGACGCCCGACGGATCACTTCTGGTACTGCAAGGGTACGGGCGGCACGGCCCGAAGAGCCGTACCGCCCGAAGTCCTGATCAAGCAGCCGAGCGTCAGACGCGGCGGCGCTTGGGGGGACGGCAGCCGTTGTGCGGCGTGGGGGTGACGTCCTGGATCGAACCGACCTCGAGGCCCGTGGCCTGGAGGGAGCGGATCGCGGTCTCGCGGCCGGAGCCCGGACCCTTGACGAAGACGTCGACCTTGCGCATGCCGTGCTCCTGCGCGCGGCGGGCGGCCGACTCGGCGGCCATCTGCGCGGCGAAGGGGGTGGACTTGCGCGAGCCCTTGAAGCCGACGTGGCCGGCGGAGGCCCAGGAGATCACGTTGCCCGAGGGGTCCGTGATCGAGACGATCGTGTTGTTGAACGTGCTCTTGATGTGCGCGTGGCCGTGAGCGACGTTCTTCTTTTCCTTGCGGCGCACCTTCTTGGCAGCGCCCTGACGACCCTTGGGGGGCATCTATAACTCCTACGGGAGGTGGTCGGTCCTACAGCGAAGACCGCTTGGTCAAGCGTCCGCTGAGGACTACTTCTTGCCCGGCTTCTTCTTGCCGGCGATGGCGCGACGCGGGCCCTTGCGGGTACGAGCGTTCGTGCTGGTGCGCTGGCCGCGGACGGGCAGGCCACGACGGTGGCGGAGGCCCTGGTAGCAGCCGATCTCGACCTTGCGGCGGATGTCGGCGGCGATCTCGCGACGGAGGTCACCCTCGGTCTGGAGGTTGGCGTCCACGTACTCGCGGATCTTGACGAGGTCTTCCTCGGCAAGGTCGCGGACACGGGTGGACGGGTTCACACCGGTCGAGGCGAGGATCTCCTCGGACCGGGTACGCCCGATGCCGAAGACGTAGGTGAGTGCGACCACCACACGCTTTTCGCGCGGGATGTCAACACCGGAAACGCGTGCCATTCAATGGCTCCTGTGTTCTCGGGGGTCTGCTGCAGAACCGCTCCCGACCGCCGACCGCTCCTCTCGAAGCAGTGGTACGTCCGGGTCCCCGGCCCCCGCCGGAGGTGCCGTCAACCGTGGAACACGGTCCGACGGGCTCTGCGTATGTCGTGTTGCTATGCGTCGCGCGAAGAACTGCGAAATGCAGGTCGGTCGGCGTGCGTCAGCCCTGGCGCTGCTTGTGGCGCAGGTTGTCGCAGATGACCATGACCCGGCCGTGACGGCGGATCACCTTGCACTTGTCGCAGATCTTCTTGACGCTCGGCTTGACCTTCATGGGATGTGAGGTTCTCCGGGTCAGTGCCACCACCCGCGCACGGAGGCGGGGTGCGGGCAAGATCTACTTGTACCGGTAGACGATCCGGCCACGCGTCAGGTCGTAGGGAGAAAGCTCCACGACGACCCGGTCGTCCGGAAGGATTCGGATGTAGTGCATCCGCATCTTGCCGGAGATGTGCGCGAGGACCTTGTGACCGTTCTGGAGCTCCACCTTGAACATGGCGTTCGGGAGGGACTCGATCACGGTGCCCTCGATTTCGATGGCACCTTGCTTCTTGGCCACGCTTCGCCTTTCGAATCGGCTACCTTGATCGACTCTCGCCGCCGCATGCGGACACACGGGTACACGAGAGCCGACGCATCAGTCTACGTCAGGCCCCAGGAAAAGACGAATCGGGAAGTCTGCCCACCCCGACTGATCCTTACGCAGGCCGCAACGCCACAGAAACGACCCCTACCCCAGCGGGTCCGGCGCCGCCGTCACGCCGAGCTCCGCCAGCTTGGCCTTGCCTCCGTCGACGGCGGTGAGGACGAGGGGGCCTTCCTCGGTGAGGGCCACGGAGTGCTCCCAGTGGGAGGACCAGGTGCCGTCGGTGGTGATGACGGTCCAGTCGTCCTCGAGGACCTCGGTGTGAGGGGTGCCGAGGGAGACCATGGGCTCGATGGCGAGGCAGAGGCCGGGGACGAGCTTGGGGCCCTTGCCGCGCTTGCGGGAGACGTAGTTCAGGAGGTGCGGGTCCATGTGCATCTCGGTGCCGATGCCGTGGCCGCCGTAGTCCTCGATGATCCCGTAGCGGCCGAGGCTGTGGTCGCCGACCGCGGGGCGGGGCTGCCGCTTGATGTACGTCTCGATCGCCTTGGAGATGTCGACGAGGCGGTTGCCGAGCTTCATGGCCGCGAGGCCGGCCCACATCGACTCCTCGGTGACCCGGGAGAGCTCGACGAGCTCGGGCGCGTGACCGGTGCCCACGAAGGCCGTGTAGGCCGCGTCACCGTGCCAGCCGTCCACGATCGCGCCGGCGTCGATGGAGATGATGTCGCCGTCCTTGAGGACGGTCTTGTCGTCGGGGATGCCGTGGACGACGACCTCGTTCACCGAGGTGCAGATCGTCGCGGGGAAACCGCCGTACCCGAGGAAGTTCGACTTCGCCCCGTGATCGGCGATGACCTTCCGCGCGACCTCGTCCAGGTCCTTCGTCGTGGCGCCCGGCACGGCCGCCTCGCGGGTCGCCGCGTGGATGGCGGCGACGACCAGCCCCGCCTCGCGCATCTTCGCGATCTGCTCGGGGGTCTTGATCTGCACCATCGTGGCCGCGGCCTTTCCTTCGGGTAAGGGGAACAGAACAACGATACGGCCGCGGCGCCCCTGAGGGGCACCGCGGCCGTATCGCACGAACCAGGGGTTACTTCTTGAGCGCGTCCATCGCCTTGGCGGTGACCTCGTCCACCTTGCCGAGCGCCGAGATCGTCGACACCAGGTTCTGCGCCCGGTAGTAGTCGATGATCGGCTCGGTCTCCGTGTGGTAGACCTCCAGGCGCCGACGGACGGTCTCCTCGGAGTCGTCGTCGCGCTGGTAGAGCTCGCCGCCGCAGGCGTCGCAGACGCCCTCGGTCTTCGGAGCGTTGTACGTCACGTGGAAGACGTGCGCACTGTCGTTGCGGCAGATGCGGCGACCCGCGATCCGCTTCACGACCTCGTCCTCGGGGACCTCGAGGTCCAGGACCGCGTCCAGCTGGACGTGACCGGCCTTGAGGATCTCGTCCAGGGCCTCGGCCTGGGCCACGTTGCGGGGGAACCCGTCGAGCAGGAAGCCGTTCACGGCGTCCGACTGCTCCATGCGGTCCTTGGCCATCCCGATCGTCACGGAGTCCGGCACGAGCTGGCCGGCCTTCATGTACGACTGCGCCTCCAGGCCCAGCGCCGTGCCCTGCGAGATGTTGGCACGGAACAGGTCACCCGTGGAGATGTGCGGGATGTCCAGGTTCTTGGCAAGGTACGCGGCCTGCGTTCCCTTCCCGGCCCCGGGCGGTCCGACGAGGACGATTCGCATCAGCGGAGGAACCCTTCGTAATTGCGCTGCTGGAGCTGGCTCTCGATCTGCTTCACGGTCTCCAGCCCCACACCCACGATGATGAGGATGCTCGTCCCGCCGAAGGGGAAGTTGGCATTGGCGCCACCGAAGCCTGCCAACGCCATCGTCGGCACAAGAGCGATCAGACCCAAGTACAGCGAGCCCGGCCAAGTGATCCGGTTGAGCACGTAGCTCAGGTACTCGGCAGTAGGTCGACCAGCCCGGATACCCGGGATGAAGCCACCATACTTCTTCATGTTGTCGGCAACTTCCTCGGGGTTGAACGAGATCGCCACGTAGAAGAAGGCGAAGAACACGATCAGGAGGAAGTACGCGGCGATGTAGTACGGGTGGTCACCCTTGACGAAGTGGGCTTCGATCCAGGTCTTCCACCCCGCGGTGGAGTTCGAGAACTGCGCGATCAAGGCCGGGATGTAGAGAAGCGACGACGCGAAGATGACAGGAATCACACCTGCCTGATTCACCTTCAACGGGATGTAAGTGGACGTTCCGCCGTAGGAGCGCCGACCGATCATGCGCTTCGCGTACTGCACCGGAATGCGGCGCTGGGCCTGCTCGACGAAGACCACGAGGGCCACCATCACGAAGCCGATGAGGATGACGGTGCCGAACTCGATCCAGCCCTTGGCGAGCTTGCCGCTCTCCTTGATGGCCCACAGGGCACCCGGGAAGCCGGCGGCGATCGAGATGAACATGAGGATCGACATGCCGTTGCCGATGCCACGGTCCGTGATGACCTCGCCGAGCCACATGACGATGCAGGTGCCGGCGGTCATGGTGATGACCATGGTGGCGATGGTGAAGATCGACGGGTCGGGCACGACCTGGTCCGCCACCGAGCATCCGCTGAACAGCGCGCCGCTCTTGGCCGTGGCGACGAGACCGGTGCCCTGGAGGACCGCGAGGGCGACCGTCAGGTACCGGGTGTACTGCGTGATCTTGGCAGTACCGGACTGGCCCTCCTTCTTGAGGGCTTCCAGGCGCGGGATCACGACGGTCAGCAGCTGCAGGATGATGCTCGCCGTGATGTACGGCATGATGCCGAGCGCGAAGATGGTGATCTGCAGCAGCGCCCCGCCACTGAACATGTTGACCAGGCCGAACAGGCTGTTGTTGCCCTCGCTGGCCTGCTTGACACACTGCTGGACGGCTTCGTAGCTGACGCCGGGCACCGGGATGTGGGCCCCGAGGCGGTACAGCACGATGATGCCGAGAGTGAAGAGCAGCTTCTTGCGCAGGTCGGGCGTCTTGAACGCCCGGGCGAACGCGGTGAGCACGGTGCCTCCTGCGACCCCCGCGCTATGCGTCAAGGGTGACGGTCTTGAGGTTCGACGATTGGGTATCGGTCATCAATTCCGTGCGGGCATACCGCACGGAGCCTAGACAGTGCACGCCACCTTACCGGCGACCGTGCCCCCCTAGGAACGACCAATCGGGGATGCCCCTTTTGAGAGGCATCCCCGATCGGATGTTCAGGCCATCGAGTCGTCTCAGACGAGCTCGGTGACGGTGCCGCCGGCGGCGGCGATCTTCTCCTTGGCGGAGCCGGAGACGGCGTCGACCGTCACCTGCAGCGCCACGGTGATCTCGCCGGTGCCGAGCACCTTGACGAGCTGGTTCTTGCGAACCGCGCCCTTGGCGACCAGGTCGGCCACCGTGACCTCTCCACCCTCGGGGTAGAGAGCGCCGAGCTTGTCCAGGTTCACGACCTGGTACTCGGTGCGGAACGGGTTCTTGAAGCCCTTGAGCTTCGGCAGACGCATGTGGAGGGGCATCTGCCCACCCTCGAAGCGCTGCGGAACCTGGTAACGGGCCTTGGTGCCCTTGGTACCACGACCGGCCGTCTTACCCTTCGACGCCTCACCACGACCGACACGGGTCTTCGCGGTCTTGGCACCGGGGGCGGGACGGAGGTTGTGGGCCTTCAGCGGGTTGGTCTCCGCCATGTCAGTCAACCTCCTCGACCGTCACGAGGTGGCGGACGGTGTGAACCATTCCGCGGAACTCGGGGCGGTCCTCCTTGACAACCACGTCGTTGACCTTCTTGAGGCCAAGCGAACGCAGGGTGTCGCGGTGGTTCTGCTTGCTGCCGATGTACGACTTCGTCTGCGTGACCTTGAGGCGAGCCATTACGCACCCGCCCCAGCACGTGCACGGAGCAGAGCCGCGGGGGCGACGTCCTCGAGGGGCAGACCACGGCGAGCCGCGATCTCCTCGGGACGCTGCAGGCCCTTGAGGGCCGCCACGGTCGCGTGCACGATGTTGATCGCGTTGGACGAGCCAAGCGACTTCGACAGGATGTCGTGAACGCCGGCGCACTCGAGCACGGCGCGCACCGGGCCACCGGCGATGACACCGGTACCGGGGGAAGCCGGCTTCAGGAGCACGACGCCCGCGGCACGCTCGCCCGTGATCGGGTGAGGGATGGTGCCCTGGATGCGCGGAACCTTGAAGAAGTTCTTCTTGGCTTCCTCGACACCCTTGGCAATGGCCGCGGGAACTTCCTTGGCCTTGCCGTAACCGACACCTACGGTGCCGTCACCGTCGCCCACCACGACCAGCGCGGTGAAGCTGAAGCGGCGACCACCCTTGACAACCTTGGCGACGCGGTTGATCGCGACAACGCGCTCAACGTACGCGGTCTTCTCGGCGGCAGCGCCACCGTCGCGGCCCTTCCGGTCCCGCCGCTCGCCGCCACCGGCACCGCTTCCGCGGCGCTGGGGTCCAGCCATTGGATTACCTCTCTCTGTTACGTCCGTTAGTCCCGGAACCGGGGCTTAGAACTTCAGCCCGGCTTCGCGGGCGGCGTCAGCCAGAGCGGCAATGCGCCCGGCGTACCTGTTGCCACCACGGTCGAACACGACAGCCTCGACGCCGGCGGCCTTGGCGCGCTCGGCGACCAGGGAACCGACCTGCTTGGCCTGCGCGGACTTGTCACCCTCGCCGCCGCGGATCGACGCGTCCAGGGTCGACGCCGACGCAAGGGTGTGACCCTTGAGGTCGTCGATGACCTGAGCGGTGATACCACGGTTCGAACGCGTCACGACGAGGCGCGGACGCTCCGCCGTACCCGACACGCTCTTGCGGATGCGGATGTGGCGGCGGGCCTTGGCGGCACGCTTGTAAGCGTCGCCCTTGGCGATCTTCACACCGTATGCCATGGCTTACTTACCAGCCTTTCCGACCTTGCGGCGGATGACCTCGCCGGCGTACTTGACGCCCTTGGCCTTGTACGGGTCGGGCTTCCGCAGCTTGCGGATGTTCGCCGCGACCTCGCCGACCTTCTGCTTGTCGATGCCCTCGACCGAGAACTTGGTCGGGGACTCGACCTTGAACGAGATGCCCTCGGGCGCCTCGATCAGGATCGGGTGGCTGTAGCCGAGCTGGAACTCCAGAGCGGAGCCCTTCGCGGCCACGCGGTAACCGACACCGCTGATCTCGAGCGCCTTCACGTAACCCTGGGTCACACCGGTGATCATGTTGGCCACCAGCGTGCGGGACAGGCCGTGAAGGGCCTTGTTCTGACGCTCGTCGTTCGGGCGGGTGACGTTGAGAACGCCGTCCTCACCCTTAGCGACCTCGATCGGCGCGGCAACGGTGTGGTTCAGGGTGCCCTTGGAACCCTTCACCGTGACCGTGCGGCCCTCGATGGTGACGTCCACACCGGCGGGAACCGGGATAGGCAGCTTGCCAATACGCGACATGAGCTTTCCTTCCTTTCCCGACTACCAGACGTAGGCGAGGACTTCCCCACCTACGCCCTTCTTGCCTGCCTGCTGGCCGGTCAGGAGACCGTGGGACGTGGAGATGATCGCCACGCCCAGGCCGCCGAGGACCTTCGGCAGGTTGGTGGACTTCGCGTAAACCCGGAGACCGGGCTTCGAGATCCGCTTGATGCCCGCGATGGAGCGCTCACGGTTCGGACCGAACTTGAGCTCGAGGACGAGGTTCTTGCCGACCTCGGCGTCCTCGACCTTCCAGCCCGTGATGAAGCCCTCCTGCTGGAGGATTTCCGCGATGTGAGACTTGATCTTGCTGTGCGGCATCGTCACGGAGTCGTGGTATGCCGAGTTCGCGTTACGCAGACGAGTCAGCATGTCCGCGATCGGATCAGTCATGGTCATGAATTGGCCTTCGGCCTCTCTCGCCGGGGTTTCCTGTATGCGCCATCCCTCTCCCCACACAGGGGCGGGACGGGTGCGGCGCGGGGACCTACGGCGTAGTAAGTCGTACGGGCGGCGGACGCCCAACCCCACAAGCCTAAAGCATGCGGGGGTGGGCCTCCGCCGACCCAATGCTTACCGAGAGTCTCTGGTCATCCCTAACGTCCTATGGACAGAAGGGAGTTACCAGGAGCTCTTGGTCACGCCCGGCAGCTCGCCACGGTGAGCCATCTCACGAAGGCACACGCGGCACAGGCCGAACTTGCGGTACACGGAGTGGGGACGACCACAGCGCTGGCAGCGCGTGTAGCCGCGCACGCCGAACTTGGGCTTGCGGGCAGCCTTCGCGATGAGAGCCTTCTTCGCCATCTCGCTTACGCCTCCTTGAACGGGAAGCCGAGGTGACGCAGAAGGGCACGGCCCTCGTCGTCGTTGGTCGCCGTGGTCACCACGGTGATGTCCATACCCCGGACACGGTCGATCTTGTCCTGGTCGATCTCGTGGAACATGACCTGCTCCGTGAGACCGAAGGTGTAGTTGCCACGCCCGTCGAACTGCTTGGGGGACAGACCACGGAAGTCGCGGATGCGCGGCAGCGCGAGCGACAGGGTGCGGTCCAGGAACTCCCACATGCGGTCGCCACGGAGGGTGACGTGCGCACCGATCGGCTGACCCTCGCGCAGCTTGAACTGCGCGATGGACTTGCGGGCCTTGGTGATGGCCGGCTTCTGACCGGTGATGGTGGTCAGGTCACGGACGGCACCGTCCATGAGCTTCGAGTCACGGGCGGCGTCGCCGACACCCATGTTGACCACGATCTTCACGAGGCCGGGGATCTGCATGACGTTCTCGTAGGAGAACTCCTCACGCAGCTTGCCCGCGATCTCCTCGCGGTACTTCGTCTTGAGACGCGGAGTGGTGGTAGCCATCAGATGTCCTCACCCGTCCGCTTGGCAACGCGGATCTTGTTGCCCTCGTCGTCGAAGCGGTAACCGACACGCGTGACGACCTTCTTGCCGTCCTTCTCCACGACCAGCTGGACGTTGGAGACGTGGACCGGAGCCTCGGTCGTGACGATGCCACCGGCCTGCGACGGGCCGGCCTTGGTGTGCTTCTTGACCCGGTTGACACCCTCGACCAGGACGCGGTTCTCGCTGGGGAAGGCCGTGATGACCTTGCCCTGCTTGCCCTTGTCCTTACCGGTGATGACCTGGACCAGGTCGCCCTTCTTGATCTTCATGCTTACAGCACCTCCGGCGCGAGCGAGATGATCTTCATGAACTTCTTCTCGCGCAGCTCACGGCCGACCGGGCCGAAGATACGGGTGCCACGAGGGTCGCCGTCGTTCTTGAGAATAACAGCGGCGTTCTCGTCGAAGCGGATGTACGAGCCGTCCTGGCGGCGGCGCTCCTTGACGGTGCGAACGATGACCGCCTTGACGACGTCACCCTTCTTCACGTTGCCACCGGGGATCGCGTCCTTGACGGTGGCGACGATGACGTCACCGATGCCCGCGTAGCGGCGACCCGAGCCACCGAGAACACGGATGCAAAGGATCTCCTTGGCACCAGTGTTGTCGGCGACACGCAGTCGCGACTCCTGCTGGATCACGTCTATCTCCTGATTTGTCTGCCGGTTCCCGGCCGGGGCTTCGCGTGGAAGCCCCGGCCGAGCCTGGCGGAACGAACTCGAAGGGTTACCCCTTCAAGAATTACTTGGCCTTCTCGAGGATCTCGATGACGCGCCAGTGCTTCGTGGCGGACAGCTTCCGGGTCTCCATCAGGAGGACGCGGTCGCCGATGCCGGCAGCGTTCTGCTCGTCGTGAGCCTTGAGCTTGTTCGTACGGCGGATGACCTTGCCGTACAGCGCGTGCTTGACGCGGTCCTCGACAGCGACGACGACGGTCTTGTCCATCTTGTCGCTGACGACCAGGCCCTCGCGGACCTTGCGAGCGTTGCGCTCGGTCTTCTCAGTCACGTTGCTCTCGCTCATCAGGCGTTCTCCACCGTCTCGATGCCCAGCTCACGCTCACGCATCAGGGTGTAGATCCGGGCGATGTCCTTACGGACGGACTTGAGCCGACCGTGGTTCTCGAGCTGACCCGTCGCCGCCTGGAAGCGGAGGTTGAACAGCTCTTCCTTGGCCTCGCGGAGCTTGTTGAGAAGCTCCTCGTTGCCCAGCTCGCGCAGCTCGGACGCCTTGGTACCGGCCGACATCACAGCTCACCTGCTTCGCGCTTTACGATCTTGCACTTCATCGGCAGCTTGTGGGCCGCACGGGTGAGGGCCTCGCGCGCGATCTTCTCGTTCGGGTAGGACAGTTCGAACATCACCCGACCCGGCTTGACGTTCGCGATCCACCACTCCGGAGAACCCTTACCGGAACCCATGCGGGTCTCGGCGGGCTTCTTCGTCAGCGGGCGGTCCGGGTAGATGTTGATCCAGACCTTGCCGCCACGCTTGATGTGGCGGGTCATCGCGATACGAGCCGCCTCGATCTGGCGGTTGGTCACGTACGCCGGCGTGAGGGCCTGAATGCCGTACTCGCCGAACGCAACCTGCGTACCACCCTTGCTGGCGCCGGAGCGCTTCGGGTGGTGCTGCTTGCGGTGCTTGACCCTACGGGGGATCAGCATGTCGGTCAGGCCTCCGTTCCGGTGCTCTCAGCCGGAGCGGCAGCGGCGGCGGGAGCCTCGGCCTTGGGGGCCTCGGCAGCCGGCGCGGACTGCTGCTGCGGCTTGCGGCCGCGGCCGCCACGCTCGCCACCGCGGCCACCACGGCCGGCCGGGCGGTCGCCAGCGCCGGCACCACGGGCCGGGCGGTTACCCGCACGGGCCGCAGCGTTCTCGGCGCGGACCTCGGCGATGTTCTTGACGTCGCCCTTGTAGATCCAGACCTTGACGCCAATGCGACCGAAGGTCGTCTTGGCCTCGAAGAAGCCGTAGTCCACGTTCGCGCGGAGCGTGTGCAGCGGCACACGACCCTCGCGGTAGAACTCCGAGCGGGACATCTCGGCGCCGCCGAGACGACCGCCGCACTGGATCTTGATGCCCTTGGCGCCGGCCTTCATCGTGCCCTGCATGCTCTTACGCATGGCGCGACGGAAGGAGACGCGGGAGGAGAGCTGCTCGGCAACGGCCTGAGCGACCAGCTGGGCGTCCATCTCGGGGTTCTTGACCTCGAGGATGTTCAGCTGGACCTGCTTGCCCGTGAGCTTCTCGAGGTCACCGCGGATGCGGTCGGCCTCGGCGCCACGGCGGCCGATGACGATGCCGGGACGCGCGGTGTGGATGTCCACCCGCACGCGGTCACGGGTGCGCTCGATCTCAACCTTCGAGATGCCGGCGCGCTCCATGCCGGACGTCATCATCCGACGGATGGCGACGTCTTCCTTGACGTAGTCCTTGTACAGCTTGTCGGCGTACCAGCGGGACTTGAAGTCCGTGGTGATGCCGAGCCGGAACCCATGCGGGTTAACCTTCTGGCCCATTACCGGGTTCCTTCCTTGCTGCTGACGACCACGGTGATGTGGCTGGTCCGCTTACGGATCCGGTAGGCACGGCCCTGAGCACGCGGACGGAACCGCTTCAGGGTCGGGCCCTCATCCACGTACGCCTCGCTGATGACCAGCGAAGAGGCGTCGGTGTGGTCGTAGTTGTGCGCGGCGTTGGCAATGGCGCTGTCCAGCACCTTGCCGACCGGCACGCTCGCGGCCTGCGGGGCGAAACGCAGGACCGCCTGAGCCTCCGTGGCATCCATGCCACGGATAAGGTCCACCACGCGGCGGGCCTTCATGGGCGTGACGCGGATGTACCGCGCCTGGGCCCTGGCTTCCATGGTTGTCCTTCCAGTGTCTGTCATGGTCATTCCACCCCGCTACTAGCGGCGCTTCGACTTCCGGTCGTCCTTCACGTGACCCCGGAAGGTGCGCGTCGGCGAGAACTCGCCGAGCTTGTGGCCGACCATCGACTCGGTGACAAACACCGGAATGTGGGTCTTGCCGTTGTGCACCGCGATCGTGTGGCCGAGCATGGCCGGGATGATCATCGAGCGACGGGACCAGGTCTTGATGACGTTCTTGGTACCGGCTTCGTTCTGGGCGTCCACCTTCTTGACGAGGTGGCCGTCGACGAAGGGTCCCTTCTTGAGACTGCGCGGCATCTAAACCCGCTCCTAGCGCTTCTTGTTCGTCTTGCGGCGGCGGACGATGTACTTGCTCGAAGCCTTCTTCGGCGAGCGAGTACGACCCTCCTTCTGACCCCACGGGGAGACCGGGTGACGACCACCGGAGGTCTTGCCCTCACCACCACCGTGCGGGTGGTCGACCGGGTTCATCGCCACACCGCGAACGGTCGGGCGAACGCCAAGCCAGCGCTTACGGCCGGCCTTGCCCCAGTTGATGTTCGACTGCTCGGCGTTGCCGACCTCGCCGATGGTGGCGCGGCAGCGGGCGTCGACGAGACGGATCTCACCGGACGGCATACGAAGGTGGGCCATCGTGCCCTCCTTCGCCAGCAGCTGCACGGACGCACCAGCGGAGCGCGCGAACTTGGCGCCGCCACCGGGACGGAGCTCGATCGCGTGGATCGTGGTACCGACCGGGATGTTGCGGAGCGCCAGGTTGTTGCCGGGCTTGATGTCAGCGCCGGGGCCGTTCTCGACGCGGTCACCCTGCGTCAGACCCTTGGGGGCGATGATGTAGCGCTTCTCGCCGTCCAGGTAGTGGAGCAGCGCGATGCGCGCGGTGCGGTTGGGGTCGTACTCGATGTGAGCGACCTTGGCCGGCACGCCGTCCTTGTCGTGACGACGGAAGTCGATCACGCGGTAGGCGCGCTTGTGGCCGCCACCCTGGTGTCGAACCGTGATCCGACCGGTGTTGTTACGGCCGCCCTTGCTGTGCAGGGGGCGGACCAGCGACTTCTCCGGCGTGGACCGCGTGATCTCGACGAAGTCGGCTACGGAGGAGCCACGGCGGCCCGGCGTAGTCGGCTTGTACTTGCGGATTCCCATTTCTCAGTCCTCGTCCGATTCCGGACGATCCAGACCGCCGTTAGGCGGTCGGACCGCCGAAGATGTCGATACGGTTGCCCTCGGCAAGGGTCACGATGGCGCGCTTGGTGTCCTTGCGCTTGCCGAAACCGGCCTTGGTGCGCTTGCGCTTGCCCTGGCGGTTGATCGTGTTGACCCCGGTGACCTTGACCGAGAAGACCGCCTCGACGGCCTGCTTGATCTGGGTCTTGTTGGAGCCAGGCGCGACGATGAACGTGTACTTGTTCTCGTCCAGCAGGGCGTAGCTCTTCTCCGAGACGACCGGCTTGATCAGAATGTCGCGCGGGTCCGAGAAGGTCTTGCTGGTGACGACGGCCTCAGTCATCAGGCGTCGCTCCCTTCGGTCTCAACGGTCTGGGGGCCAGACACGAAAGACTCGAGGGCGGCCTGGGTGAAGACCACGTCGTCGGAGACGATCACGTCGTACGTGTTGAGCTGGCCCGGCTCCAGGATGTGCACCTGGGGCAGGTTACGAGCGGACAGCCACGCGGCCTCGTCGGAGCGCTCGACGACCAGGAGCAGGTTCTTGCGCTCCGAGATCTTGCCGAACAGCGTCTTCGCGGCCTTGGTGGAGACCTCACCCTCGACCACGCCGGTGACGACGTGGATGCGGGAGTGGTTGGCCCGGTCCGAGAGGGCACCGCGGAGGGCGGCGGCCTTCATCTTCTTCGGGGTCCGCTGCGAGTAGTCACGCGGCTGCGGGCCGTGGACGACGCCACCACCGGCGAACTGCGGGGCGCGGGTCGAACCCTGACGGGCGCGGCCGGTGCCCTTCTGACGGTAGGGCTTCTTGCCGCCACCGCGGACTTCGCCACGGGTCTTGGTCTTGTGCGTGCCCTGACGGGCCGCGGCCAGCTGCGCGACGACGACCTGGTGGATCAGCGGAACGCTGACCTTGGCGCCGAAGATCTCCGCGGGGAGCTCGACGGTCCCGGCCTTGTCGCCTGCCGGCGAAAGGATGTCAATGGTGCTCATCGGTTCCTCAAACCCCCTTGGCCGCGGTGCGGACCAGGACGAGGCCACCGTTGGGGCCGGGGACGGCGCCCTTGATGAGCAGCAGACCCTTCTCGGCGTCAACGGCGTGGACGGTCAGGTTCTGGGTGGTCACACGCTCGTTGCCCATGCGACCGGCCATGCGCATGCCCTTGAAGACACGGCCCGGAGTGGCGCAGCCACCGATCGAACCGGGCTTGCGGTGCACGCGGTGGGCACCGTGCGAAGCCTTGCCACCACGGAAGTTGTGGCGCTTCATGACACCGGCGAAGCCCTTGCCCTTGCTCTTGCCGGTGACGTCGACCTTCACGCCAGCCTCGAAGAGCTCGGCGGTGATCTCCTGGCCGAGCGTGTACTCGGAGGCGTCAGCGGTGCGGAGCTCCACCAGGTGGCGGCGCGGGGTGACGTCGGCCTTGGCGAAGTGACCCTTGAGGGGCTTGTTCACCTTGCGCGGGTCGATCTCGCCGAAGGCGATCTGGACCGACTCGTAGCCGTCGACGTCGTTCGTACGCACCTGGGTCACGACATTGGGGCCGGCCTTGACGACGGTCACCGGGACGACCCGGTTGTTCTCGTCCCAGACCTGCGTCATGCCGAGCTTCTCGCCCAGGATGCCCTTGATGTTCTTAGCCATCTGCGCGCCCTCAGAGCTTGATCTCGATGTCGACGCCCGCCGGGAGGTCGAGGCGCATGAGCGAGTCAACCGTCTTCGGCGTGGGGTCGAGGATGTCGATGAGGCGCTTGTGCGTGCGCATCTCGAAGTGCTCGCGCGAGTCCTTGTACTTGTGCGGCGACTTGATGACGCAGTACACGTTCTTCTCAGTGGGCAGCGGCACCGGGCCCGCGACCGACGCACCAGTGCGGGTCACCGTCTCGACGATCTTCTTCGCCGAGGAGTCGATGACCTCGTGGTCGTAGGCCTTGAGCCGGATGCGGATCTTCTGTCCCGCCATGGCTACTAGTAGTCCTTTGTCTCGTAACGCTCTGTCTCGCCGGTCGGTTCGCGTCCTACCTCCGACCCACGCGGTCGGGCGTGTCGCACTCCCTCTACGCAGAAATCCCAGAGGATTTCCCAACCAAGGGGGTGCGGTCACCAGGACCGCGAGTCGGGGGCCGAACACCCACCGGGAGCCTGGCCGGCACCCCGCTGACGCTTCCCAGAAGATTCCCGTACGTCCGACCCGAAGGGTCGACGAGTACTGTGGGACTCGCTTCCGGTCCTCCCGACGGGAGGCGCGCAGCATCGGCACTCAACCGAGCAACCCCGACAGTCTGCCATACGCGGCCTTCCCGCCGCCAATCGGGATCGAAGACTGTACCCCACGTCACGTACGGGTAAGCGCCGAGGCGCACCCGCGGGCGCCCCGCGCCCCTCAGCCGAGCCGCCGGGCCCGTTCCGTCAGGTGCCGGCGTTCCGGTGCGCTCGTCGTGTGGCGGGCCGCCTCCCGGTACGCGCCGGCCGCGGACTCCTTGTCGCCGAGGAGTTCGAGGAGGTGCGCGCGGGTCGCGAGGAGGCGGTGGTGACGGGCCAGCCGCCGGTCCCCCGCCAGCTCGTCCAGGAGGTCGAGGCCCGCCCGCGGGCCGTGCACCATCGCGACCGCGACCGCGCGGTTGAGCGTGATCATCGGGTTCGGACCGGTGTGCTCCAGGAGCTCGTACAGCGCGAGGATCTGCGGCCAGTCCGTGGCCTCGGCGGACCCGGCATCGTCGTGGACGGCCGCGATCGCCGCCTGGAGCTGGTACGGGCCCACCTCGCCGCGCGGCAGGGTGCGGCTGATCAGCTCGACGCCCTCCTCGATCAGCCGGGCGTCCCAGCTCCCCCGGTCCTGCTCCGCGAGCGGGACCAGCTCGCCGTGCGGGCCCGTGCGGGCCGGGCGGCGGGCGTCCGTGAGCAGCATGAGGGCGAGCAGGCCGGCCGTCTCGGTGTCGTCGGGGACGAGCCCGTGCAGGAGCCGGGCGAGCCGGATCGCCTCCGTGGACAGCTCGGGCGCGGTCAGCGCGTCGCCGCCGCTGGCCGTGTAGCCCTCGTTGAAGACGAGGTACAGGACGTGCCGCACCTCGGCCAGCCGCTCCGTGCGGTCCGCGCCCTCGGGCAGCGCGAGGGACCACCCGCCGGCCCTGATCGTCTGCTTGGCGCGGCTGATCCGCTGCGCCATGGTCGCCTCGGGCACGAGGAACGCGGCGGCGATCTGCGCGGTGGTGAGGCCGCCGACCGCGCGCAGGGTGAGCGCGATCCGGCTGGGCGGCGAGAGCTCCGGGCGGCAGCAGAGGAACAGCAGCGACAGGGAGTCGTCCCGGTCGCTGCCCGGGGTGTCGTCCGCGGCGTGCGCGAGCAGCTCGGACGCCGGGGTGGCGAGCGCGACGGCGTCCTCACGGCGCCTGCGCGCGGACTCGCTGCGGACCAGGTCGACGTACCTGCGGGCGGCGACGGTGAGCAGCCAGCCGCGCGGGTGGTCGGGCACCCCCTCCCCGGGCCACTGCCGGGCCGCGGCGATCAGGGCCTCCTGGACGGCGTCCTCGCAGAGGTCGAAGTCGCCGTACCGGCGGACGAGCGCGCCGAGGACCTGCGGCGCGTACGTGCGCAGCAGGTCCTCGGTCTCGTGCGAGCGCGTCACACGTCCGCCGCGGACTCGTGGAGGACCGGCCACAGCTCGACGGGGTCGACGTCCGCGAAGGGCATGTCGGCGGCGATCTCCTGGGCCCGCTCCGGACCGGCGCAGTCGAGCAGGTAGAAGCTGGCCAGGTACTCCTTGGTCTCCAGGTACGGGCCGTCGGTGACCACGGGGGCGCCGCCCTCGCGGCGGACGAGCCGGGCGGCGGCGGCGTCGGCGAGTCCGTACGCGCCGATCAGTTCGCCGCTCTCCCGGTACTTGCGGTTGAAGGCCTCCTGCCGGGCGATCGCCTCGGGCCAGGCCTCGGCCGGGAAGGAGTCCCACTTGGCCTGGTTGCCGTAGATCATCGCGACGTACTTCATCTCGGGTGTCCTCCCCGTCCCGCGCGCCCCTGCGGCGTGCTGTCACCCCTGGGTCGTAGCCCACGGGGCGCATTCGACATCCCTGCGCGGAGTTTCCCGAAGATCTTCTCCGCGGGGGAATCCTCGCAGCGAGGAGCCCTTTCGTACACAACCACGGGTACCGGATATCCGTCTTGTAGACGACCCGTGTACCGAAGGGACGGAGCCCGCACGTGACCACTCCTCGCCGCCGTACGGTGCTCGCCGCCGCCCTCGCGGTCACCGCGGCCGCCGCCGGCTGTTCCGTCCCGGAGCCGCGGCGGACCCCGCCGACCGCCGACCCGGCGCCGGGGAAGCCGATCGCGACGGCCGGGGAGCGCAGGACGCTGCTCATGCAGTTCTCCGCGCATCCGGACGACGACCTGTACTTCATGAACCCGGACACGCAGCGGCTGCTGGACTCCGGCGTCCCGCTGGTCTCCGTGTACGTGACGGCGGGCGAGCACACCGGCCACAACCGGGTCGCGGGGATGCCCCCGGCTCCCCCGGACCGGTCCGCCTACTCCGCCGCCCGCCACCAGGGCCTGCGGCAGGCGTACGCCGAGGCGCTCGGGCTGCCGAGGTTCACCCCCTGGCGCCGCGAGGTGCTGACGCTGCCCGGCGGCCGGCGCGCGGAGGCCGACATCCTCACGCGGGGCGCCCGCCGGGTGGAGCTGGTCTTCCTCAACCTGCCGATGCACACCGTCCGCCGGTACATGGCCGTGCCGGCGCTCTGGCACGACCGGGCCCTGGAACTGCGGACGCATCTGCCGGCGGATTCGCCGGTGACCCGCGCGGACACCTACGACTACGAAAGTCTCGTCGGCGTCCTGGCCGGCCTGCTGCGCCGCTACCGGCCGACCGTGGTGCACACCCTGGATCCCGATCCGGACATCCAGACGAGCGACGAGGCGACCCGGCAGCGGGACTCCGAGCAGCGGGGGTACGCGGACCACGGGGACCACACCGCGGTCGCCTGCTTCACCTGGGCGGCACTGAGCCGCTGGGTCACCGACGCGGTCCGGGACGGCCACCCCATACCGGCGTTCGCCGCGACCGCCTTCCGCGGCTACTACAACCGGCACTGGCCCAAGAACCTCCCGCCGGAGGTCCTGGAGGAGAAGGCCGCGAGGCTCGTCCCGTACGGCGGCGACCCGTCCTGGCCGTGCGGGAACCCCTCCGGTTGCGGCGACTACGGCGTCGGCGGCGACCGGCCGCTCACCAACCGCAAGGGCTGGGTCCGCTCGACGCACCACCGCTGGGCGGGTGCCCGCCCGGCGGTCGTCGAGGAGCCGGACGGCCGGCTCGCCGCGTACGGGGTCCTCGGGCTGCGCGCGGTCCGCTGGCGCGAGCCGGCGGCCGGCAGCGGTGCGGCGGCCGCGCGCGGCGGCACGCGGGGCGCCTCCGCGCCGGGCGGCGCCGACTGGGGCGAGCCGGAGGACCTCGGCGGCGGCCCGCTCGCGCCGGCGCTCGGTTCGACGGTGCTCGGCGACGGCCGGATGCTGCTCTTCGGCGTGCGGTTCGCCGCGCTGGACGGGCACGCGGGGTCGAACCGGCGCGAGCTGGTCCTCCTGGAGCAGCGCTCCCCCGGCGGCCCGTTCCTCGCCTGGCGGGGGCTCGGGAACCCGGAGTCCTCGGACGACCGCGGGCGCCGGATCGGGGCCCCGGTGGCGGTCACGGCCCCGGACGGCCGGGTGCACCTCTTCGTGCGGAACGCGGACAAGGGCGTGTCGACCAGGGTCCGGGCGGCCTCGGACGGGTCCTGGGGGCCCTGGCGGGCGCTTCCCGGGGACGCGGAGGTCCAGGACGGCCTCGCGGTCTCACTCGACGCGGCGGGCCGCGTGCACGTGTACGCGGCGGGGCGGGAGTCCGTACGCCACTGGGTGGACGGGGTGGAGCGCCCGGAGCGGCTGCCGCTCTCCGGCTCGACGGTGGCGACGGCCGGCGGCGAGCTGTTCCACCGGCCGCCGGCGGCCGCCGCGCTCCTCGGCCCGGCGGGCGACGCCGGGCTCGACGGGTACGGGGACGTGGTGGCCCGCCGGTCGGACGCGCTCGGCACGGTGCTGCTCGGCACGGATCAGCGCGGTCGCGTCCAGGTACGGGCCGGCGGCCGGCTGCGGACGCGCACGACCGGCGCCCCGGCGGTCACGGCCGCGCTCCACCTGAGCGCCCGCGGGGTGACGGTGGTGGGCCTCGGCCCGGACGGGCACCCGTGGAGCTGGCGCCCTTAGGGGGTGGTCCCGCCGACCGGCCCGGCGTGATCGGCAGGGCACCCCTGGGAAGGCCCGGGAACGCCCCGGAAACGCGGGAAGGCCCCGGAAACGCGGGAAGGCCCCGCACCTTTCGGTGCGGGGCCTTCCCTTACTGCTCGGCAGCTCGTACGAGCTACCAGGTCAGTTCAAGATCAGGCAGTGATCTTGACGACCTGGCCGGCGCCGACGGTCCGGCCACCCTCACGGATGGCGAACTTCAGGCCCTCCTCCATGGCGATGGGCTGGATCAGCTCAACGCTCATGGCGGTGTTGTCGCCCGGCATGACCATCTCGGTGCCCTCGGGGAGGGTCACGACGCCGGTCACGTCCGTGGTACGGAAGTAGAACTGCGGGCGGTAGTTGTTGAAGAACGGGGTGTGACGGCCACCCTCGTCCTTCGACAGGATGTAGGCCTGGGCCTCGAAGTTCGTGTGCGGCGTGACCGAACCCGGCTTGATGATGACCTGGCCGCGCTCGACGTCCTCGCGCTTGATGCCACGGAGGAGCAGACCGACGTTCTCACCGGCCTGGCCCTCGTCGAGCAGCTTGCGGAACATCTCGATACCGGTGACCGTGGTGGTGGTCTTCTCGGTCTTGATGCCGATGATGTCGACGGTCTCGTTGACCTTGAGGATACCGCGCTCGATACGACCGGTGACGACGGTGCCACGACCGGTGATCGTGAAGACGTCCTCGATCGGCATCAGGAACGGCTTGTCGACGTCACGCTCGGGCTGCGGGATGGACTCGTCCACCGCGTGCATGAGGCCGAGGAGCTTCTCGCCCCACTCCTTGTCGCCCTCGAGGGCCTTGAGCGCCGAGACACGGACGACCGGAAGGTCGTCGCCCGGGAACTCGTACTCGGAGAGGAGCTCACGGACCTCGAGCTCGACGAGCTCCAGGATCTCCTCGTCGTCCACCATGTCGGCCTTGTTCAGGGCGACGACGATGTACGGAACGCCGACCTGGCGGGCCAGGAGCACGTGCTCCTTGGTCTGCGGCATCGGGCCGTCGGTGGCGGCGACCACGAGGATGGCGCCGTCCATCTGCGCCGCACCCGTGATCATGTTCTTGATGTAGTCAGCGTGACCCGGGCAGTCGACGTGCGCGTAGTGACGCGACTCCGTCTGGTACTCGACGTGCGCGATCGAGATGGTGATACCGCGCTGGCGCTCCTCGGGAGCCTTGTCGATCTGGTCGAAGGCCGAGGCCTCGTTCAGGTCCGGGTACGCGTCGTGCAGCACCTTGGTAATGGCGGCCGTGAGGGTCGTCTTACCGTGGTCGATGTGACCGATGGTGCCGATGTTGACGTGCGGCTTAGTCCGCTCGAACTTTGCCTTCGCCACTGAATCCTCCTGCGGAGTGGTTCTGTACGCCTTGCTCATCGGCGCCAGGTGATCTTTGCTGGGATGCCATCCGCCGGGACCCGGTTCCCTCGGGTTTCGGGGGCTGAGCCCCGGCGACTGGTGTCAAGCCTAAAGCGTGAACTCGGGAGAGTTACTCGCCCTTGGCCTTCGCGATGATCTCCTCGGCGACGTTCCGCGGAACCTCGGCGTAGGAGTCGAACTGCATCGAGTAGCTTGCGCGACCCGAGGTCTTGCTGCGGAGGTCGCCGACGTAGCCGAACATCTCCGAGAGGGGCACGAGGCCCTTCACGACGCGGGCGCCGCTGCGCTCCTCCATGGCCTGGATCTGGCCACGGCGGGAGTTGATGTCGCCGATGACCTCACCCATGTAGTCCTCGGGCGTGACGACCTCAACGGCCATCATCGGCTCGAGAATGACGGGGGAAGCCTTGCGCGCGGCCTCCTTGAAGGCCTGCGAACCGGCGATCTTGAACGCGAGCTCGGAGGAGTCGACCTCGTGGTAGGCACCGTCGAGAAGGATGACGCGGACGCCGGTCATCTCGTAGCCGGCCAGGATGCCGAACTGCATGGCCTCCTGCGCACCCGCGTCGACCGAAGGGATGTACTCCTTCGGGATGCGGCCACCGGTGACCTTGTTCACGAACTCGTAGGAGGCGTCGCCACCCTCGATGGGCTCGATCGCGATCTGCACCTTGGCGAACTGACCGGTACCACCGGTCTGCTTCTTGTGGGTGTAGTCCACGCGCTCGACGGCCTTGCGGATCGTCTCGCGGTACGCGACCTGCGGCTTGCCGACGTTCGCCTCGACCTTGAACTCGCGACGCATGCGGTCGACGAGGATGTCGAGGTGAAGCTCGCCCATACCACCGATGATGGTCTGGCCGGTCTCCTCGTCCGAGTGAACCTGGAAGGAGGGGTCCTCCTCCGCGAGACGCTGGATGGCGACACCCAGCTTCTCCTGGTCACCCTTGGACTTGGGCTCGATGGCGACCTGGATGACCGGCGCCGGGAAGTCCATGGACTCCAGGATGACCGGGTTCTTCTCGTCGCACAGCGTCTCACCGGTGGTGGTCTGCTTGAGGCCCATGACGGCGACGATGTCGCCGGCGCCCACCGAGTCGATCTCCTCACGCTTGTTCGCGTGCATGCGGTAGATCTTGCCGATGCGCTCCTTCTTGCCCTTGACGGAGTTCAGCACCGCGGTGCCGGCCTCCAGGCGACCGGAGTAGATCCGGACGAAGGTGAGCTTGCCGAGGTGCGGGTCGCTCGCGATCTTGAACGCGAGGGCCGACAGCGGCTCGTCGTCGGACGGCTTGCGCCGCACGATCTCCTCCGCGTCCTTGACGCTGTGGCCCTCGATGGCCTCGACGTCCAGGGGGGAGGGGAGGTAGCGCACGACCGCGTCGAGCAGGGGCTGGACGCCCTTGTTCTTGAACGCGGTGCCGCAGAAGACGGGGGTGACCGTCTTCTCGCCGTTGCCCTTGCCGGACGCGATGGTGATACGACGGACAGCCGCGTACAGCTGCTCCTCGGTGGGCTCGACGCCCTCGAGGAAGAGCTCCATGAGCTCCTCGTCGTTCTCCGCGACGGTCTCGACGAGCTTGGCGCGGTACTCCTCGGCCTGCTCGAGCTTGTCCGCCGGGATGTCGACGACGTCGTACATCTCGCCCTTGCTGGCCTCGGCGGACCAGACGAGCGCCTTCATGCGGACCAGGTCGATGACGCCCTGGAAGTCCATCTCGGCGCCGATCGGGAGCTGCATGACGATCGGGACGGCGCCGAGGCGGTCCACGATCATGTCGACGCAGCGGAGGAACTCGGCGCCCGTACGGTCGAGCTTGTTGACGAAGCAGATACGCGGGACGCCGTAGCGGTCCGCCTGTCGCCAGACAGTCTCGGACTGGGGCTCGACACCGGCCACACCGTCGAACACGGTGACAGCACCGTCGAGCACGCGCAGCGAACGCTCCACCTCGACGGTGAAGTCGACGTGACCCGGCGTGTCGATGATGTTGATCGTGTGATCGACGTTCTCGAGCGGCCAGTGGCAGGTCGTCGCGGCGGACGTGATCGTGATGCCGCGCTCCTGCTCCTGCTCCATCCAGTCCATCGTGGCAGCGCCGTCGTGGACTTCACCGATCTTGTACGAGACACCGGTGTAGAACAGGATCCGCTCGGTGGTGGTCGTCTTGCCCGCGTCGATGTGAGCCATGATGCCGATGTTGCGCACCTTGGCAAGGTCAAGCGAAGTGGTAGCCATATCGGCTCAGTCTTCTCTCGGTCTCGATGTGGGTTGCGACTACCAGCGGTAGTGCGCGAAGGCCTTGTTGGACTCGGCCATCTTGTGCGTGTCCTCGCGCTTCTTGACCGCAGCACCCAGACCGTTGGAGGCGTCAAGGAGCTCGTTCATGAGGCGCTCGGTCATGGTCTTCTCGCGACGGGCGCGGGAGTAACCGACGAGCCAGCGGAGGGCCAGCGTGGACGCGCGGCCCGGCTTGACCTCGATCGGCACCTGGTAGGTGGCGCCACCGACACGGCGGGACTTGACCTCGAGGGCCGGCTTGACGTTCTCGAGAGCGCGCTTCAGCGTGATGACCGGGTCCTGGCCGGTCTTCTCGCGAAGACCCTCCATGGCGCCGTACACGATGCGCTCGGCGGTGGAACGCTTGCCGTCCAGCAGGATCTTGTTGATCAGCGAGGTGACAAGAGGAGAGCTGTAGACCGGGTCGATGATGACCGGGCGCTTCGGGGCGGGGCCCTTACGAGGCATTCTTACTTCTCCTTCTTGGCGCCGTAGCGGCTGCGAGCCTGCTTACGGTTCTTGACGCCCTGCGTGTCGAGGGAACCGCGGATGATCTTGTAGCGAACACCCGGCAGGTCCTTCACACGGCCACCGCGCACGAGCACGATCGAGTGCTCCTGCAGGTTGTGACCCTCACCCGGGATGTAGGCCGTGACCTCGATGCCCGAGGTCAGACGCACACGCGCGACCTTACGGAGGGCCGAGTTCGGCTTCTTCGGGGTGGTCGTGAACACACGCGTGCAGACGCCGCGACGCTGAGGGGAACCCTCGAGTGCGGGCGTCTTGTTCTTCTCGACCTTGTCCTGCCGGCCCTTACGGACCAGCTGCTGGATCGTAGGCACTACTTCTCCGGTTTCTGTGTGCCGTCGGTAAAACTAACCTGAAACAGTCACCGACCCACGCGGTCGGGTGTGTCGAATCTCGCGGACCTCCGCACGAGGCGGAGAAGGCGCGGATCACGGTGGCCGCTATATGACTCGCCGTGCGGTTGAGGACACGCACACGAGCCCAGGCACACCCCAGGCACAAGGCATGAGCGTACCTATCGCATGGACTCCGGTCAAAACAAATGGCCACGCGCGCGGAGTCCGGCGGCCCCGAAGAGGGCCGCCGGTCGCAGCCCGTGTCGATCGGTCGCGATCAGTCGCGCGCGGTGCGCCTCGGTTCGGCCGACGCCTGGGTGTCGGCACTCCCCTCGTCGGGCTCCAGGAACTGGTTCACGACCTTGACGAAGACGCCCAGGCGCTCGTCGGGGACGCCGAGCCAGCGGGCGAAGTCCTCCATGGTCGGCTGCCAGTCGCTGGGCGGCAGCAGATCGGCGGCCAGCGGGAGTTCCTCGGGGGACACCCGGCCGGACCGGATCAGCATGTCGCGGACGGACACCCCGAGCAGGGGCGCGATCCGGCGCATGGTCTCCAGGTCCGGCATGCTCTGCCGCTGCAGCAGCCGCGTGACGGCCGCGCGGTGCACTCCGGCCTCGTCCGCGATGCGGGACTTCCCGCCACCACGGGGGCTGTCGATGTCGTATCCGCGCGCCCGCATCAGGCCTTCGACCCAGCCTGCGAACTCGTCGAGCCCTTGAGTGCTCATGTGTTTACCGCTCCTCGCTCCCCCACCCTCCGGGCTCCATACCTTAGCGTGCTTGCGCGCACGGAATTACGTGCTTTCGGGCACGCAATCGTGTCGAATCGGTGAAGGGCAGCTCACAGGCGTGACGATTTTTGTTGCGCGCTCGCACGCAACGTGTAAGTCTGGCTCGCCGCCGCACTCGTCGGCCCCCTGAGCCACAGGAGCCCCACCGGCCCCATGGAGCCCGGGCGGGCCCCGGACCGTGGAGAACTCCCTTGTTCCATCCCGACCCGTCCCCCTGGCAAGCCTCCGCCGCGTGCGCCGGCCTCGCCCCGTCCGTCGTCTTCGCCCGCCGCGCCAAGGAGGCCGCCCCGGCCCTGCGGGCCTGCGCCGACTGCCCCGTACGCCGCGAGTGCGAGGCCGCCGTGGCCCCGGCCGAGAGCTACTTCGACGGCGTCTGCGCCGGCCGCCTCTGGCGCAACGGACGCCCGGCGGACGCCCAGCGCGTCGCCAAGGCCGTCGCGCCGGTGGGGAGCGGTCGCCGTGGCTGACCACACCGAGAACACCGACGGCACCACCCGCGCCCCCCTCGCCGACCCGTCCGCTCCGGCCGCCGCCGGCCGGACCGTCGAGGTCGTCCTGCGGGACGTCACGCTCTGGACCGCCTCCCTCGTACGACAGTTCCCCGAGCTGTCCGAGGAGTTGGCGCCCGGCCGCCGCTCCCCCGCCGGCACCGCGCCCACCGCCCCGCACCCGGGCCGCGACGAGCTGATCCGCGAGGAGCGGCGCGAGGCCCTGCTGCTCGAACAGCGGCACGGCCTGTCCGTGCCGGGGCACGGCGCCGCCCCCATCAGGCTGCACATCTCCGACGCCATCCGGGACATCACCGACGGCGTCGTGGAGCTGGAGGAGGCGGTCTGCGCCCGCCTCCTGCTGCCCCGGCCGCGCCGGGCCGGGGTGATCGAACGGCTGCGCCGGATCGTCGGGCTGCTCGACGCCGTCGCCGGGCACCCGGACCTCGCCCGGCACGTGCGGGACGAGATCCGGCGGATGGCCCGCCGCTGCGCCCGCACGCTCGGCGACGCGGAGACGGTCGTGCGGGTGACGGGCCGCTGCCCCTGGTGCGACTCGGTGTCGCTGCGGGCGTTCCCGGACCGCCGGGCGGTGCTGTGCGTCAACCCGGCGTGCGTCTGCACCGACGCGGCGTGCGGCTGCCAGGACGACCCCGCGTACCGGCACCTGTGGGCGGAGGAGCAGTGGGAGGAGCTGTCGGAGGCCTCGGGGACGCACACCGAGGAGATCCGGGCGGCGATGGACGACACCAAGGAGACCTCGTGCTGAGCTCGCCCGCACTGCCCGCCCTGCCCGCGCTCATCCCCGGGCCGCTCGCCGCCGAGGAGGCGGGCGTCGCTCCCGCCACGATCCGCAAGTGGGTCCAGCTGGGTCACCTGCGGGCGGCGGGCCGGGCCGGCCGGGCCCAGCTCTTCCGCCTGGAGGACGTCTTCGCGGCCGAGCGGCTGGCCCGCCGCCGCCCCCGCACCGCCTGAGCCTCCTCCCCTGGGCCCCCTCCCCCCTGAAGCGCCCCGCGTCCTGTCCGGACGCGGGGCGCTTCGCCGTGTCCGGACGCGGACGCTTCGTCCCGTCCCGACCCGGGCGCTTCGTCGTGTCCTCGAAGACCCGTCTGTTCAGGAAGCCGCCAGGAAGGCGCGCAGGGAGCGGACGAGGTCGTCGGCGAACCGTTCCCGCACGGGCTCGGGGACCCGGTCCAGGGAGAGGTACGGGTTGAGGTCCTCCAGTTCGACGAGGAGCAGTCCGCCCTCGGGGACGCGGCAGGCGTCGACGCGCTGGACGCCGTGGTCGAGGGTGTTCCAGCCGACGAAGCGGCGGGCGAACGCGAGGTCCTCGGCGGTCGGTTCGTACGGTTCGAGAACCCAGCGGCGCTCGGGGTCGGGGGCGTACAGGGCGTACTGGAAGCGGTCGTCGACGAAGTAGAAGGACACCTCGTACCGGAAGTCGACGCGGGGCTGGACGAGCAGGTCGCCGTACGACAGGCCGGCGAGCTCCTCGGGTGCCAGGAAGCGCAGGCCCATGGAGTCGGCGCCCGCCTTGGGCTTGACCGCGTACCGCGCGGCCCGGGGCAGGAGGTGCAGGTCCTCGGCCCGGTCCACGGTGGGGATGACGGGGTACCCGGCGGCCGTCAGGTCCAGGAGGTACTGCTTGCCGGCCATGTCGCCGCGGCCGTGCAGCGGGTTGTAGACGCGGGTGCCGAGGGCGGTCGCCCGCTCGCGGAAGGCCTCGTACTCCTTCGGGTAGCCCAGGACCGGGCCGCTGTTGCGGACGACGACGGCGTCGAAGCCCTCCATGAGCGCGGCCGTGTCGAGCGGGTGGCACAGCGCCAGGTCGAAGTCCGCGCGCAGCCGCGCGGTCAGGTGGATGTCCTCGTCGCAGTAGCGCCGCCCCCGGGCCGGGTAGGCCAGGTCGGTCACGTACAGCAGGCGGGCGCGGTCGGCGGCCACGGGCGACTCCCTCGGTTCGGTGAGGGCCAACCTACCGAGCAGGCGTTTTCCCTTGTCGGGGCGGCGTTCCCGCGGTGTCGGCGCGGAGGGCCCGACGGTCCCGGCGCAGGGGATCCCGGCGGTCCCGGCTCATGAACTCCGGAACTAGTTGCGTGCGCGCACGCTCTCTGTCACAGTTGGTGCAGCGGCGGAGCTGCGCCCGCAGGACGGGCAGCGGCCTCCGCCGTTCGCCGTCCGGGAGCGCTGCCGCGCCCCGCCCCCTCCCGCCGGAGCGCCCCGGACGGCACCCCGCCCCGCACCCGTCCCCCTCCCGAGGAGAACCGTCATGACCACTCCCCCGAGTGCTTTCCCGGACGTCGAGAAGCTGGTCGTCGACGTCCTCAAGGCCGACCCCGCCCTCGCCGGCGCCACCATCGCGGTCAACGCGCCGGCCGGCTTCGACGGCACCCAGAGCGCCGTCCTGGTCAACCGCCGCGGCGGCGCCTGGATCGGCGACCAGCACGTCGACATGCCGCTGATCGAGTTCGAGGTCTACGGGCCGAGCAAGACCGCCGCCCACGTCCTCGCCAACGGCGCCCGGCGGGCGCTGCTCGCCACCATCGGCAAGCAGCTCGGTGCCAACAACCGGGTGCACGACGTCGAGGAGCAGGACGGACCGCGCTGGCTGCCCGACTACCTCTACCGGGGCGCGAACCGCTACCTCTGCGTCATCCGCCTCTCCCTCAGCGTCTTCTGAGCCGCCGCCCCCACCGAAGCGCCGCTCGGCCCCTGAGCCCCCCGCCCCACCGCACCTCCCGAGCCGCTCGCCCCCTGAGCGCCGCTCGCCCCTGAGCGTCCCCCGAGCCCGTACGGCTCCCTGACGGGCGCTCACCCACAGACCAGGCCTCGCCGTCCGGCGGGGCCTTTGCCGTACCCGGACCCGCCGTCCGGGGCGGTGCGACCCATCCCAACCCAAGGAGAAACCCCACCATGGCTGGAAACAACTCTGCCGAAATCCGCGTCGCAGGCACCGGCAAGCTCTACGTCGCCGACGCCGGCACCGCCGCGCCGACCACCTTCGGCACGGACTCCGCCACCGACTGGTCCGGCGCGGGCTGGAAGGACCTCGGCTTCACCTCCGGCGACGGCGTCACCTTCTCCAAGAAGGACAAGCTGGAGGCCATCGACTCGTGGCAGTCGGTCTCCCCGATCCACTACATCTACTCGAGCCGTGACCTCTCGCTGAAGTTCTCGCTGCTCCAGTTCAACGAGGACACGCTGCCCTTCTTCATGGGCGGCGACGCCGTCAAGGCGGAGCCGACGCCGGCCGTCGACACCTACCGCTACGAGATCGCCGAGCGCCCGTTCGCCGACGTGCGTGCCCTCGGCCTGGAGTTCACCGACGTCAAGGCCGGTGGCACCACCGCGGTGCGCTACCGCTTCATCATCCCGCGCGGTCAGGTCACCGCCACCGACGACATCAAGCTGGCCCGCAAGGCCGCGTCCCAGCTGGGCATCACCTTCAGCGCCATGTCGAAGGGCGACGGCAAGCCGCTGGCGACCTTCCTCATGAAGGACAGCCAGTACGGCGCCGCGGTCTGATCCCTCTCCACCCCGGGGCGGGACGGCGGCCGCCGTCCCGCCCCACCCCCCTCCTCTTCACGCATCCGAACAAGGAGTACGCATCACCATGGCCCGTTTCGACGTCAACGCCGCCCGCGCCCAGCGACAGGAGGCCCACGGCCGCAAGTGGTCCTTCGAGCTGGACGGCGAGACCTACACCCTTCCGACCGAGCTCAGCCGCGCCACCGCCAAGGCGCTGCGCAAGCTCGACGACAACGACGTGGACGGCCTGCTCGCACTCCTGATGGGTGAGGAGCAGTTCACCCGCTTCGAACAGCACGACATCACCATGCAGGACATCGCCGCCATCCTGGAGGCCTACGGCAAGGAGACCGGGCTCGGCCTGGGGGAAGACTGAGCCTCGTCGAGTTCGTCGACGAACACGCCGAGGCCATTGAGGCGGACTTCATCCGCCATTACGGGGTCGACATCCTCGACTGGCACCGTGGAGAGCTCTCCAGCCGTCGGCTCATGGTGCTGATCAAGCACCTGCCGCGGGACAGCGCCGTACAGCGCGAGCTGCACGGCGAGGCCGCCGAGTGGTCGGTCACCGACCACCTGCTGGCGGCCACGGTGGACCATCTGGCCGTGTCGAACTGGATGTTCGCCTGTGTCAACAACGGCGAGGACTCCGATCCGCCGGAGGCCCCGACCCCCGTCCCCCGTCCGGGCGACTCCGCCAAGGACGAGGACGGAGAGCAGGCGGACCAGGACGGGCAGGGCCCGTCCGCCGAGAACGGCGAGACCGTCTCCCCCCAGGCGATCGCACGCTTCTTCGGTTGATCCCCCGCGGCCCCCGGAGCCCCTTCCCGTCAGGGAGTGGGCTCCGGGGGCGCTTCTTCCTTTGCCCGTTCGGAGGTCATGTCCTTCTCCAGGGCCCTGGCCCGGTCGGACAGCCTCCGCCCCCTGCTCGCGCGCGCGTCCGGCTCGCCCGGGTCGGCGTCGCGGCGGTCGGCGGACGGTCCGGTCTGGACGGGCACCCCGGCCAGCGGCGGGACGATCGGCCGGCCGCCCTTGCCGCGCACGACCTTCCGCACCGGCTGGGCGTTCCTGCGGGTCCGGCTCTCCTGGGCGGTCACGAGGACGTCGGGCTCCGGGTCGGGCTCGGGCTCCTTCTGGTGCTCGGGCTCCGGCTCGCCTCCGGTCCGCTGTCCCGCGTCGGTTCGCCGGCCGGCGGCCGGGCGCTCTTCGGGTTCGGCCCGCGGTCCCGCTTCGGAGCGCTGTTCGAACAGCTCGCGTTCCCTGCGTACGCGCTCCTCGGCCTCGACGACGGCCGCGGGCGGTTCGAGGAGCCGGGCGAAGGGCAGCGCGATGACCCGGGCGCCGCCCTCCTGGCCCGCGTCCGTACGGCGCTGGGGGCGGCGGATTCCACGCGCGTCACCCTGGCCCTGCGCGTAGGCGTCGGCGACGCGCTTCTCGTACTCCCTGCGGATGCGGGGCAGTTCGTCCGAGACGGCCTCGGCCCAGCCGGACGTGAAGGCGGTCGTCTCGCGGCGGTCGACCTCGGTCCGGGGGATCACGACGAGTTCGTCGGGGGCGTACCCGGCGACGTGGACGAGCTCCGAGAGGTAGGCGAAGAGGTGAGGCAGATCGGGGTGGGTGGCGAGCCAGTCGACGACCCGCTCCCGGCGACCAGCGCCCGGCTCCGTATCCATGCGTCAGTGCTGCCTTCCAGCCCCCTGGGGTCCCCGCGCGCCCCTCGCGCCCCTCGTCCCCCAAGGTGGTCCGGTCCGGGGAACGCGCCTTCCAGGTTACCCGGTCGAACTCATGACCGTTTCAGCCGCCAACACGTTCGGAAAACGCGCAAGAAGACACATCGTCAGGCGTTTCCCGCTCGACAAACATCGAACAGATGTTCCACACTCTGTTCGAACAGAAGTTCGAACACGTGGTGCCCCCGCTCCTCACTCCGCGGCGCCGCCACACACGCACGGGCAAGCAACCGGAAGGCAGGCGTCCATGACTCAGCAGGCCGAGGCATCGCGACCGCACATCCCACTCCAGGACCGCCTCCGCCAGCTCCTCGACGGACCCGTCGCCCTCGACAAGAGAGCGTTGCTCGGCACGCTGTACGCCGAGGTCTCCCGCTACGAGACCCTCGCGTACGCCGCCGGCTGGAACGACGCCCTCGCGACGACGCGCCGCGGCCCCCGCCGGGACGAGGACGCCTGACGCCCGGCTGCCCCCGCACGAACGAGCCCTTGCCGCCACCGGCAGGGGCTTTTCGGCGCTTGGCCCTCACGGGCCGGAAGCGGAGCAACCCATGGCAGAAACAATCCCGGAGCTCTCCAAAGAGATCGCCGAACTCAGAACAGCACTCGTCGACGGCAAGATACCGATCAAGGTGCAGCCTCAGGGGGACTACGAGGCGAAGGAGGAGAAGAAGCGCAACCCGGACAAGGTGGACTCCACGATCTCGGCGCTCAAGCAGAGCCTGATCGAGGGCAATCCAAAGCTCGTCACGGACAACATGCTGCCGTACCAGTTCGTGAGCCGCTTCGAGGAGATGCACAAGGAGCTCAAGAAGGAGCTGTCGACCGAGCTCTGGGAGGCCGCCGGCTTCGACACGATCGGCGCCGCCGTGGAGAAGTCCGCCGAGCAGAGTGAGGAAGCCGGGAAGTACTGGGTGGCGGCCTTCGCCAGTCTCGTCATCCCCGCGATCCTCGCGGGGATCGGCCTCGTCCTGCTGGCCAAGTTCACCGTTGTCCAGCGGGCCATCCAGGGAGTCGCCCTCAACATCGCCTCCTGGGCCAGCCGCGGCCACATCCCCCGCGACCTCATCCTGGCCAAGAACGACAACGGCGACGGCTGGGCGTTCCAGAACAAGCAGCACGTCAAGGACCGCGAGGCGGCGGCCGGGGCCGGCATCCCCCTGGCCGAGCTCCCGAACGAGCAGAAGATCCGGGACCTCAAGCAGGCCATCGGCAACATCAACACCAAGATCAAGAACTTCAACACCGAGGTCCGCAAGCTTCCGAGCGCCGGCTCCCTCGAGAAGACCGCGAAGGCCGTCGCCAAGGTCAACGACGCCATCACCGCCGCCGTCCCCACCAAGATGGGCGCGGTCGCGAGCAAGCTCGTGGCGCTCGCCGAGGCCGTGGAGAAGTACAAGGAGCACGACCCGGACTCCAAGAAGCTCGGCCAGATCAACAAGGTCGTCGGGAAGTCCAACCCCACCAAGATCGAGGCACTCGCCAAGGCGACCGGCAAGCTCGCGAGCGCGCAGAGGCACTTCGATCCGGACAAGCTGCCCAACGCCGGAAACCTGAGGACGGCCGCCCGCGCCGCCAACGACCTCGCGGAAGCGGGCGGCAACGTGACCACGGCCTTCAACAACTTCAGGCTCGCGGTCCAGCGCGCCGACGACACCCTCTGACACAGCCCCGAAAGGAGGTAACCCATGTCTCTCGTAAGAAACCTCAAGAACGCGTCCACCGCCCTCGGCAACCTCAAGACCCAGGCGTCCGGCGCCGGCACCTCGGTCAAGAAGGTCGGCGACGCCGGCAAGGCGGCCAACGGCCAGCTCAAGAACCTGAAGACCGCCGCCCAGGGCTCCGGTACGCAGCTCAAGAACCTGAAGACGGCCTCGGAGCAGGCCGACCGGGCCATGAAGAAGGCCGGTGACACCGCTCAGTCGGCCGGCGGCAAGCTCGGCAAGTACGAGTCCGGCGCCGGCAAGGCCGCCAAGGGCCAGGACAAGCTCAACAAGTCCATGAAGGGCAACTTCCTGGTCCGGCTGCTCGAACTCTTCATGCCGCTCATCGAGACGATCGTCGAGATGGCGATGCGCTCGAAGACGATGCAGACGGTCATGAAGAAGGCGTTCAGCGCCATCAAGACCGTGATCAGCTCGGTCATGAAGGCCATCGGCCCGATCATGAAGAAGGCCGGCGACCTGATCAAGACGGTCTGGAACGGCATCAAGAAGGCCATCTCCACCGTCGTGAAGGCCGTCGCCACGGTCATCAAGACGTACGTGAAGATCTGGAAGACCGTCATCACCACGGTGATGAACGCGATCAAGAAGGTCATCAGCACCGTCTGGAACGGCATCAAGGCCGTCATCACCCCCGTGGTGAACTGGATCAAGTCCGCGATCCCGAACGCGTTCAGCGCGGTCAAGGACAAGATGTCGTCGATCTGGAACGGCCTCAAGGACATCGCGTCCCGGGCGTTCGACGGCATCAAGAGCGGTGTGAAGGGCCCGATCAACGCCGTCATCGGCCTCATCAACTCGATGATCGGCAGCCTCAACCGCGTCAAGGTCAGCGTCCCCGGCTGGGTCCCGGTCGTCGGCGGCAAGACCTTCGGCGTCAACCTGCCGACCATCCCCATGCTCGCCACCGGTGGTGTCGTCATGCCCCGCCACGGCGGTGTCCCGGCGATCCTCGCCGAGGCCGGCGAGGCCGAGGCCGTCCTGCCGCTGTCCAAGCTGGACCGGCTGCTCGCCCTCACCGCCCGCCGGGCCCGCACGGGCCAGGCCGGCGTCCAGGGCGGGACCGCCGGGCCCGGCCTGCACATCGAGCACTACCACGCGGCCCGCAACAGTGACCCGCACGCGACCGCCGACGCGCTCATGTACCTCGTGAAGGCGCGAGGAGCACGCGCATGAGTGCCGCGCTCGTCGCCATGCCCAGGTTCCGCGTGGCCACCGCGCCGATGAACACCCTGCGGCAGGGCCTCGGCGGAGCGAGCGGCGCACTGAAGAACCTGCGACAGGACGTCCAGCGGGCGGCGAGCGGCATCGGCACCCTCGCCGCCACGGCCAAGAACTCCGGAACCACCCTCCGCACCCTCGGCCAGAACGCCTCCGGCGCCGCCACCGCCGTCACGCGGATCAAGCAGTCCACCGCGCCTCCCCGCGTCAAGCGGCTCGGCACCGCCGCCGGCAAGGCCCGCACCGCCGCCGGGAAGATCGGCACCGGCGCCGGCATGATCCTCGGCATCCTGCTGCCGCTGCTGCCCGTCACGGACGTCATCTCCGGCCTGATGGGCACCTTCGGCATCGTCATGACCATCGCCTCGGTCGCCATGACAGGCGTCAACGTCGCCATGCGGGCCAACCCGCTCGGCTTCCTCGTCGGCCTGATCGTGCCCGTCGCGGCGTACCTGATCGAACTGGCCGTCAACTCCGAGACCGGTCAGCGGATCATCAGGCAGGTGCTCCAGCAGGCCCTGAAGGGCTTCCAGGCGGTCTGGAAGTTCATCCAGCCGTTCATGAAGACCCTCGGGGAGGCCGTGGGCACGTACGTCAAGGCGTACCTGACCGTCTTCAAGACCGGGCTCAAGATCGTCGGATCGGTGATCGGCGGGATCTCCAAGATCGGCTCCGCCGTCTCCTCGGCCTCGAACGCGCTGCGCGGCATCGCGTCCCGCACCATCGGCGGGATCAAGAGCGCCGTCCAGCCGGTGACCCAGTGGATCACCGACAAGATCCCCGGCTTCTTCCGCACCGCCAAGGACGCGGTGGGCAACGCCCTGCGGGGCATCGGCGACCTGGTGAAGGGCGGTCTGAGCGCGGTCATCGGCGTCGTGAAGGGGCCGGTCAACGGCCTGATCGCCTTCGTCAACTGGATCATCGACGGACTCAACAAGCTCAGCTTCGAGATCCCGCTCACCGGCAAGAAGTTCGGCGTCGAACTCGACAAGATCCCGATGCTCGCCGAGGGCGGCATCGTCTCGCCCGGAGGCGCGGACGACTACCGCATCGACTCGCTCTCCCAGCTGGAGAACCGTCGCGTCCCCGCGCTCACCGAGCCGCTGCCGCAACCGCACCGCATCCGGGACTTCCACGAGGAGCCCGGCGCCGGTCCGCGGTCGACCGCCGAGGACCTGCTGTTCCTCGCGACCGCCCACCGCTGACACCGGCGCTCCGACCGCGCCCGTCCGCCCACCGCTGACGCCCGCGCTTCGACCGCGCCCGTCCGCCCACCGCTGACACCGGCGCTCCGACCGCGCCCGTCCGCCCACCGCTGACGCCGGCGCTTCGACCGCGCCCGTCCGCCCACCGCTGACGCCCGCGCTTCGACTCGCGCCCGTCCGCCCACCGCTGACCCCATCCCAAGTGAGGTGACGGCCCCATGGCCGAGACCACGACCCCGTACGCCGGAAACTCCTACACCGCCGACCTCGCGCCCGGCTCGCTGATCACCCAGGACGGGCAGATGCAGTGGGCCGGGCTCCTGATCGGGCCCGGCACCCCCTTCGCCGTCGACAAGTCCGGCCTGTCGGGCTGGGAGGACCTGCCCGAGTACGACTCCTCCGACGCCGACCGGCCCACCTCGCACGGCGCCTGGCCCGGCGCCCGGTTCGCCAAGCCGCGCAAGGTCGGCGGCACGATCGTGCTGATGCCGGAGTACAGCGGCACGACCGGTGCCGTCCGCGCGCTGCGGCAGGCGCTCGCCCTCCTCGACGAGGAGCGCTGGCTCACCGTCCGGCTGCACGGCGAACTGCTCGCCGTCCGCGCCCGGATCGCCCAGCGCGTGGTCCCCGCCGACCAGGGCTTCGCCACCCAGGGCAGCTCCCGCATGTCCGTGCAGTGGCTGGCCTCCGACCCGCGCAGGTACGCCGTCGCCGAGCAGGTCGTCACGACCACTCCCCCGCAGCCGGAGTCGGGCCTGACCTGGCCGCTGACCTGGCCGCTCAGCTGGGGCAAGGCGACGAGCACCGGTGACGTCGTCATCGAGAACACCGGTTCGGCCGCCTGCCACCCGGTGATCGTCTTCCGCGGCCCGTGCTCCATGCCGGCCGTCACCGAACGGGTCACCCGGCGCCGGCTGCGGTACGCGATCGACCTGGCGGCCGGCGACGAGCTCACCGTCGACACGCGCGCGGGCACGGTCATGCTCAACAACTCGGCCTCCCGCCTGCACACCGCGATGGCGGACTCCACGCCGGAGGAGCTGTTCGTGCTGGAGCCCGGCCTGACCGACCTGTCCTTCCGACCCGAGGAGGGCACCGCGGCCTCCCTGATGACGGTGCGCTGGCGCAGCGCCGAATGGTGACCGCCACCCGCTGACCGTCCCCCCGGGGGGTGTCCCGCCGACCGGGCGGGGCACCCCCGAGCCGTTCCTCCACCCCGACCGACCCGCCCCCTTCCGGAGAGGTGACCCCATGACCGTACGCGCCGCTTGGCTCCAGTCCACCGGCCAGACCCGCGAGGACACCCGTCTCACCCTCGCCGCCCTGCTCACCCCCAGCGGCCAGAGCCTCGAGGAGACGCCGCTGCGCTCGCGGTCGGGCATCGTCCCCGGTGGCTTCGTCCTGACCGGCAGCACGCCGATGCAGTGCACCATCGGCACCGGTCGCGCGATCGTCCAGGGCAAGGACACCGCCCAGGGCGCCTACCTGGTCGCCGTCACCGCCCCGGAGAGCTTCACGCTCGCGGACGGCGACCCGCAGTACGACCGCATCGACCTGATCGAGCTGGCCGTCGTGGACGGCGCCTTCGACCAGGGCGGCACCACCGAGGCCGTGGTGCGCCTGGTCAAGGGCACGCCCTCGGCCAACCCCGTCGCCCCGGCGAGCGGCACCGGCAGCACGCTCCCGCTCTACACGGTCCGGGTCCCGAAGGGCACCTCGGCCGGCACCGGCGGCGTGCTGTGGGGCTCCGCGGTCACCACCCAGCACTGGGCGGTCGTCGCACTCGGCGGCATCATGCCCACCAGCGGCTTCAAGGGCGCGTACACCGGCCAGTACCGGGACACCGCCGGGCTGCTGCAGCGCTGGGACGGCAGCGGCGCGGGCAACTGGGTCTCGTACCCCAAGGCGATCGGCGGCATCGCGCCGCACGGCACGGTGACGACCGGTTCGTACACCGGCCAGTTCCGGGACAACGCCGGAGTGCTCCAGCGCTGGGACGGCACCGCCTGGCAGTACGCCGAGGGCAAGGCGACGATCCTGTTCAGCGCCTCGCAGACGGCGCACCAGTCCATCCCGTTCGCCGTGTGGACCCCGGTCACCCTCCAGACCGTCGACATCGACGACTTCAACGGCTGGAACGGGACCGACACCTTCACCGTGCCGCGCACCGGCTGGTGGCGCGTGTCCGGCCACACCGCCTGGACCAGCGACTCCTTCGAGGGCATGCGCGGCACCCGGATCGTCGTCGGCGGCGTCGGCGTCCCCCGGATGACCTGGCTCACGCCCGCGGGCGGCGGCCCCGTCGTCGTCGGCGGCCAGGGCCTCGTCAAGCTCACCGCCGGCAGCACGGTCCAGCTCTCCGCCTACCAGACGAACCCGACCGCGGTGCGGACCCTCGGCGGCGGCGGCTACTCCTGCAACCTCTCGGCCGAGTGGATCAGGTCCTGACTCCACCGGATCGACCCCCGATCCCGTTCCACCCCCGCCCCGACTCTTCGATCGGAGAAACCCCATGAACCTGCGCAGCAGCTGGGTCGCCGAGACCGGCCAGACCCGCGAGGACACCCGGCTCACCCAGACCGGTGTCACCACGATGCAAAACCCCGTCCAGGTCCGCTCCGGCATCCTGCCCGGCTCGTACGACGGCACGTTCCGGCTCGCCGGCTTCTGGACCTTCGGCTCCGGCGCCATGACGGCCACGGTCTCCGAGGGCCGGGCCGTCATCCAGGGCGAGATCACCCAGGGCGTCTACCCGGTGACGCTGCCGACGTCCACGACCGTCACCTTCACGCCGGGCAACGCCCAGTACGGCCGCATCGACGTGATCGTCCTGAAGATCTACGACACGCTGTACGACTCCTCGACGAAGACCGAGGCGAAGCTCGAGATCATCCAGGGCACCCCGGAGCAGACCCCGAAGGTCCCGCTGATCCCGGCGCGCTGCCTGCCCCTGTACGAGGTGCTCGTCCCGGCCGGCGCCAGCGCGGGCAACGGCGGCATCCCGTGGAACACCTCACTCAAGGACCGGCGCTCCACGGTCGTCGCGCTCGGCGGCATCCTCCCGGCCGAGGGCCAGACCGGTCCGGGCGCCTACCCGGGCCAGTACCAGGACGCGGCCAACACGCTCCAGCGCTGGGACGGCGGCAACTGGGTGTCGTACCCGTCGGCGCTCGGCGGCATCATCCCGAACACCGCCTCCGCCACGCCGGCGAGCTACACCGGCCAGTACCGCGACACGGCGACCGGCCAGCTCCAGCGCTGGAACGGTTCGGCGTGGATCCCGGCCGTCGCGGTCGGCGCCTTCGTCGACAACGGCGACTACGGCGACACCACCTCGACCACGTACACCTCGACGCTCGCGGGCCGCGCCACGAACCCGCTCACGGTCAGCTTCGTCGCCCCGCCGTCGAGGACCGTCGCCGTCGGCTTCGGCGCCAAGATGAAGTCGGGGAGCAACGACCACTACGCGTACATGGGGCTGAAGCTCACCCAGGGCGCGACGGTCGTCAACGACCTCGAGGACGACTACGCGGTGATCGGCGCCAGCGCGAACATGATCTCGCTGGCCAACATCCGCCGCTACTCCGGTCTGACCGCGGGTGCGACGTACACGCTCACGGCCTTCTTCCGGGTGATCGCCAACACCCTCACCCTCAAGGCCGGCTTCGACAACACGTTCATCAAGGTCGACCCGCTGCCGTAGTCCCGGATCCACCCACCCGACAGGAGAACACCATGGCACTGCGCAGCGGCTGGCTCCCCCCGACCGGCCAGACCCGTGTCACCACCCGCCTCACCGCCCACGGCGCCGCCACCCCGGCCAACCCGCTCGCCTCGCGCTCCGGCATCCTGCCCGGCACGATCGACGGCAAGTACCGGATCGGCGGCCTCTGGATGAGCTCCAGCGGCCCGATGACGGCGACCGTCTACGCCGGGCGCGCCGTCATCCAGGGCCCGAACAACCAGGGCGCCTACCCCGTCACCCTCGACGCGGACACCGTCGTCACCTTCGGCGACGGCGACCCGCTCAACCCGCGCATCGACCTCGTCGTGCTGCGCGTGTACGACGACGAGTTCGACAGCCTCACCCGGAACGAGGCCGTCCTGGAGGTCGTCAAGGGCACGCCGAAGGCGCAGCCGGAAGCCCCGGCCGCGCCCCCGCTCTCCCTCGTCCTCTTCTCCGTGAAGGTGAAGGCCGGAGCCTCGGCCGGCACCGGCGGCATCGACTGGGCGGGCGGCGCCTCGACCGACCTGCGCACCACCGTCGTCGGCGTGGGCGGCATCCTGCCCGTCTACAACAACGCCGGTGTCCCCGGCTCCTACCCGGGCCAGTACCAGGACAACGAGAACGCCCACTACCTCCAGCGCTGGGACGGCACCGCCTGGGTCGCGTACCCGAAGGAGATCGGCGGCGTCGCGCCCAGCGGCACGGTGTCCACCGCGTCGTACGTCGGCCAGTTCCGCGACAACTACGGCGTCCTCCAGCGCTGGAACGGCACCGCCTGGGCGAACTACCAGGCGCCGGTGGAGGTGGAGACCACCACGACCGGCACGACGCCGCTGACCGGCTGGTCCGTCGTGGCGTTCGCCGCCCGGCGCAGCCGGGGCCTCGCGACCGTCCTCATCACGGTCATGCGCAGCGGCGCCGACATCACCTCCAACAGCGCCGGCAACATCAACGACGAACCGCTGTGCACCCTGCCCGCGGGGTGGCGCCCGGCCTTCGACTACGAGGCCTCCGCCTGTGACGGCTTCGCCAGCGGCGCCGCCTACATCGCGCCCAGCGGACAGGTGAACCTGCGCACCTGGTCCCCGAACGGCCTCCTCACGTCCGGCCGGACCGTGCGCATCTCCGCGACCTACGTCCTGTAAGGGGGCCGTCCCATGGCAATCGACACGCCCTACCGGGCGATCTTCTGCGACCTCTTCTCCGACACGACCCTCGACATCCTGCCGCTGCGGGACGTGTCGTTCGAGGACTACATCGGCCGGGCCGGCTCGCTGTCCGGCACCGTTCCCATCCCCGACCGCGCCATCGCCGAGCGGGCGCACCGGATCAAGCCGGGCCGGACCACGGTCTACCTGGAGCGCGGCGGGGACCTGTGGTGGGGCGGCATCGTCTGGACCACCGACCTGCAGTCCAGCGGCCGGGGCGTGCTGACCCTGGGCATCCAGGCCTCCACCTTCGACTCGTACGCGGGCCGCCGCCGCATCCGCACGAACGAGTTCGAGAACCGGTTCACCCAGCCGACCGACCAGTTCACCATCGCCCGCAGCCTCTGGAGCAGCCTGTCCGGCGGCCTGGGCGTCAGCGAGATCGACGTCGGTGACGTGAACGAGCTGTCCCCCGTCCTGCGGACGGCGTCCTGGCGGTACGGCGACGAGACCACCTACCAGGAGGCCCTCGACCAGCTCATCGCGCAGGGCCTTGAGTACCAGATCCTGGTCTACCGCGATCCGAACGACGGCAGGCGGGTCCGCCAGCTGAAGCTCGGCTCGCCCATCCGTACCGGCGCCACCGACATGGTCTTCGACCGGCCCGGCGCGATCCTGTCGTACTCCATTCCGGACGACGCCACCCGCGGCGGGACCACGGCCATGGTCCGCGGCGCCTCGACGAACAGCAACGCGGGCACCGAGTCCAGGCCGACCATGTCCGACGTCAAGGTGCCGTCGAAGCCGCTCCCGGACGTCTGGCCCCAGATCGACCTGTCCGAGGACCACAACGACATCAGCGACAGGACCACGCTGAACGCGCTCGCCCAGGCGGCTGTCGACATGCCGTGGGGTTCGGTGCAGATCCCCGAGATCAGCATCCGGCTCGCCGGGATCGTCCCCCCGACGCTCCTCGGGCGCACCGCCCGCATCCGCATCACCGACGAATGGCACGCGACGGGCCTCGACGCCCGGTACCGCATCGTCGGCGTCAAGGTCCGGCCGGCCGAACGGGGCCGGCCCGACACCGCCGAACTCGCCCTTGAGGAGGGCTGATGGCCCTGCTGCCCGAGAACATCATCGACCGGCTGATCCAGATCGAGCGCCGGATCCAGGCGCTGTCCACGGCGGTCAACACCCGTCCTCCTCTCAACGAGATCCGGCCCCTCCCGCCCCAGCCCGGGGAACCGAACCCGACCAAGCCGGTCCTCCGGGTCTTCGACGCCTACAACCACGAGCTCTTCGCGGACGACGTCGCGACGGGCGGCCTCGCCCGGCCGTGGCTGCAGCTGATGCCGCCGGTGGACCACCTGAACGTGGCGAAGTGGCCGTCCACCACGAGCACGGCCTTCACCCCCATCGCCCAGTCCTTCAACCCGGTCTGGCAGCCCAAGATGCGGCTGATGATGTACACGAGGGCGTCCAGCGGCGCGACCGGCCAGGTGAAGGTCATGGTCGACGGCCAGCAGTTCGGCCCGACCGTGAACGCCGGGCAGCCGTTCGACCACACCGGTTTCCTGCCGGTCGACCTGCCGGTCAAGTTCGGCAAGGTCATGACCGTCGAGGTCCACGCGGTGGTCACCAGCGCCGGCGGCACGGTGTACGCCCAGACCGTCAGCATGTACGGCACCCAGACCTGACCGTCCGCCCACCACGGCCGACGAGGCCGTAGAGGAGCCCACCATGAACATCGACCCCACCCAGCCCTGGGGCGTGGCCATCGACTACGCCGGCCGCGCCTCCGTCACCGAGAACGGCCACCACCTCTCCGTACGCGTCTTCGACAACGGGCTCGGCTACACCCTGGAGCGGGACCCGTTCACCGGCGAGTACCCGTCGGTGCAGGTCAGCGCGGAGTTCGCCAGGACCGGCACGGGTGACGCCACCCTGCGCGGCTACGGCCTGGTCGTCGTCGAGGCGAGGAACGGCGTCCCCGCCGTACCCGACCCGACCGCCGTCCAGCGGGCCGTCGCGGCGGCGCTCGCCGACTTCGAGGCCCGCCGCGCGGCCTACGCCGCCCTCTGCGCCACCTGGGCCCCGGCGCCCGAGCCGACCCCGGAGCCGGAGCCGGCCCCGTAACCCTCTGCCCCACCCGTACGCCCGCCCGAGTGCGGGCTTTTCTCATGCCCGGAGGACACCAGATGGCCACTCCCCTGTCCGCGGACCGGTTCCTCGCCGCGCTCCGCGCCGAAGGCGTCAACGTCGTCGAACATCCCGGCTGGCGCACCCACAACCGCAACCACGTCGGCACCTGGGGGCCGGTGGTCGGCGTCATGATCCACCACACCGTCTCCAGCGGCACGGCCTCCTCCGTCGAGCTCTGCTACAACGGCTACGACGGGCTGCCCGGACCGCTCTGCCACGGCGTCATCGCCAAGGACGGCAGCGTCCACCTCGTCGGCTCCGGGCGCGCCAACCACGCCGGAGGCGGCGACCCGTCGGTCCTCCAGGCCGTCGTCACCGAGACGTACGCCGACCGCCCGCCCGCCCCCCGCGAGCACCAGGGCAGCGCCCACGCCGTCGACGGCAACTCCCGCTTCTACGGCTTCGAGTGCGTCAACCTCGGCAACGGCACCGACCCGTGGCCGGCCGCCCAGCTCGAAGCCATCGAACGGGTCTCCGCCGCCCTGTGCCGGGCCCACGAGTGGGGCGCGAAGTCCGTCATCGGCCACCTGGAGTGGTCCGACTGGAAGAGCGACCCCAAGGGCTTCGGCATGCCGACCATGCGCGACCGGGTCCAGACCCGCCTCGGCAAGGCGCCCGTCAAGAACGCCCCCGCCGCCGGCAAGCCGGCCGCGCCCCGTCTCCAGCCGTTCCCGGGCTCCTCGTTCTTCCGCAAGGAGACGAGCTCCCCGATCATCACGGCCATGGGCCGCCGCCTCGTCGCCGAGGGCTGCTCCGCGTACACCGTCGGTCCCGGCCCCCGCTGGGGCGAGGCCGACCGGCTCGGCTACGCGAAGTGGCAGCACAAGCTCGGCTTCCGCGGCTCCGCCGCCGACGGCATCCCCGGCGCCGCGTCCTGGAACGCGCTCAAGGTCCCGTACACGAAGTAATCCCCCCACCAAGGAGCACACCGATGTCCGATGCCGCAAAGCGCACGGCCCGAACCGTCCTCCAGTCCGCCGTCGGCATCGCCGTCGTCCTGCCCGCCGTCGTCGACGCCTCCGGTGTCCCCGAGACCCTCCCCTGGGTCGCCGGGGCGCTGGCCGTCGCCGGCGGGCTGGCCCGGGTGATGGCCCTCGACCTGGTGCAGAACCTGCTGCCTTCCTGGCTGCGCAGCACCCCTGGCGGTGCCGATGACCGAGTCTGATCCGAACGACCCCGTCGCCGTCGCCCTCGAACTGGAGCGGCTCCGCGGCACCCTGGAGGCCGGCTTCGCCCGCGTCGACGGCTCGCTCGCGCTGCTGGTGCAGCGCAGCGACCAGACCGACAAGCAGCTCGCCGACCACGAGGCCCGCCTCGACTCCCTGGAACGCGCCCGCTGGCCGCTGGCCAGCATCGCCGCGCTGACCGCGAGCGCCGGCTTCCTCGTCGCGGTCTGGGAACTGGCGGCGCGCTGACCCCCCTTCCGAGGGGAACGCCGAAGGGCGGCCACCCCCCACGGGGTGACCGCCCTTCGGTCTCGCACTGCCTACTGGTTGTACGGACCGTAGTCGTAGTCCTCCAGCGGAACGGCCTGGCCGGAGCCCGAGCCGAACGGCGAGTAGTCGATGTCGTCGTAGCCGACGGCCGAGTACATCGCGGCCTTGGCCTCCTCGGTCGGCTCGACCCGGATGTTGCGGTAGCGGGACAGACCCGTACCGGCCGGGATGAGCTTACCGATGATGACGTTCTCCTTGAGGCCGATGAGGCTGTCGGACTTGGCGTTGATCGCCGCATCCGTCAGGACTCGGGTCGTCTCCTGGAAGGACGCCGCCGACAGCCACGACTCGGTGGCGAGCGAGGCCTTGGTGATACCCATCAGCTGCGGACGGCCGGAGGCGGGGTGACCGCCCTCGGTGACCACACGACGGTTCTCGGTCTCGAACTTCGACCGCTCGACCAGCTCGCCCGGCAGGAGCTCCGCGTCGCCGGACTCGATGATCGTCACGCGGCGGAGCATCTGCCGGATGATGATCTCGATGTGCTTGTCGTGGATCGACACGCCCTGCGAGTTGTAGACCTTCTGGACTTCGCCGACCAGGTGGACCTGGACCGCGCGCTGACCGAGGATCCGGAGCACGTCGTGCGGGTTGGTGGCACCCACGGTGAGCTTCTGGCCCACCTCGACGTGGTCGCCCTCGCCCACGAGCAGACGGGCACGCTTCGAGATCGGGAACGCCGTCTCGTCGGTGCCGTCGTCCGGGGTGACGACGATCTTCTTGGTCTTCTCGGTCTCCTCGATGCGGACGCGGCCGGCCGCCTCCGAGATCGGGGCGACACCCTTGGGCTGACGGGCCTCGAAGAGCTCGACGACACGCGGCAGACCCTGGGTGATGTCGTCACCGGCCACACCACCGGTGTGGAAGGTACGCATCGTCAGCTGGGTACCGGGCTCACCGATGGACTGGGCGGCGATGATGCCGACCGCCTCACCGATGTCGACCAGCTTGCCGGTGGCGAGCGAACGGCCGTAGCAGAACGCACAGGTACCGACGGCGGACTCACAGGTCAGGACCGAACGGGTCTTGACCTCCTCGACGCCCGCGTTGACCAGGGCGTCGATGAGCACGTCACCCAGGTCGACGTTGGCCGGCGCGATGACCTTGCCGTCGACGACGACGTCCTCGGCGAGCATCCGCGCGTACACGGAGGTCTCGACGTCGTCCGTCTTGCGCAGGACACCCGTCTCGTCCTTCGCCGCGATCCGCAGCTTCAGACCGCGCTCGGTGCCACAGTCCTCCTCGCGGATGATGACGTCCTGCGAGACGTCCACCAGACGACGGGTCAGGTAACCCGAGTCGGCGGTACGCAGGGCGGTGTCGGCGAGACCCTTACGGGCACCGTGCGTGGAGATGAAGTACTCGAGGACGGTGAGGCCCTCGCGGAACGACGCCTTGATGGGACGCGGGATCGTCTCGTTCTTGGCGTTGGACACCAGACCACGCATACCCGCGATCTGACGCATCTGCATCATGTTTCCTCGGGCACCCGAGTCGACCATCATGAAGATGGGGTTCGTCCGCGGGAAGTTCGCGTTCATCGCCTCGGCGACCTCGTTGGTCGCCTTGGTCCAGATCGCGATGAGCTCCTGCGTGCGCTCTTCCTTGGTGATGAGACCGCGCTCGTACTGCTTCTGGACCTTCTCGTCCTGCGCCTCGTAACCCTTGACGATCTCCTTCTTCGCCTCGGGAACGACGACGTCGGAGATGGCCACGGTGACACCGGAACGGGTCGCCCAGTAGAAGCCGGCCGCCTTCAGGTTGTCGAGCGTCGCCGCCACGATGACCTTGGGGTAGCGCTCGGCGAGGTCGTTGACGATCTCGGAGAGCTGCTTCTTGCCGACGGAGTAGTCGACGAACGGGTAGTCCTCGGGCAGCAGCTCGTTGAAGAGCGCGCGGCCCAGGGTCGTCCGCAGACGGAACGAGTCACCCTGCTGCCACTCCGGCTCGCCCTCCTCGGTGACCGGGGGAACCCAGCCACGCGGGGCGACGGTGCCGACGGGGAAGCGGATCTCGATCTCCGACTGGAGCGCGAGCTCGCCGGCGTCGAACGCCATGATCGCCTCGGCCGTGGAGCCGAACGCGCGGCCCTCGCCCTTGGTGTCACGGAGCTCGCCGTCGGTGGTCAGGAAGAACAGACCGAGGACCATGTCCTGGGTCGGCATCGTGACCGGACGGCCGTCGGCGGGCTTCAGGATGTTGTTCGAGGACAGCATCAGGATGCGGGCCTCGGCCTGCGCCTCCGCGGAGAGCGGCAGGTGCACGGCCATCTGGTCACCGTCGAAGTCCGCGTTGAACGCGGTGCAGACGAGCGGGTGGATCTGGATGGCCTTGCCCTCGACCAGCTGGGGCTCGAAGGCCTGGATGCCGAGGCGGTGCAGCGTGGGCGCACGGTTCAGCAGGACCGGGTGCTCGGCGATGACCTCTTCGAGGACGTCGTACACGACCGTGCGGCCGCGCTCGACCATCCGCTTGGCGCTCTTGATGTTCTGCGCGTGGTTCAGGTCGACCAGGCGCTTCATCACGAACGGCTTGAAGAGCTCCAGCGCCATGGCCTTCGGCAGACCGCACTGGTGCAGCTTCAGCTGCGGACCGACGACGATGACGGAACGCGCGGAGTAGTCCACACGCTTGCCGAGCAGGTTCTGACGGAAACGACCCTGCTTGCCCTTCAGCATGTCGCTGAGGGACTTCAGCGGACGGTTGCCGGGGCCCGTGACCGGGCGACCACGACGGCCGTTGTCGAAGAGGGCGTCGACCGCCTCCTGGAGCATCCGCTTCTCGTTGTTCACGATGATCTCGGGGGCACCGAGGTCGAGCAGACGCTTCAGACGGTTGTTGCGGTTGATCACGCGGCGGTACAGGTCGTTCAGGTCGGAGGTCGCGAAGCGGCCACCGTCCAGCTGCACCATCGGACGCAGGTCCGGCGGGATCACCGGCACGCAGTCGAGAACCATGCCCTTGGGGCTGTTCGCGGTCTGCAGGAACGCGGAGACGACCTTGAGGCGCTTGAGCGCACGGGTCTTCTTCTGGCCCTTGCCGGTACGGATGATCTCGCGGAGGCGCTCGGCCTCCTCCTCCAGGTCGAAGGACTCCAGGCGCTTCTGCAGCGCCGCGGCACCCATCGAACCGTCGAAGTACGTGCCGAAGCGGTCACGCAGCTCGCGGTAGAGGAGCTCGTCGCCCTCCAGGTCCTGGACCTTGAGGTTCTTGAAGCGGGACCAGACCTCGTCCAGGCGGTCGATCTCGCGCTGCGCGCGGTCGCGCAGCTGCTTCATCTCGCGCTCGGCACCCTCGCGCACCTTGCGGCGCACGTCGGCCTTGGCACCCTCGGCCTCGAGCTCGCCGAGGTCGTTCTCGAGCTTCTTGGCGCGGGCCTCCAGGTCGGAGTCGCGACGGTTCTCGATCTGCTGGCGCTCGACGGAGACGTGCGCCTCCAGCGAGGGCAGGTCACGCGTACGACGCTCGTCGTCGACGTACGTGATCATGTACGCCGCGAAGTAGATGACCTTCTCGAGGTCCTTCGGGGCGAGGTCGAGCAGGTAGCCAAGACGCGACGGGACGCCCTTGAAGTACCAGATGTGGGTGACGGGGGCGGCGAGCTCGATGTGGCCCATCCGCTCGCGGCGCACCTTGGCGCGGGTGACCTCGACGCCACACCGCTCACAGATGATGCCCTTGAAGCGGACGCGCTTGTACTTGCCGCAGTAGCACTCCCAGTCCCGGGTCGGACCGAAGATCTTCTCGCAGAAGAGTCCGTCCTTCTCGGGCTTGAGCGTGCGGTAGTTGATGGTCTCCGGCTTCTTGACCTCGCCGTGGCTCCACTGACGGATGTCGTCAGCGGTGGCCAGACCGATCCGGAGCTCGTCGAAGAAGTTGACGTCGAGCACTATGCGTCAATCCCTCTCAGGGTTGTAAGGCTGTGGGGTCTGATACGGGGGTCCTGGGGCCGGCCGGGGACTCGGTGTGTCACCGAGTCCCCGGGCCGGACTCCCGTCAGACCTCTTCGACGCTGCTCGGCTCGCGCCGGGACAGGTCGATGCCGAGCTCCTCCGCTGCGCGGAAGACGTCCTCGTCGGTGTCGCGCATCTCGATGGACATGCCGTCCGAGGACAGCACCTCCACGTTGAGGCACAGGGACTGCATCTCCTTGATGAGCACCTTGAAGGACTCGGGGATGCCGGGCTCAGGGATGTTCTCGCCCTTGACGATGGCCTCGTAGACCTTCACGCGGCCGGTCACGTCGTCGGACTTGATCGTCAGCAGCTCCTGGAGGGCGTACGCGGCGCCGTATGCCTCCAGCGCCCACACCTCCATCTCACCGAAGCGCTGGCCACCGAACTGGGCCTTACCACCCAGCGGCTGCTGGGTGATCATCGAGTACGGGCCGGTCGAACGCGCGTGCAGCTTGTCGTCGACCAGGTGGTGGAGCTTGAGGATGTACATGTACCCGACGGAGATCGGGTCCGGGAACGGCTCGCCGGAGCGGCCGTCGAACAGCCTCGCCTTACCGGTCGGGAGCACCATGCGCTCGCCGTCGCGGTTCGGGATGGTGTGCTGGAGCAGACCCGCGAGCTCGTCCTCACGCGCACCGTCGAAGACCGGGGTCGCGACGTTGGTGCCGGGGGCGACCTGGTCGGCGCCGATCGCCTGGAGGCGCTGCGCCCACTCGTCCGCGAGGCCGGAGACGTCCCAGCCGCGGCTGGCGAGCCAGCCGAGGTGGATCTCCAGGACCTGTCCCGGGTTCATTCGGGACGGGACACCCAGCGGGTTGAGGATGATGTCGACCGGGGTGCCGTCCTCGAGGAACGGCATGTCCTCGATCGGGAGGATCTTCGAGATGACGCCCTTGTTGCCGTGACGGCCGGCGAGCTTGTCACCATCGGTGATCTTGCGCTTCTGGGCGACGTAGACGCGGACCAGCTGGTTCACGCCCGGGGGAAGCTCGTCGCCCTCCTCGCGGTCGAAGACGCGCACGCCGATGATCTTGCCGATCTCGCCGTGGGGCACCTTCAGCGAGGTGTCGCGGACCTCACGCGCCTTCTCACCGAAGATCGCGCGGAGCAGACGCTCCTCCGGGGTCAGCTCGGTCTCGCCCTTGGGCGTGACCTTGCCGACCAGGATGTCGCCGGCGACGACCTCGGCACCGATGCGGATGATGCCGCGCTCGTCGAGGTCCGCGAGGACCTCCTCGGAGACGTTCGGGATGTCCCGGGTGATCTCCTCCGGGCCGAGCTTGGTGTCACGGGCGTCGACCTCGTGCTCCTCGATGTGGATCGAGGAGAGGACGTCGTCCTGCACGAGGCGCTGCGACAGGATGATCGCGTCCTCGTAGTTGTGGCCCTCCCACGGCATGAACGCCACGAGCAGGTTCTTGCCGAGCGCCATCTCGCCGTCTTCGGTGGCGGGACCGTCGGCGAGGACCTGGCCCTCGATGACGCGGTCGCCCTCGTCCACGACGACCTTCTGGTTCACAGAGGTGCCCTGGTTGGAGCGGGAGAACTTGTGCAGGCGGTACGTGATGTACGTGCCGTCGTCGTTGGCGACCGTGACGTAGTCGGCCGACAGCTCCTGGACGACACCGTCCTTCTCGGCCTTGAGCACGTCGCCGGCGTCGGTGGCGCAGCGGTACTCCATGCCGGTGCCGACGAGCGGGGCCTCCGACTTGATGAGCGGCACCGCCTGACGCATCATGTTCGCGCCCATGAGGGCACGGTTGGCGTCGTCGTGCTCGAGGAACGGGATCATGGCGGTCGCGACCGACACCATCTGGCGCGGCGAGACGTCCATGTAGTCCACCTCGGACGGCAGGACGTAGTCGACCTCGCCGCCACGCTTACGCACCAGGACGCGGTTCTCGGTGAGCCGCATGTCGTCGTTGAGCGCGGCGTTGGCCTGCGCGATGACGAAGCGGTCCTCCTCGTCGGCGGTGACGTAGTCGACCTCGTCGGTGACCTGGCCGTCGACGACCTTGCGGTACGGCGTCTCGATGAAGCCGAACGCGTTGACGCGGCCGTACGAGGCGAGCGAACCGATCAGACCGATGTTCGGGCCTTCGGGGGTCTCGATCGGGCACATGCGTCCGTAGTGGGACGGGTGCACGTCTCGGACCTCGAAGCCGGCCCGCTCACGGGACAGACCACCAGGGCCCAGCGCCGAGAGACGACGCTTGTGCGTCAGACCCGACAGCGGGTTGTTCTGGTCCATGAACTGCGACAGCTGGCTGGTGCCGAAGAACTCCTTGATGGAGGCGACGACCGGCCGGATGTTGATCAGGGTCTGCGGCGTGATCGCCTCGACGTCCTGGGTGGTCATGCGCTCGCGCACGACGCGCTCCATACGAGCCAGACCCGTGCGGACCTGGTTCTGGATGAGCTCGCCGACGTTGCGCAGACGACGGTTGCCGAAGTGGTCGATGTCGTCGGTCTCGACGACGATCTCGTTGCCGTTCTCGCCGATCGTCTCGGTCTCGCCCGCGTGGAGCTTGACCAGGTACTTGATCGTGGCGATGACGTCGTCGGTGGTGAGCACGCCGGCGTCCAGCGGCTCGTCGGCGCCGAGCTTCTTGTTCACCTTGTAGCGGCCGACCTTCGCGAGGTCGTAGCGCTTCGGGTTGAAGTAGAGGTTCTCGAGCAGCGTCTGAGCGGCCTCACGGGTCGGCGGCTCGCCCGGACGCAGCTTGCGGTAGATGTCGAGCAGCGCGTCGTCCTGGCCCTGGGTGTGGTCCTTCTCCAGGGTGGCGCGCATGGACTCGTACTCGCCGAACTCCTGCAGGATCTGCTCGGTGGTCCAGCCGAGGGCCTTCAGGAGGACGGTGACGGACTGCTTGCGCTTGCGGTCGATGCGGACACCGACCAGGTCGCGCTTGTCGATCTCCATCTCCAGCCAGGCACCCCGGGACGGGATGATCTTGGCGGAGAAGATGTCCTTGTCGGACGTCTTGTCGATGGAGGAGTCGAAGTAGACACCCGGCGAGCGGACGAGCTGCGACACGACGACACGCTCGGTGCCGTTGATGACGAAGGTGCCCTTGTTGGTCATGAGCGGGAAGTCGCCCATGAAGACCGTCTGGGACTTGATCTCGCCGGTCTCGTTGTTCGTGAACTCGGCGGTGACGAAGAGCGGGGCGCCGTACGTGAAGTCACGGTCCTTGCACTCGTCGATCGAGTTCTTCGGCGGCTCGAAGCGGTGGTCGCGGAAGGTCAGCGACATCGACCCGGAGAAGTCCTCGATCGGGGAGATCTCCTCGAAGATCTCCTCCAGGCCGGACTTCGTGGGGACGTCCTGTCCCGACTCAAGGGCAGCCTCGACGCGAGCCTTCCAGGCGGCGTTGCCGAGCAGCCAGTCAAAGCTCTCGGTCTGCAGCGCGAGGAGGTTCGGAACCTCGAGGGGCTCCTTGATCTTTGCAAAGGAGATGCGCAGCGGGGCGGTGCTGGCGCCGTTGTTCGTATTGGTCGAGGCGTTGCGCGAGGCGGCCAAGAGGGGGTCCTTCCGAGGGCTCGGACTCACTACGCGCGTACCGGTCCCCAGCATCGCTTCCCGGCGGACATTTCCCGAAATGACCAAAAGGCCAGGTCAGACAGGGTCAGTCGAAGAAGCGGATGCGAAGGTATGCCCCTGGTGACGGGCAGGGGGCAGCTAACAGGCAGCGCAAAGGGTCAGTGTAGCCACTTGGCTCACTGATGTCCAGGGCGAGTTCTTCGCGACCCTCGTTGCTCTCAACTCCGCGCTACTCGCGCCATGCGGCGCACCTCGATACTGCCCGTTCAGTCGTCGATCCATGCCTCGGATACGGATCGTTGTGACGACGCGTCCTGAGAATTGCGCGCTGCGTGCGGTTCGTCAAGGCCCCCCGGTGTGCGGGGCGCACGGCGAAGATCACCATACTCCGCTTCCTGCGGCCCGCGGGGACCCCGCCACGCCCTTCCCGGGAACGCCGAAAGGCGACCACCCAGAAGGGTGATCGCCTTTCGGTGCCCCCGCGTTACACGGGAGCGGGAGTCAGCTTCAGCGACTCGAAACGGTCTTACTTGACCGTGACGGAGGCGCCGGCGGCCTTGAGGGACTCGGCAGCCTTCTCGGCGGCCTCCTTCGTGACCTTCTCGAGGACCGGCTTCGGGGTGCCGTCGACGAGGTCCTTGGCCTCCTTCAGGCCGAGGGAGGTGAGCTCACGCACGACCTTGATGACCTGGATCTTCTTGTCGCCGGCACCCTCGAGGATGACGTCGAACTCGTCCTGCTCCTCGGCGGCGGGGGCGTCGCCGCCACCCACGGGGCCGGCGGCGACGGCGACGGCCGCGGCGGCGGTGACGTCGAACTTGTCCTCGAACGCCTTAACGAACTCGGAGAGCTCGATGAGGGTCATCTCCTCGAACTGGGCGAGGAGGTCGTCCTGAGAGAGCTTCGCCATGATGGGCGATCCTTCCACTAATTCGGCAGGTGCCGATGTGTCTATAGAGGCGGGCGTAACGGCCCGCTACGACCCGTGCACTAGGCGGCACGGATCAATGCGCGAGCCGAATTACTCGGCACCGCCCTGCTCGGCGAGCTTGACGCGAAGCGCTTCCGCGGTGCGGACGAACTTCGACGGCAGCGCCTGGAAGAGCTGAGCAGCCTGAGACTGCTTGCCCTTGAACGCGCCGGCCAGCTTGCTGAGCAGAACCTCGCGGGACTCGAGGTCCGCAAGCTTCTTGATGTCGTCGGCGGAGAGAGCCTTACCGTCAAGGACACCGGCCTTGATGATGAGGTTCGGGTTCTCCTTGGCGAAGTCACGCAGGGCCTTCGCCGACTCCACCGGGTCACCGGTGACGAAGGCGACCGCGGTCGGACCAGCGAAGTGCTCGTCCAGTGCGGTGATCCCGGCCTCGTTGGCCGCAATCTTGGTCAGCGTGTTCTTCACCACGGCGTACTGGGCGTTCTCACCGAGCGAACGACGCAGCGTCTTGAGCTGCGCAACGGTGAGACCCCGGTACTCGGTCAGCACGGCGGCGTTGGAGCTCTGGAACGCGTCCTTGAGCTCGGCCACCGATGCAGCCTTGTTGGGCGTCGGCATAGTGCTTCGGCCTCCTTCCGGGTGATGAGGACCGCTCAGAAGGGGGCTGGACAAAACAAAACGCCCCGGGCGCAGGCGCACGGGGCTGAGCTCGACCGGACATGAAGTCCGGGAACCTTCCACGATCACCTGCGCGGGTCGTCCGTTGTCAGCGGATCCTTCGGCCACCGCACCCGGTAGGGCACAGCAACGACCAGCGGTCTTTGGCTTCCTCGGAAGAGTACGTGATGCCCCGGTCCCGGGGCAAATCAGGCCTGGCCCGAGAGCGGACCAGGCCCGTTGTCCGGGGGCGATCAGGCCTTGCCCAGGCCCTTCAGCATCTCGAAGAGGTCGACGGTGTCCTTGGCCGGCGGGGCCTCGACGGCGGCCTTGGTGCCGTAGTCGCTGTAGTCGGCCCGCATGTTCATCGTGCCCTGGGCCATGGTCATGCCGACGTCCATGCGCGCCGGGTAGCCGTCCTCGGTGACCCAGAGCTCGGTGTCGTAGCCCTTGAGGCCCATCTTCTTGACGTTGGCGATGAGCTTGTCGTGCTCCTCCTTGGAGAGGAGCTTCGACGACTCGTTGGCCTGGAGCATCTGCTCGAAGGTGAGCGTGCCCTTGTAGTGCTCGGTCTCCATGCCGTTGACCTTCTCGGCACCGATGTGCTTCAGGTCCGGGGAGTCCAGGAGCAGGGCGAGCTGCTGGGCCGGGTCCTGGTTCATGTTGTCCAGGCCGCCGGTCATCTGCTTCTGCAGCGCCGAGTCGCCGGAGGCGTCCGCCGCGGCCTTCAGGTCCAGCTTCATCCAGCGCTTGCCGTCCGTCTCGGCGGCCTGCTTCGCGCCCATGTCGATGTACATGACCTGGTCGAGCATGATCATGCGCATCTGCTCGGGCGCGTCCGGGTCGCCGGCGGACAGCATGGAGCCCTTCATGGTGATGTCCATCGCCGCCGGGGCCCACCCCTGGACGCCGGTCATCTCGACGGTGCCGGACTCCGGGCCGACGCCCTCCATGGTCATCGTCATCCTGACCTTGGCGGCCTTGGCGGCCGAGGTCTTCTCGTACGCGGCCTGGATGACCTTCGTGACGTCCCCGAGGCCCTGCGCCTTCGCCGCCGGGGCGCCGGCCTTGTCATCCCCGTCCTGACAGCCCGCGAGTCCCGTCACGACGGCCATGGCCGTCAGGGCGACGCCCGCGCGCTTCCATGCGGACTTGTCCATGAGTGATCCCCACCCCTTGATCAACGTCTTTGCGGTCTCGTGAACCGTAACAAAGAGCCGGCCCCCGCCTCTCCGAAGAGAGGCGGGGGCCGGCTGACCACTCAGTGAACCCGTGGGGTTCAGACCGCGGCCGGGTCCTCCTCGACGAGGAGGTTGCGGGTGCGGTTGGAGTCCAGCGGGATGCCGGGGCCCATCGTCGTCGTGATGGTCGCCTTCTTGATGTAGCGACCCTTCGCGGCGGACGGCTTCAGACGGAGGATCTCCTCCAGGGCCGCGGCGTAGTTCTCGACCAGCTTCGTCTCGTCGAAGGAGACCTTGCCGATGATGAAGTGCAGGTTCGAGTGCTTGTCGACGCGGAACTCGATCTTGCCGCCCTTGATGTCGTTGACAGCCTTCGCGACATCGGGGGTGACGGTGCCGACCTTGGGGTTCGGCATGAGACCACGCGGGCCGAGGACGCGGCCGAGGCGGCCGACCTTGCCCATGAGGTCCGGGGTGGCCACCACGGCGTCGAACTCGTTCAGGCGGTTGCCCTTGGAGATCTCGTCGATGAGCTCGTCGGAGCCGACGATGTCGGCGCCCGCGGCAATCGCGGCCTCGGCACGGTCACCGGTCGCGAAGACCAGGACCCGGGCGGTCTTGCCGGTGCCGTGCGGAAGGTTCACGGTGCCACGGACCATCTGGTCGGCCTTGCGCGGGTCGACGCCCAGGCGGAAGGCGACCTCGACGGTGCCGTCGAACTTCGTGGTGGCGGTGTCCTTGGCGAGGCGGACGGCCTCGAGGGGAGCGTAGTTCCGCTCGCGGTCGATCTTGGCGTCCGCGGTGCGGAGAGCCTTGCTGCGCTTCACTGCTTCTCCTGTTGGTTCAGGTATGGAGTCGTGGTGCGGGCCGCGCCGGCCCTACCACTGAAGGTCACGAGAGGGGGGTGATCAGCCCTCGACCGTGATGCCCATGGAGCGGGCGGTGCCAGCGATGATCTTGGACGCGGCGTCCAGGTCGTTGGCGTTCAGGTCGGGGAGCTTGACCGTGGCGATCTCGCGGACCTGGGCGGCGGTGAGCTTGGCGACCTTGGTCTTGTGCGGCTCGCCGGAGCCCTTGTCCACACCAGCGGCCTTGAGGATCAGCTTCGCGGCCGGCGGAGTCTTGGTGATGAAGGTGAAGGTGCGGTCCTCGTAGACCGTGATCTCCACCGGCACGACCATGCCACGCTGCGACTCGGTCGCGGCGTTGTAGGCCTTGCAGAACTCCATGATGTTGACGCCGTGCTGACCCAGCGCGGGGCCGACCGGCGGGGCCGGGTTGGCCGCACCGGCGTTGATCTGGAGCTTGATAAGCCCCGTGACCTTCTTCTTCTTGGGAGGCATTGCTCTCTCCGGGTCCTAGTGAGAGTGTTCAGCCCGCCTTCCGGTCATCCGGATGCAGGCATACCGCACAACGATAACGGGTATAGACGCGCGGCTAAAAACCGAGCAGGTCAGAGCGGCTTTGACAGCCGCTCTGACCTGGTCGGAAACCTGTGAGATCAGTTCTTCTGGATCTGGTCGAAGCTGAGCTCGACCGGGGTCTCGCGACCGAAGATCTCGACGAGACCCTTGACCTTCTTCGAGTCCGGGTTGATCTCGTTGATCGTGGCCTGGAGGGTCGCGAAGGGACCGTCCGTGACCGTGACCGAGTCGCCGACCTCGAAGTCCAGGACCTGGACCTCCAGCTTGCGGGCCGGAGCCGGCTTGCCCTCGGCCTCGGCGGCCTCGCGGGCGGCCTTCTCCTCGGCCTCCGGGGCGAGCATCTTGACGATCTCGTCCAGGGTCAGCGGGTACGGGTCGTAGGCGTTGCCCACGAAGCCGGTGACGCCGGGAGTGTTGCGGACGACGCCCCAGGACTCGTTCGTCAGGTCCATGCGGACGAGGACGTAGCCGGGGAGCTTGTTCTGCTTGACGTTCTTCCGCTCGCCGCCCTTGATCTGGACGATCTCTTCCTCGGGGACCTCGGCCTGGTAGATGAAGTCCTCGACGTTGAGCGAGACGGCACGCTGCTCGAGGTTGGCCTTCACGCGCTTCTCGTAGCCCGCGTAGGTGTGGATGACGTACCACTCGCCGGGGAGGGTGCGCAGCTCCTCGCGGAGCGCGGCGACCGGGTCGACCGGGGCGGCCGGCTCGGCCTCCTCGGTCTCTTCCTCGGCGTCCTCGTCCTCGGCCTCGACGGTCTCAGCGTCCTCGTCGGACCCGGAGTCCTCGCCGGACTCGGCATCCTCGTCGGAGTCGGCGTCGGCGTCCTCGTCGGACTCCGCCTCGTCCTCGTCCTCGGTTTCGAGGGCGAACTCCTCGGCGGCCTCGTCGGCGGAGTCGTCAGCAGCGTCTGCCAGGTCCTCGTCGGCGGCCTCGACGGTGTCCAGCTCGTCCTCGGCGGACTCGGACTCGAAGGCGTCGTTCAGGTTCGCGTCAGACACGGTGGCTGCTTCTTCCTGCGATACAGATGGGGTGGAACAAAAAGTCAGCCGAAGACGTACTTGACTGCTTCCTGGAAGCCATAGTCAATCACGGTGACGAGCCCGATCATGATGACGACGAAGACAATCACCACGGTCGTGTACGTCGTCAGCTGGCTGCGCGTGGGCCAGACGACCTTGCGGAGCTCTGCGATGATCTGGCGGTAGAAGAGCGCGAGACGGCCCAGAGGGCCCTTCTTGCCGCGCTTGCCGCCCTTGCGGGACTTCTTCTTCGAGTCCGCGGCCTCGTCGTCGGCATCAGGCATGTCGATGGAGCCTACGGCGTCCGTCACGATCTCTCACCTGATTCCGGGTCGGCCGTGCCGCGCCCGGGTGGAGCCGCACGGCGGTGCAATGAAGTACGTACATGCGCACAACACCTGGCGGTGTGTGTAGCAGGGCCGGAGGGACTTGAACCCCCAACCGCCGGTTTTGGAGACCGGTGCTCTACCAATTGAGCTACGACCCTTTGTCGGTGCCCCCAACCTACCGCATCGTGAGATGTGGTCGGTGCGGGCCAACGAGCAGTGAGCATACGTGGTCAGAGGGCTCCACGTCGAACAGAAACCGGCCCGACCTGCCGTCGGGCGGGCGTACGACCGGTAATGACCGGTCCTGTCCGGTCCGTGAAACCTGTGTGTCGGCCCTCTGTACGGTCTGGGACGATGGGCCGCATGAGCGCTGCTACCCCTCCCACCGAGCGTCGGGTCTCCGCCCGGATCGGTGCGATCTCCGAGTCCGCCACCCTCGCCGTCGACGCCAAGGCCAAGGCCCTCAAGGCCGCCGGGCGCCCGGTGATCGGCTTCGGCGCGGGCGAGCCCGACTTCCCCACCCCCGACTACATCGTCGAGGCGGCCGTCGAGGCCTGCAAGAACCCGAAGTACCACCGCTACACGCCGGCCGGCGGTCTGCCCGAGCTGAAGACGGCCATCGCCGAGAAGACGCTCCGCGACTCCGGCTACGAGGTCGAGGCGTCCCAGGTCCTGGTGACCAACGGCGGCAAGCAGGCGATCTACGAGGCGTTCGCCGCGATCCTCGACCCGGGTGACGAGGTCATCGTCCCGGCGCCGTACTGGACCACGTACCCCGAGTCGATCCGCCTCGCGGGCGGCGTCCCGGTGGAGGTCGTGGCCGACGAGACCACCGGCTACCGGGTCTCGGTGGAGCAGCTGGAGGCCGCGCGCACGGAGAAGACCAAGGTCGTCCTCTTCGTGTCGCCGTCCAACCCGACCGGCGCGGTGTACAGCGAGGCGGACGTCGAGGCGATCGGCCGCTGGGCCGTCGAGCACGGCCTGTGGGTCCTCACGGACGAGATCTACGAGCACCTGGTCTACGGCGACGCGAAGTTCGTCTCGCTGCCGACGGTCGTGCCCGAGCTGCGCGACAAGTGCATCGTGGTCAACGGCGTGGCGAAGACGTACGCGATGACCGGCTGGCGCGTCGGGTGGATCGTGGGCCCGAAGGACGTCGTGAAGGCCGCGACGAACCTGCAGTCCCACGCCACGTCCAACGTGAGCAACGTCGCGCAGGTCGCCGCGCTCGCCGCCGTCTCGGGCAACCTGGACGCCGTCGCGGAGATGCGCGCCGCCTTCGACCGCCGCCGCCGGACGATCGTGCGGATGCTGAACGAGATCGAGGGCGTGTACTGCCCGACGCCGGAGGGCGCGTTCTACGCGTACCCGTCGGTGAAGGGCCTGCTCGGCAAGGAGATCCGCGGCAAGCGTCCGCAGTCCTCGGTCGAGCTGGCGGCCCTGATCCTGGACGAGGCCGAGGTCGCGGTCGTCCCGGGCGAGGCCTTCGGCACCCCCGGCTACCTGCGCCTGTCGTACGCGCTGGGCGACGAGGACCTGGTGGAGGGCGTGTCCCGGCTCCAGAAGCTCCTCGCCGAGGCGCGCGACTGACGCGGCGACCATCGCCCGACGGGCCCCCGGTTCACGGAACCGGGGGCCCGTTTTTGCGTTCTAGCAAGGTCCCGATCGGGGAAACGGGCTGTCGTCGCCCATTCGGGTGCGGCAGGATCGGCCGATGGAGCACGTTCACCGCGATCTCAGCACACTGCCCAAGGCCCATCTGCACCTGCACTTCACCGGTTCGATGCGGCCCACCACACTCATCGAGCTCGCCGACAAGTACGGGGTGCACCTTCCCGAGGCGCTGAGCAGCGCTACGCCTCCGAAGCTGCGGGCGACGGACGAGCGCGGCTGGTTCCGCTTCCAGCGCCTGTACGACATCGCCCGCTCCTGCCTGCGCGCCCCGGAGGACATCCAGCGGCTCGTCCGCGAGGCGGCCCAGGAGGACGTGCGCGACGGGTCCGGCTGGCTGGAGATCCAGGTCGACCCCACCTCGTACGCCCCGCACCTCGGCGGGCTCATCCCGGCGCTGGAGATCATCCTCGACGCGGTCGACGCGGCCTCGCGGGAGACGGGCCTGGGGATGCGGGTGCTCGTCGCGGCGAACCGGATGAAGCACCCGCTGGAGGCGCGGACGCTCGCGCGGCTCGCGGTGCGGTTCGCCGACCGGGGCGTGGTGGGCTTCGGCCTGTCCAACGACGAGCGGCGGGGCATGGCCCGGGATTTCGACCGGGCCTTCGCGATCGCCCGTGAGGGCGGTCTCCTCGCGGCCCCGCACGGCGGCGAGCTGACGGGTCCGGCGTCGGTACGGGACTGCCTGGACGACCTGCGGGCGTCCCGGGTCGGCCACGGCGTGCGGTCGGCGGAGGACCCGCGGCTGCTGCGCAGGCTCGCGGAGCGCGGGGTGACCTGCGAGGTCTGCCCGGCGTCGAACGTGGCGCTCGGCGTGTACGAGAAGCACGAGGACGTGCCGCTGCGGACCCTCTTCGACGCGGGGGTGCCGATGGCGCTGGGTGCCGACGACCCGCTGCTGTTCGGCTCGCGGCTGGCGGCGCAGTACGAGATCGCCCGCCGGCACCACGGGTTCACGGACGCGGAACTGGCCGAGCTGGCCCGTCAGTCGGTGCGGGGGTCGGCGGCGCCGACGGACGTCCGGGCGAAGCTGCTCGCCGGTATCGACGACTGGATCACCGGCTGAGACCCTGCCTCAGGGTGCGGGCGACCGCGCGCGAGGCCGTCGGGACCGGCGGCCGGCGGGGCGGGGTCCGAGCGGTCCCCGTCCGGCAGCGAACACACACATCGGGGGGATGCGACATGAAGCTGACCGTCTTCGGCGCGACCGGCGGCATCGGCCGCGAGATCGTCCGCCAGGCCCTGGCCGCGGGCCACGAGGTGACGGCGGTCGTACGGGACCCGGCGCGGCTGACGGTGACCGGCGAGCGCCTCGTGGTCCGGCGGACCGACCTGTCCGACCCCGACGCCCTCTGCGAGGCGGTCACGGGCCGGGACGCGGTGCTCTCGGGCCTGGGGGCCCGCGGCAGGGCGGACGCGGGCGTGGCCGCCCGGCTCACCCGGTCGGTGCTCAGGGCGATGGAGGTGGAGAGCGTGCGCCGCCTCCTGGTGGTCAGCGCCGCCCCGCTCGGCCCGGTCCCGGACGGCCAGGCCCTCCTGGACAAGGCCGTCCTCGCGATCGTCAGCTCGGTCCTGAAGGACGTCTACGCCGATCTGCGGGTCATGGAGTCCGACCTCGCCGCCAGCAGCGCCGACTGGACCTCCGTACGCCCTCCCAAGCTGACCGACAGGCGGCTCACCGGCCGCTACCGCACGGTCGTCGGCGGCACCCCGCCCCGCGGCCGCTCCCTCGCCCGCGCGGACGTGGCCCACGCGATGCTGGCGATGATCGACGACCCGGCGACGGTACGACAGGGCGTCGGGGTCGCGTACTAGCCGGCGCCGCGTACTGGCCGGCGCCGCGTACCCGGGGTGTCTTGTCGGTCAGGTCTCAGAGCGAGACGCCGACCGTCACGGGCTCGTTGACGAGGGTGATGCCGAAGGCCTCGTGGACGCCGGCGACGACCTCGCGCGCGAGGGCGAGGAGGTCCTCGGTGGTCGCCTCGCCCCGGTTGGTGAGGGCGAGCGTGTGCTTGGTGGAGATCCGGGCGGGACCGGAGCCGTACCCCTTGGTGAAGCCGGCGCGGTCGATCAGCCAGGCCGCGGAGGTCTTCACGGCGCCGTCCTCGCCGGCGGGGAAGGCCGGCGGGGTGACGTCGGGGCCGAGACGCCCCGCCACGCGCGTGAGGAAGGTCTCGTACTCCCCCGCCGTGAGGATCGGGTTGGTGAAGAAGGAGCCCGCGGACCAGGTGTCGTGGTCCTCCGGGTCCAGGACCATGCCCTTGGCCGCGCGGAGCTTCAGGACCGTCTCGCGGGCCGTCGCGAGCGGCACCCGGTCGCCCGCCTCCACGCCGAGGGCGCGGGCGGTCTCGGCGTACCTGAGCGGCGCCGACATCCCGTCGGCGTCCTCCAGCTCGAAGCGGACCCGCAGCACCACGTACCGGTCGGGCCGGTCCTTGAAGAGGCTGTGCCGGTACGAGAAGGCGCACTCGGCGTTGGTGAGGGTGACGGTCTCCCCGGCGCGCCGGTCGTAGGCGACGACCTCGGTCACGGTGGCCGAGACGTCCTGTCCGTACGCGCCGACGTTCTGGATCGGGGTCGCGCCGGCCGAGCCGGGGATGCCGGCCAGGCACTCGATCCCGGCGAGCCCGGCCTCCACGGTCCGCGCCACGGCGTCCGTCCAGACCTCGCCCGCGGCGAGTTCCAGGCGGGTGCCCTCCAGGGCGAAGCCGGTGGTGGCGATCCGCAGGGCCGTGCCGTCGAAGCCCTTGTCACCGATGACCAGGTTGGAGCCGCCGCCGATGATCAGCAGCGGGGTGCCCGTGGCGTCGGCCTCGCGGACCGCGGCGACCACCTCGTCGTCCGTGGTGGCGGTGACGAGCCGGGTGGCGGGGCCGCCGAGCCGGAAGGTGGTCAGGGGCGCGAGGGGGGCGTCGTTGAGGAGCTGCACGGGCTCAAGAGTACGGGCCCGCCGCTTCCGCGACGGGCCCGTGACGCTCGTGACGTCAGGCGAGGCGGACCACGGCGCGGCTCATGCCGAGCACCTTCTGCCCGGCGCTCATGGCCGTGATGTCGACCCGCACCTGCTGGTCGTCCAGCTTGGCGGCGACCTTGGCGCTGACCTCGATCTCGGCGCCCTTGTCGTCGTCGGGGACGATGACGGGCTTGGTGAAGCGGACGCCGTACTCGACGACGGCGGCCGGGTCGCCGGCCCAGTCGGTGACGACGCGGATGGCCTCGGCCATGGTGAACATGCCGTGGGCGATGACGTCCGGCAGGCCGACCCCGACCGCGAACTTCTCGTTCCAGTGGATGGGGTTGAAGTCCCCGGAGGCGCCGGCGTACCGGACGAGCGTGGCGCGGCTCACGGGGAAGCTCTGCGCGGGCAGCTCGGTGCCGACCTCGACCTCGTCGTAGGCGATCTTCGCGGTCATGGTCAGGCCCCCTCGGGTGCGCGGGAGACGAGCTTGGTCCAGGCGGTCACGACGTGCTCGCCGGAGGCGTCGTGGACCTCGCCGCGGATGTCCAGGATGTCGTTGCCGGCGAGGGACTTGATCGCCTCGATGGTGGAGGTGACCGAGAGCCGGTCCCCGGCGCGTACGGGCCGGGTGTAGGCGAACTTCTGGTCGCCGTGGACGACCCGGCTGTAGTCGAGGCCCAGCTGCGGGTCCTCGATCACCTGGCCGGCGGCCTTGAAGGTGATGGCGAACACGAAGGTGGGCGGAGCGATCACATCGGGGTGACCGAGTTCCTTGGCCGTCTCCTGGTCGGTGTACGCGGCATTCGCGTCACCGATCGCCTCGGCGAATTCGCGGATCTTCTCCCGGCCGACCTCGTAGGGCGCGGTGGGCGGATAGGTCCGGCCCACGAAGGACTGGTCGAGCGCCATGGACTCGATACCTCCTGCTGGATCTGTTGCGATAAACGACACGAGGCCGCCCCCTGGCGGGGACGGCCTCGTGTACGAGCCTGGTTAGCGCGTCTCGCGGTGCGCGGTGTGCGAGTTGCAGCGGGGGCAGTGCTTCTTCATCTCAAGACGGTCCGGGTTGTTACGCCGGTTCTTCTTGGTGATGTAGTTCCGCTCCTTGCACTCCACGCAGGCCAGCGTGATCTTCGGGCGGACGTCGGTGGCAGCCACGTGAGTGCTCCTTGACGGACGGATAGGATGGATTAACGCATGAAAGAGTAGCCGATCGCAGGACCGACCCCACAATCGGCTACCGTGTGTAGCGGTGACCGGACTTGAACCGGTGACACAGCGATTATGAGCCGCTTGCTCTACCGACTGAGCTACACCGCTTTGATGATCCGGATCCCACCCGAAGGCGGGATCCCTCTCACCAGAGCCCCAATACGGAATCGAACCGTAGACCTTCTCCTTACCATGGAGACGCTCTACCGACTGAGCTATTGGGGCGAGCGAGGAAGACATTACACGGTCTCCGGCCCATCACCCAAATCCGTTTCCCCCCGCCCTCACGACGGCCCTCACCAGGCGTCACGTAGGCCACTCGTGGACTCGTCGGTACGACTTTTGCGCACCTCCTCGAAGGCGGCTCCGAGCACCCCTAGGCTCGGCCCCACGCTTCGTGATCTTGACCTTGAGGAGCCTTGAGGAGCCCGATGTCAGCCGACAGCAAGCAGCCCCAGCCGCCCGAGGACGGGGCCGCCACCACCGCCGACTCGACCTCGCTCCTGCTCTGCCACGCCCGGCTCACCGACGGACGGACCGTGGACGTCCGCCTCGCCGGCGGCCGCATCGAGGCGGTCGGCACGGCCGGCAGCCTCGCCGCCGTCGGCGCACGGGTCGACCTCACCGGGTACCTGCTGCTGCCCGCCGCCGCCGAACCCCACGCGCACGCCGACACCGCGCTCTCCGCCGACGCCCCCGGCCCCGTCTCGTACGCCCCCGAGGAGGTCCAGCGCCGGGCCACCGAGGCGGCGCTGCTCCAGCTCGGGCACGGCGCGACCGCGCTCCGCGCGCACGTCCGGATCGGCGGCGTCCAGGGGCTCGGCCCGCTGGAGGCCGTGCTCCAGGCGCGGCGCTCGCTGCGCGGCCTCGCCGACCTCACGGCCGTCGCCGTCCCCCGGCTGCTCACCGGCGTGGCCGGCGCGGACGGGCTCGCCATGCTGCGGGACGCGGTGAAGATGGGCGCCGGCGTGGTGGGCGGCTGCCCCGACCTCGACCCGGACCCGGCCGGCTACGCGGAGGCCGTCCTGGAGATCGCGGCCGAGCACGGCGTCCCCGTCGACCTGCACACCGACGCCGACGACCCGGCCCGCCTCGCGCGGCTCGCGGCGATGGCCGGCGGACTGCGGCCCGGGGTCACGATCGGCCCGTGCGCCGGACTCGGCCGGCTCCCCGCCGACGCGGCCCGACGGGCGGCGGACCAGCTCGCGGCAGCCGGCGCGACCGTGGTGTGCCTGCCGCAGGGCGGCTGCGGAAGCACCGAGCCGCGCGGCGCGGCGCCGGTCCGGCTGCTGCGCGCGGCCGGCGTGCGGGTCGCCGCGGGCAGCGGGGCGCTGCGGGACGTGTCCAACCCCGTGGGGCGCGGCGACCCGCTGGAGGCGGCCTATCTGCTCGCCTCGCTCGGCGGCCTCTCGCCCCAGGAGGCGTACGCGGCGGTGAGCACGGAGGCGCGGGCGGCGATGGGGCTGCCGGAGGTGCGGGTCGAGGCCGGCTTCCCCGCGGAGCTGCTCGCGGTGCGCGGCGAACGCCTGTCGGGCGTGCTGTCCCTGGCGTACAGCCGGATCGTGGTGCACCGCGGGCGGGTGGTGGCGCGGACCAGCGCGGTGCGGGAGTACTGCGACTCGGCGGCCGCCCTCGACCTGCCTCGGCAGGCGCGCCCGGAGCGTCCGCCCGAGCCGGGGAGCCCTCCGGCCGGTCCCGTCGTACGGTCGTGAGTATGCGCATCGTCATCGCTGGAGGACACGGACGGATCGCCCTGCGCCTGGAGAGGCTGCTCGCGGCGCACGGACACGAGGTCGCGGGGATCATCCGCAAACCGGAGCAGGGCGCCGACCTGCGGGAGGCGGGAGCCGAGCCCGTCGTCCTGGACCTGGAGTCGGCGTCGGTCGAGATGGTCGCCGCCGTCCTCCAGGGCGCCGACGCGGCCGTCTTCGCGGCCGGTGCGGGGCCGGGCAGCGACGCGGCCCGCAAGGAGACGGTGGACCGCGCGGCCGCGGTGCTCTTCGCCGACGCGGCGGAACGGGCGGGCGTCCGCCGCTACCTGGTGGTCTCCTCGATGGGCGCCGACGCGAACCACCCGGGCGACGAGGTCTTCGACGCCTACCTCCGCGCCAAGGGCGCCGCCGACGACGACATCCGCGCCCGTACGGCCCTGGACTGGACGATCCTGCGCCCCGGCTCCCTCACCGACGACGCCGGCACGGGCCTGGTCCGGCTGGAGGCCCGCACGGGCCGCGGCCCCGTCCCCCGCGACGACGTCGCCGCCGCCCTCGCCGAACTCCTCGACACCCCCGCGACCGCCGGCCTCACCCTCGAACTCGTCACGGGCGCCACCCCGCTCTCCGTCGCCGTGAAGGACGTCGCCGGCAACTGACCCGTCCCCGTCCCCGGAAACGAGTGAAGGCCCCCGGCGCAAGCACCGGGGACCTTCTTCACGTGGCGACGCCAGGATTCGAACCTGGGTAGGCTAAGCCGACGGATTTACAGTCCGCTCCCATTGGCCACTCGGGCACATCGCCATGGGTTTGCTGCGTTGGTTTCCCGCTTTGCGGCGGTGTTCCGTGGCAACGACGTAAACAATACCTGATCCCGGGGGGTGGTTCGCCACCGGATTGATCAGCGGTTCGGAGCGTGGCGAAGCCCTAGGCTTTGGGCTGTACCCCACAGCACCCGAACAAGGAGCCACGAGTCATGGCCGACTCCAGTTTCGACATCGTGTCCAAGGTCGAGCGGCAGGAGGTCGACAACGCCCTCAACCAGGCCGTGAAGGAGATCTCGCAGCGCTACGACTTCAAGGGAACCAACGCCTCGATCTCCTGGTCGGGCGAGAAGATCCTGATGCAGGCGAGCGGCGAGGAGCGCGTCCTGGCGATCCTCGACATCTTCCAGTCCAAGCTGATCAAGCGGGGGATCTCGCTGAAGTCGCTGGACGTCGAGGGTGACCCGCAGCTGTCCGGCAAGGAGTACAAGCTCTTCGCCTCGGTGCAGGAGGGCATCTCCCAGGAGAACGCCAAGAAGGTCGCGAAGGCCATCCGGGACGAGGGTCCGAAGGGCGTCAAGGCGCAGGTGCAGGGTGACGAGCTGCGGGTCAGCTCGAAGAGCCGGGACGACCTGCAGGCCGTGCAGGCGCTGCTCAAGGGCAAGGACTTCGACTTCGCGATCCAGTTCGTGAACTACCGCTGACCCGTCGAGGCTCATGTCCGAATACCGCCGGTCGGAAGGTCGGCGGGCCCCGCACACTGGGTCGTGAGAGACCCGTGTGGGGAGAGGAACGAGCCATGACCGTGTACGCGTACGTCGACGGCCCCCTGGGCGAGATGCTGCTGGTCGGGCGGCTCGCCGAAGGGGGCCGTGCCGTGTTGCGCTCGCTGTCCCTGCCGGGGCAGAAGGGCGGCGTGGAGGTCGGGGACGGCTGGACGCACGCGCCCGGGGCGTTCGAGGAGGTCGCGGGGCAGCTGGGCGAGTACTTCGCCGGGCGCCGGGACCGGTTCGAGCTGGATCTGGCGACGGACGCCGGCACGGCGTTCCAGCGGCGGGTCTGGGAGGCGCTGGACGGGATCCCGTACGGGACGACCGCGTCGTACGGGGAGATCGCCCGCCGGGTCGGTTCGTCCGGGGCCGGGGTACGGGCGGTGGGGACGGCGATCGGGCGCAATCCGCTGCTCGTGGTGCGGCCCTGCCACCGGGTGATCGGGGCCGACGGAAGCCTGCGCGGGTACGCGGCGGGCCTTGAGCGCAAGGAGCGGCTGCTCGGCCTCGAAGGGGTCGGGGGGCTTGGGCTCGAAGGGGTCGGGGCGGTCGGGCTCGGAGGGGTCGGGGTGGTCGGGCTCGGAGGGGTCGGGGGGTGAGCGAGGGGCTCTTTCCCCGCGAGCGGGTCGTGATCGCGCCCGGGGCCGTGCACGTGCCGGGGTGGCTGTCGCTCGCGCGGCAGCGGGAGCTGGTGGAGGCCTGCCGGGAGTGGGGGCGGGGGCCGGTGCCGTACCGGCAGACGGTGCTGCCGGGCGGGGGTGTCATGTCGGTGCGGTCGCTGTGTCTGGGCCGGCGGTGGGTGCCGTACCGCTATCTCGACTCCGTCGCCGTCGAACTTCCGGACTGGCTGGCGGTCTTGGGCCGTGAGGCGCTGGTGGAGGCGTACGGGGAGGACGGCGGTTTCGCTCCCGACACGGCGCTCGTGAACTTCTACGCGCCGGGGGCGCGGATGGGGATGCACCAGGACCGGGAGGAGCGGACTGGTGCGCCGGTGGTGTCGTTGAGCCTCGGGGACCGGTGCGTCTTCCGGTTCGGGAACGAGGAGAACCGCGGGCGGCCCTACCAGGACGTCGAGTTGGCCTCCGGCGACCTCTTCGTCTTCGGCGGGGCGTCGCGGTGGGTCCACCACGGGGTGCCCCGGGTGTTCCCGGGGACGGCCGAGCCGGCGCTCGGGCTCACGGGACGGCTGAACATCACCCTGCGGGAGACCGGGTTCGGCGGTGATCCCACCGGGGCCCGGTCCGGGCGACGGGGCACCCCCTAGTGTGCGGGGCATGACAGAGGAACTGCGCCGGTCGCTCGGCGTCTTCGACGCGGTGGTGATCGGGCTCGGTTCGATGGTGGGCGCCGGGATCTTCGTGGCGCTCGGGCCGGCGGCGGACGCGGCCGGGTCGGGGGCCGGTCTGCTGTGGGCGCTCGGGGCCGCGGCCGTCGTCGCGTACGCCAATGCCATGGCGTCGGCTCGGCTCGCCGCCCGGTATCCGGCCTCCGGCGGCACATATGTTTACGGTCGCGAACGACTTGGGTCGTTCTGGGGGTATCTGGCGGGCTGGGCGTTCGTGGTCGGCAAGACGGCCTCGTGCGCGGCGATGGCGCTGACGGTCGGGGCGTACGTGTGGCCGGAGCAGGCGCACGCGGTGGCGGTCGCCGCCGTGGTGGCCCTGACGGCCGTCAACTACGGCGGAGTTCAGAAGTCGGCGCTGGTCACCCGGGTCGTCGTGGCGGTGGTGCTCGCGGTGCTCTCCGCCGTGGTCGTGGTGTGCGCGGGGGCCGGCGAGATCGCGCGCCTCTCCCCCGGCGGCGAGCTCACGGCGAGTGGGGTGCTCCAGGCGGCGGGTTTGCTCTTCTTCGCGTTCGCGGGGTACGCGCGGATCGCCACGCTCGGCGAGGAGGTCCGGGACCCGGCCCGCACGATCCCCCGTGCGGTGCCGGTGGCGCTCGGGATCACGCTGGCCGTCTACGGGCTCGTCGCGGTGAGCGTGCTCACCGTGCTCGGCCCGGCGGCCCTCGCCCACTCCCCCGCGCCGCTGGCCGACGCGGCCCGCGCGGCGGGCGCCGGGTGGCTGGTGCCGGTCGTGACGGTGGGCGCGGCGGTCGCGGCGCTCGGCTCGCTGCTCTCGCTGATCCTCGGGGTGTCCCGGACGACCCTGGCGATGGCCAGGGACGGCTATCTGCCGGCCGCGCTCACCGCCGTACACCCGCGCTTCCACGTGCCGCACCGGGCGGAGGTCGCGGTGGGCGCGGTGGTGGCCGTGGTGGCGGCGACGGCGGACGTGCGGGGCGCGATCGGCTTCTCGTCGTTCGGCGTGCTCGTCTACTACGGCATCGCGAACGCCTCCGCCTGGACCCTCGGCGGCCGCGGCCGGCCGCTGGCCGCGCTGGGGCTCGCGGGGTGCGGGACGCTCGCCTTCGCCCTGCCGCTCGGGTCCGTCCTGGCCGGGTTCGGCGTGGTCGCGGCCGGGGTGGTGGCGTGGGCCGTCAGTCGAGGACGAGCCGTACCCCCGCGGCCGTGAGGCCGTCGGCGAACTCCCGGAAGGTGGGCGGGCGGTCCTCCGCGTAGGGCAGGACGCCGAGGCAGCGGCGGGCCACGTCGGACCGGTGCCAGACCAGGGTGGTGCCGGCGAGCAGCTCGCCGATCGCCCGGGGCGCGCCGACGCCGAGGGCGCGACCGGGGCCGTGCACGGCCTCCCCCAGGGCGCAGAGAAGAGAGTCCTCGTCGACGACGTCGCCGCCGTCGAGGTGGTACGTGGCGCCCGGGAGGATCTCCGGGGCGCCGACGGCCCGGCGGGCGGCCTGGTTCAGCCACTCGCCGCGCGCCGGGCCGGTGAACCGCCGCCAGGTGCCGGGGTCGGCGGGGCGGGCGTCGCGCCAGAACTCCCAGACCTCCCGGACGGGGTGCGGCACGAGTCCCTCCCGGGGGAAGGCCACGGTGAGGTCGACCAGGCCGGGGGCGCGGGGCGAGGTGCCCCAGCCGGTGATGCGACCCGCGGCGGCCTCGTGGTGCACGCTGCCGACCGCGTCGAGTACCTGGTAGCGCACGGCCTCGAACTCCGCCGCCCCGGCGGCGAGGGCGTCGCGCAGCCCGCCGCGCGGCGAGCAGCCGACGAAGGTGACGTCGGTGTGGGTCCGCTCCGCCGGTTCCGGGGGCGAGACGCGGACGAGGTTTCCGCAGGGGACGGCGGGGGCGCCGGTGTACGACCGGCGGGGGCCGTCGGCCGACTCGACGACCACGACGTCGCCGCGCGCGCCGAGGACCCTGACGCCCGTGAAGCGCCAGGCGAGGCCGTCGGGGGTCCGGACGTGGAGGGTGCCGAGCGGGGCCGTGCCCTCCACGACGGCCTGGGTGACGGCCCTGGCCAGCTCGCCGCGCGGTTCGCAGCCGCGGAGCTCGTGGACGGGGCGCGGCGGCGGGACGGGCTCCCCGTACAGGCCGTCGACGTCCTTGCAGAGCGCGACGGCGTACAGGCCGGAGAGGAGGGCGTACCTCGGGTTTCGCACGGGCCCTCAGGGGGCCTGGTAGCCGTACGCGGCGTGTGCCTGGTCCGTGGGGACGATCTCCTTGCCGAGGGGCAGCAGGGAGACGGGGACCATCTTGAAGTTGGCGATGCCGAGCGGGATGCCGATGATCGTGATGCAGAGGGCGATGCCGGTGGTGATGTGGCCGAGGGCGAGCCACCAGCCGGCGAGGATCAGCCAGAGGACGTTGCCGACGAGGGACGGCGCGCCGGCGTCACGGCGGTCGACGACGGTCTGTCCGAACGGCCAGAGGGCGTAGACGCCGATGCGGAACGCGGCGAGTCCGAACGGGATGCCGATGATCGTGATGCAGAGCAGGACGCCCGCGAGCATGTAGCCGAGGAACATCCAGAATCCGCACAGGATCAGCCATATGACGTTGAGGATTGTCTTCACGGGCGGCGACCTGCCATCTGTTCGAGCCGGGCGATGCGCTCGGCCATCGGCGGATGGGTCGAGAACATCTTGGACAGACCCTGTCCGGGACGGAAAGGGTTTGCGATCATCATGTGGCTCGCGGTCTCGATCCGCGGCTCCGGGGGCAGGGGAAGCTGCTTGGTGCCCGCTTCCAGCTTGCGCAGCGCGCCGGCCAGGGCGAGCGGGTCGCCGGTGAGCTGGGCGCCCGAGGCGTCGGCCTCGTACTCGCGGGAGCGGGAGATGGCGAGCTGGATGATCGAGGCGGCGATGGGGCCGAGGATGACGATCATGAGGTAGCCGAGGAGGCCGGGGCCGTCGTCGTCGCTGGAGCGGCCGACGGGGATGAGCCAGGCGAAGTTGACCAGGAACATGACCACGGACGCGAGCGCTCCGGCGACCGAGGAGATCAGGATGTCCCGGTTGTAGACGTGGCTCAGCTCGTGGCCGATGACGCCGCGCAGCTCGCGCTCGTCGAGGATCGCGAGGATGCCCTCGGTGCAGCAGACGGCGGCGTTGCGCGGGTTGCGGCCGGTGGCGAACGCGTTCGGCGCCTGGGTCGGCGAGATGTAGAGCCGGGGCATCGGCTGGCGGGCCTGGGTGGAGAGCTCGCGCACCATCCGGTAGAGCGCGGGCGCCTCGAACTCGCTGACCGGGCGGGCCCGCATGGCCCGCAGCGCCATCTTGTCGCTGTTCCAGTACGCGTACGCGTTGGTGCCGAGCGCCACCACGAGGCCGACGATCAGCCCCGTGCGCCCGAAGAAGCTGCCGATGACGATGATGAGGGCTGAGAGCCCTCCGAGGAGTACGGCGGTCCTCAGCCCGTTGTGCCGGCGGTGCACGGTACGCCCTCCAGGTGGTGCGGCAGGGGAACCCTTCGCTTCGTGGCGGTCCTCCCCCGGACTCCGTCAGGGGGGCCACCACGTCCAGTGGACCCTCCCGTACTGGTCAACGCCAGGCGGGGGGCTCCGGTTCCCCGGCCGGCGGGGGGTGCCGTGTAGGCCGTACGGGTGATCAGCGGGCGGCGGGGATCTTGTCCAGACCGTTCAGGCCCAGGGCGACGGGCTCGACCTCGCTGGTGCAGTGGGCGCAGCGGGAGGCGATGGCCGGGATCTCGGTGAAGCAGCGGGGGCAGTCGCGCTTCTCCGACTTGGGGTCGGCGGCCTCCGCCTTGACGAACCTGTCCTGGATCTTCGTCATGGGGACGACGATCAGGAAGTACAGGACGGCGGCCGTGATGACGAACGCGATGACCGCGGCGATGGCCAGGCCGTACGGGAAGACCGCGCCCTTGATCGTGAAGCTCGCCTCGCTGAAGTCGCCGACGGAGCCGGTGGCGAGACCGATGAGCGGGGTGATGAAGGCCTTGCTGAAGCCGGTGACGACGGCCGTGAACGCCGAGCCGACGGCCAGACCGATGGCCATCGAGATGACGTTCCCGCGAAGTATGAAGTCCTTGAATCCGTTCAGCACGGGGTGTTGCTCCTCGGTTTTTCTCTGGGGGATCAGAAGAGCGCCGTCGTCGCGAAGCGGAGGGCGAACTGGGGGTAGCCCGACAGGACGACTCCGGCGGCGGCGGTCAGCGCGATCGCCAGGGTGACCGGCACGGGGGCCCGGTGGCGGGCCGGCTCGGCGGCCCCTTCCGGCGTGCGGAAGAGCAGGGCCGTCCAGCGCAGGTAGTAGTACAGCGCGATCACGACGTTGACGCCCATGACCACGGCGAGCCAGCCCAGGCCCGCGTCGACGGCCGCCGAGAAGACGGTCACCTTGGCGAAGAGGCCGATGATACCCGGGGGCAAACCGGCCAGATTCAGGAGGAAGAACCCGAGGGCGAGGGCCGCGGCGGGGCTGGCCGCGTACAGGCCCCGGTAGTCCGCGAGCCGGTTGCGGGGGTGGGAACGGGCGACGAGCGCGACGACCGCGAAGGCGCCGAGGTTCACGACGGCGTACATCAGGGCGTACGCGACGGTGGCGCCGATCTGGTCGTCGCCGGAGTACGCGGCGGCGGCGATCGGCACCAGGAGGTAGCCGGCCTGGGCGACGGAGGACCAGGCCAGCAGCCGGACCGCGCTCCACGCGCGCGTGGAGACCTGCCGGAGGGCGGCGACGTTGCCCGCGGTCATGGTGAGCGCGGCGAGGACGGCGAGCGCCGGGCCCCACACGTCCGCGTACGACGGGAAGGCGACGACGGTCACCAGGACGAGTCCGGTGAAGCCGACGGCCTTGCCGACCACGGACAGGTAGGCGGCGACGGGCAGCGGCGCGCCCACGTAGGTGTCGGGCACCCAGAAGTGGAAGGGGACGGCGGCCGTCTTGAAGGCGAAGCCGACCAGGGTGAGCGCGACGCCCGCCTCGGCGAGCGTCTGGAGCTGTCCGGGCACGTCGTCGAGGCGCTGGGCGATCTCCGTGAGGTGGAGGGTGCCGGTCGCCGCGTACACGAAGCTGGCGCCGAGGAGGGTCACGGCGGTCGCGGTGACGGAGGAGAGGAAGAACTTGAGCGCGGCCTCGCCGGACATGCGGTCGCCGCGCTTGAGGCCGACGAGCGCGAAGGCCGGCAGCGAGGCCACCTCCAGGGCGATCACGAGGGTCGCCAGGTCGCGGGAGGCGGGCAGCAGGGCGGCGCCGGCGGCCGAGGACAGCAGCAGGAACCAGAACTCGCCGGCCGGGAGCTTCTCGCGGGTGTCCGAGAGCGACAGCAGCGCCGTCAGGAGCGCGCCGGCGAGGACGAGCAGCTGGATGACCAGGGTGAACTGGTCGGCGGTGTAGCTGCACGCCGACAGGCGGGTGTCGGCGGTGAGGCAGAAGGTCTCGCGGTCGCCGGCCCGCAGCGGGACGAGGAGGGCGAGCGCGGCGGTCAGGCCGCCGACGGCCGTCCAGCCGAGGAGCTGCTTGCGCTCCGGCGGGACGAAGAGGTCGGCGACGAGGACGACGAGGGCGACCACGGCCGTGAGGGTCGGGGGCGCGATCGCGAGCCAGTCGACGGACTGGACGAGCGACTCGCTGGCGAACGACGTCACTGGGTGCCTCCGGCGAGGAGCTTCTGGACGGCCGGGTCGGTGAGGCCGAGGAGGACGGCGGGCCAGAGTCCGGCGAGGACGGTGAGGGCGACGAGCGGGGTCCAGGCGGCGAACTCGTACCCCTGGACGTCGGCGATCGCCGGCTCCCCCGCGGGCCGCGTGCCGCCCATGCAGACGCGGCGCACGACGAGGAGGAGGTAGGCGGCGGTCAGCAGGGTGCCGAACGCGCCGATCGCCATGAACGTGAGGAAGGCGGGGCGGCTGAGGCCCTCGGCGGGTTCGAAGGCTCCGAACAGGGCGAGCATCTCGCCCCAGAAGCCGGCCAGGCCCGGCAGGCCGAGGGAGGCGACGGCGGCGAAGGCGAGGAGCGCGCCGAGGCGCGGGGCGCGGCCGTAGAGGGCGGCGCCGGTGGCGCCCGCGAGGGTGTCGAGGTCGGCCGTGCCGTACCGGTCCTTGACGGCACCCACCAGGAAGAAGAGCAGGCCGGTGACGAGGCCGTGGGCGATGTTCGCGAACAGCGCGCCGTTGACGCCCGTCGGGGTCATCGTCGCGATGCCGAGGAGCACGAAGCCCATGTGGCCGACGGAGGAGTACGCGATGAGGCGCTTGAGATCGCCCTTGTTGCCGGGCTTCACGAGGGCGAGGCAGGCCAGCGACCCGTAGACGATCCCGGCGACGGCGAAGGCCGCGAGGTACGGGGCGAAGATCCGCATGCCGTCGGGGGCGATCGGCAGCACGATCCGGACGAAGCCGTACGTGCCCATCTTCAGGAGCACGCCGGCGAGGAGGACCGAGCCGACCGTCGGGGCGGCGGTGTGGGCGTCCGGGAGCCAGCTGTGCAGCGGCCACATCGGGGTCTTGACCGCGAGCCCGAGACCGATCGCGAGAACGGCGATGACCTGCACGGACGTGGTCAGGCCGCGGCCGTTGTCAGTGGCGAGTGCCAGCATGTCGAAGGTGCCGGCCTTCACTCCGATGAGGAGCAGGCCGAGCAGCATGACGACGGAGCCGAGCAGCGTGTAGAGGATGAACTTCCAGGCGGCGGCCTGCCTGCCCTCGCCGCCCCAGCGGGCGATGAGGAAGTACATCGGGATGAGGACCATCTCGAAGGCCAGGAAGAACAGCACCAGGTCGAGGACGGCGAAGGTGGCGAGGGTGCCGGACTCCAGGACGAGGAGGAGCGCGACGAAGGCCTTCGGGGACGGGCCCGCGGGCATCTTGAAGTAGCTGTACAGCGCGCAGAGGAAGGTCAGCAGCGCGGTCAGGACCAGGAGGGGGAGCGAGATGCCGTCGACACCGAGGTGGATGCGCACGTCGAGTGCCCTGATCCAGCTGATGTCCGTCGTGGCCTGCATCGTCGAGGGGTGGTCGTGGTCGAAGCCGAGCGCGAGGACGATCGCGGCCAGCAGGATCACGCCGGTGACGGTGACGCCGTGGCGGAGCACGGCCTGGTCGGGTGACGTCCCCTTCAACCCGGGCGGCGCCGGGAGGAGAGCGGCGACGGCGCCGACGAGCGGACCGGCGACGATCGCCGCCAGAAGGAACTGCATCACGGATTCGCTGATATCGATCACGGCTCACGCTCCGGCGACGGCGTTGGCGAGGGCGACGGCGACGATCGCCAGGACGACGGAGCCGGCGAGCAGGGCGCTCAGATAGGTCTGCACGTTGCCGGTCTGGGCGCGACGGACGAGCCAGCCGAGCCCCTTGGCGGAGTCGCCCGCGGCGCGTACGTAGGTGTCGACGACCTCGCGGTCCAGGAAGCGGACCAGGGAGGCGGCGGCCAGGACGGGGCGGACGAAGGCGGCCCGGTAGACGGCGTCCAGGTGGAAGCCGGAGACGGCGGGCCCGTACAGCGGCCCCAGGAGGGCGCGGCCGGGGTCGGCCGGGTCCTCGGCGGGGTGCGGCAGGTGCAGCGCCTCGGCCTCGACCCGGCCCGCGTCGGCGTCGGGGTGGGCGACGTGCGGGGCGGGCGCCGCGGCGGGCGTCCTCGCGGCGAGGGTGCGCCAGACCGCGTAGGTGACGGCGGCGCCCGCGGCGGCGAGACCGGTGCCGAGGACGGCGGTGGTCACGGTCGGGGTCAGCGCGTGCCCGTCGAACCAGTCGTCGACGTAGCCGGCGGTGAGTCCGAAGCCGAGGGAGGGGATCGCGAGGACCCACAGGACGCTCGTCATCGCGATCGGCTGGCGGCCGTGGTCCGGGGCCTCGGCGCCCCGGCCGCGGAAGGTCCGCAGCCAGAGGCGGAGCGCGTAGGCCGCGGTGAGCAGGGCGGTCAGCAGGCCGGCGACGAGGACGGTCCAGCCGGCCCCGGCCGGGGCGATGTCCCGCTCGCCGAGCGCGGTGTGCTCGGCGGCCACCAGGACGGCCTCCTTGGAGAAGAAGCCGGCGAAGGGCGGGATCGCGGCGAGCGCGAGGAGGGCGACGGTCATCGTCCAGTACGCGTCGGGGACGCGCTTGGCGAGGCCGCTCATCCGGGACATGGCGGTGAGCGAGTTCGTGCCGGCGGCGTGGATGACCGCGCCGGCGGCGAGGAACAGCAGCGCCTTGAACGCGGCGTGCGAGAGGAGGTGGAAGACGGCCGCACCGCGGTCGCCGACGGCGAGGGCGCCGGCCATGTAGCCGAGCTGGCCGATCGTCGAGTAGGCGAGGACCCGCTTGATGTCGTCCTGCGCGAGCGCGGCCAGCGCCGAGCCGACCATCGTGATCGCCGCCATCACGGCGAGCACGGTCATGGCGGTCGCCGAGGCGGCGAAGACGGGCAGCAGCCGGGCCGTGAAGTAGATGCCGGCGGCGACCATCGTCGCAGCGTGGATGAGCGCGGAGACGGGGGTGGGGCCGGCCATCGCGTCCGGAAGCCAGGTGTGCAGGGGGAACAGCGCGGACTTGCCCGCCACTCCCGCGAGCAGCAGCAGCGCGATCACCGTGGGGTGGTCGAGGCCGCCGCTCGCGACGGCGCCGAGGACCCCGGTGATCCGGAAGGTGCCGGCGTCGGTGGCGAGCGCGAAGAGACCGATGAGGAAGGGGACGTCGCCGAGCTTGGTGACGAGGAAGGCCTTCAGGGACGCGGCGCGCGCCTCGGGGGTCTCCCAGTAGTGGCCGACGAGGAAGTACGAGCAGATGCCCATGATCTCCCAGCCGACCAGGAGCACCATCAGGTCGCCGGAGTAGACGACGAGCAGCATCGCGGAGGTGAACAGGGAGACGAGCCCGGCGTACGAGGGGTAGCGCGGGTCCTCGCGGAGGTAGCCGGTCGAGTAGATCTGCACACAGGTCGCGACGACGCCGACGAGTACGGCCACGAGGGCGGCGAAGCCGTCGATGTACAGGGCCAGGTCGATGGGGACCGAGCCGGTCGGGGTGAGCTGGGTGGCGGCGTCGATCGGCCTCCCGCCGCCCTGGCGGACGGCGACGAGGACGGCGAGGACGGCCGCGGCCAGCGTCGGCAGCACCGCGAGCGGACGGACGAAACCGGGCGCGGTGCGGCCGAGGAGGAGACCGGCGGCCGAGCCGAGGAAGGGCAGGAGGGGGACGAGGACGGCGAGGGTGGTCGTGGTCACGCGGCGGCCTCGGTCTTCTCGTCGGTGGGTTCCCTCTGCCCGTCGGGGCCGTCCGGGCCCTCGGGGGTGTCCGGGCCCTCGGGGGTGTCCGGGCCCTCGGCCGTGTCGCGGAGCCGGTCGACGTCCGAGGTCCCGTTGTTGCGGTGGACCATCAGGATGATCGCGAGACCGATGCCGATCTCCGCGGCGGCGACGGCGATGGTGAAGAGGGTGAGGGCCTGGCCGGCGTGCAGGGCGTCGCGGAGCCAGACGTCGAAGGCGACCAGGTTGAGGTTGACGGCGTTGAGCATCAGCTCGACGGACATCAGGACCAGGATCGCGTTGCGGCGGGCGAGGACGCCGTACAGGCCGACGCAGAAGAGCAGGGCGGCGAGGACGGCGGGGTAGGCGAGGTGCATCAGCGCTCCTGCTCCTTCTTGCGGGAGAGGACGATCGCGCCGACCAGCGCCGCGAGGAGGAGGACCGAGAGGGCCTCGAAGGGCAGCACCCAGTGCCGGAAGAGGACGGCGCCGGTGACCTCGGTCGAGCCCTGGACGGCGCCGTCCAGGTCGATCCACGTCGTGCGGAACGCGTCGACGACCACCCAGACCAGGGCGACCGCGGCGGCCGACGCGACCGCGAGGGCCACCGGCCGGTTGCCGGAGTCGGCGTCCGGGGAGCGGCCGATGGGCGCCTTGGTGAGCATGAGCCCGAAGAGGAGGAGGACGACGACGGAGCCGACGTAGATCAGCACCTGCACCCAGGCGATGAACTCGGCGGTCAGGAGCAGGTACTCGACGGCGAGGCCGCCCAGCGCCACGACCAGCCAGAGCGCGGCGTGCACGAGCTGCCGGGTGGTGACGGTGACGAGGGCCGCGCCGAGGGTCACGAGGCCGACGAGGACGAAGGTGATCTCGACGCCCGAGGTCGAGAGGAAGCCCTGCGTCTGCTGCGCGGTGGCGGCGAGGGTCACGGCTGGTCCTCCTGGGCCTCGGCGGCGGCCTCGGCCGCGGCGGCCGCGGCGGCGGCCTTCTCCGCGGCCTTGCGGGCCGCGGCGATCTCCTTCGGTTCCTCCGCGCCCGGGTCGAGCGCGGGCGGTTCCGGAACCGTCCACATCCACTCGCGGAGCTTGTCCCGCTCGTGGGTGAGCTCGTGGATGTCGGTCTCGGCGTACTCGAACTCCGGCGACCAGAACAGCGCGTCGAAGGGGCACACCTCGATGCAGATGCCGCAGTACATGCAGAGCGAGAAGTCGATGGCGAAGCGGTCGAGGACGTTCCGGCTGCGCTCGCGGCCGCCGGGGGCGGCGGCCGGCACCGTCTCCTTGTGGGAGTCGATGTAGATGCACCAGTCGGGGCACTCACGGGCGCACAGCATGCACACCGTGCAGTTCTCCTCGAACAGGCCGATGACCCCGCGCGTACGGGGCGGCAGCTCGGGCTGCACCTCCGGGTACTGCGCGGTGACCGTCTTCCTCGTCATCGTGCGGAGGGTGACGGCGAGGCCCTTGGCGAGGCCGGAGCCGGGGATGGGAGGCATGGTTACTGGATCGCCACCTTCACGATGCCGGTGAGCGCGATCTGCGCCAGGGCGAGCGGGACGAGCGTCGTCCAGGCCAGCTTCTGCAGCTGGTCCTCACGCAGCCGCGGGTAGGTCACCCGCAGCCAGATCACGACGAACGCGAGGACGGCCGTCTTCAGGAGGGTCCACACCCAGCCGAGGCCGTCGGCGCCCCAGGGGCCGTGCCAGCCGCCGAGGAACAGGACGGTGGTGAGCCCGCACAGGACGACGATGCCCGCGTACTCGGCGAGCAGGAACAGCGCGAACCGGAGACCGGTGTACTCGGTGTACGCGCCGAAGATGATCTCCGAGTCGGCGACCGGCATGTCGAACGGCGGCCGCTGGAGCTCGGCGAGACCCGCCACGAAGAAGACGAGCGCGCCGACGATCTGCCACGGCACCCACCACCACTCGAAGGCGTTCAGGACGCCGGGCAGGGAGACCGTGCCGGCGGCCATCGCGACCGAGGCGGCGGCCAGCAGCATCGGGAGCTCGTACGCGAGGAGCTGGGCGGCCGTCCGCAGACCGCCGAGCAGCGAGAACTTGTTCGCCGACGCCCAGCCCGCCATCAGGCTGCCGAGCACGCCGACGCCCATCACGGCCAGCACGAAGAAGATGCCCGCGTCGACGACCCGGCCCACCGCTCCCTCGCCGGGCCCGATCGGGATCGCGACGAGCACCAGCAGGTACGGGAGCAGGGCGACGGCCGGCGCGAGCTGGAACACCCGCCGGTCCGCGTCCCTCGGGACGACGTTCTCCTTCTGCGCGAACTTCACCCCGTCCGCCACGAGCTGCGCCCAGCCGTGGAAGCCACCGGCGTACATGGGGCCGAGACGGCCCTGCATGTGGGCCATCACCTTGTGCTCCGCCTGTCCGACGACGAGCGGCAGCACGAGGAACACGGCGAACACGATGAGGAGCCGGACGGCGACGTCGAGTGCGTCGTTCACGCGGGATCGCCTCCGGCGGGGTCGGTGGGCTCGGTCGGGTCGGTGGGCTTGGCGGGGCCGGTGGGCTTGGCGGGGCCGGTGGGCCGGGTGGTGGACTCGGCGGCGCCCTTGGCCGGGTCGGCGGGGGCGTCGCTGTCCTGGGCCGGCTCGGCGGGGGCAGCGTCCTTGGCCGACTCGGCGGGCTCGGCCGGGGTGCCGTCACCCGCGGTCGGCTCCGTGGGCGCGGCGGGGGCGCCGCCGCCCTCGGCCGGCTCCGTGGCGGGCGGCGGGGTGGGGCTCTCCTCGTCGAAGGCCGGGCGGGCGTGGTGCCAGGGGGCGTCCGAGCTGCGCGTCCGCGGGGCGGCGGCCGCGCCGGCTCCCGCGGCCGTGCCCGGCTCAGCGGCCGCGCCCGGCTCAGCGGCCGCGCCCGGCTCAGCGGCCGCGCCCGGCTCCGGGGCGGCCGACTGGCTCACCGAGCCGTCGGAGGCCGAGCGGGAGCGGCGCGGCGGGCGGGCCGCCGGGGCTTCGGGAGCCACGGAGGCATCCGGAGTCGACGGGGCCGGGGCGGCCGACTGGCTCACCGAGCCCTCGGAGACGGAGCGGGAGCGGCGCGGCGGGCGGGCCGCCGGGGCTTCGGGAGCCACGGAGGCATCCGGAGTCGACGGGGCCGGGGCGGCCGACTGGCCGGTGGAGCCTTCTGTGGCCGTGCGGGTGCGGCGGGCGGGGCGTTCGCCTGCCGCCGCGCGGGCGGGGCGGGCGGGGGCCGGGGGGAGCTGGCCCTTGAGGGGGCCCCACTCGTTGGGGTCCGGGACGCCCGGCGGAAGCATCTGGCGGCGCTTCGGGCCGCCGTCGTGGGACTCGCCCGGCTCCTTCGCGCCCGGCCACGCCTTCGCGACCCGGGCCGCGAGGACGAAGTCCTTGCGGAGGGGGTGGCCCTCGAAGTTCTCGGGGAGGAGGAGGGGGACGAGGTGGGGGTGGCCGGTGAAGTCGACACCGAACATCTCGTGGGTCTCGCGCTCGTGCCAGCCGGCCCCCGCGTACACCCCGACGGCCGTCGGGAGGGCGGGGGCGGAGTGCGGGACGGTCGTGCGCAGGAGGAGGCGGCGGGGGCGGCCGCCGGCCAGGGACACCACGTGGGCGCAGACGCGGAAGCCGGTGCCCGGCTCGTCGACGGCGCTCAGCCAGTCGAAGTAGGTGCAGCCCAGCGCGTCGCGGGCGGTGGTGAGGGCGGTGATCCAGGAGGCCGGCGGGACGTCGACGGTCAGGAGGTCGTACGCGTGCTCCGCCGTGGCCTCCTCGCCGAACAGCTCCGTCACGGAGCCGGGGAGGGAGTCGTACCCGCTCATGCCGTGCCTCCCGGCGGCGGGACCAGGGGGCTGGTCAGCTGGGAGACCGAGGCGGCGGTCGCGTACCGCTCGGCCAGGTTCTCCCGGGCGATCTTCTCCTGGAGCTTGAGGATGCCCTGGAGCAGCGCTTCGGGGCGGGGCGGGCAGCCGGGCACGTACACGTCGACGGGGATGATCTGGTCGACGCCCTTGGTGACGGAGTACGAGTCCCAGTAGGGGCCGCCGCAGTTGGAGCAGGCGCCGAAGGAGATGACGTACTTCGGCTCGGGCATCTGCTCGTACAGCCGCTTCACGGCCGGGGCCATCTTGTCCGTCACCGTGCCGGAGACGATCATCAGGTCGGCCTGGCGCGGGCCGGGCGCGAACGGGATCACGCCGAGGCGGATGAAGTCGTGCCGGGCCATCGACGCGGCGATGAACTCGATCGCGCAGCAGGCGAGGCCGAAGTTGAAGACCCACAGGCTGTAGCGGCGGCCCCAGTTCAGGACCACCTTCATGGGCTCGGGGGCCAGGCGGGCGAGCGGCCCCAGCTTCGGAGCGGGCACGGGGGAGGGCAGGGGTGTTACGTCCATGACAGGACGCCCTTCTTGTACGCGTAGAGCAGCCCCACGGCCAGGAAGCCGAGGAAGACGAACATCTCGACCAGGGTCGTGGCGCCGTAGCCGGGCGCGGCGAAGACCGTCGCCCAGGGGAAGAGGAAGATCGAGTCGACGGCGAAGACGACGTAGAGGAAGGCGTACACGTAGTAGCGGACCTGGGTGTGGGCCCAGCCCTCCCCCACGGGGTCGACGCCGCACTCGTACGTGAGGAGCTTCTCGGGCGTCGGCACGACGGGCCTGAGCAGCCGGTTGGCGCCGAACGCCACGGCGACGAAGAGCACGCCGACGACGGCGAGCAGGCCGACGACGGAGTACGTCTGGAAGTAGTCCGCCGCGTCGGCCGCGACAACGGTCGGTTCCCGCACGTCCGCCCCTCGGTCTCGGTGTCTCATGGGTCACTTCTGTACGCACGCGAGTCTAGGCCCTGCTAAAGGGACCGTAAGCAGTCGCGGGTGGGGTTATCCCCCCTCCCCCTCACCCACCTCCCCCATGGCATCGCGCGGCCCCCGACCGGCACTCTGGGGACCATGAGCGCCGATCTTGATCACGTCGAGTCCACCGACTCCGCCGATGCCTCCCGTCCGCCGGTCCGGCTCGCCTACGGGAAGGAGACCTGGAAGGAGGTCGCCCACCTCCTGTCCAACCTGTTCACGGCGCTGGGCGGATTCGTCTACGCGGTCGTGAGCGTCCTGCTCGGCGTGGCCCTCTCGGTCACCGTCGTCGGGCTTCCGCTGCTCGCCCTCGGACTCGGCGGCGCGCGCCTGATCGGCCGCTCGGAACGCGCGCGGGCCCGCGGCCTGCTCGGGGTGCGGATCCCGGAGCCGTCCCCGCTGCCCCGTGCCGGCGGCTTCTTCCCGTGGCTGTGGGGATCGCTGAAGGACCCGGTGGCCTGGCGGACCCAGCTGTACGGGCTGATCCGGCTGCCGTGGGGGATCGTGACGTTCACCGTCACCCTGGTCTCGCTGTTCGTCCTCTGGCCGGTGCTGCCGTTCCTCGCCCGCGGCCTGTCCAACGCCGACCGCGGCATGGTGCGGGGGCTGCTGTCGCCCTCCGACGAGCTGGAACGGCGGATCGCCGAGCTGGAGACCGACCGGGGCGTGGTCGTCGACACCGCCGCGGCCGACCTGCGGCGCATCGAGCGCGACCTGCACGACGGCGCGCAGGCCCGGCTCGTCGCCCTCGCCATGGGCCTCGGCCTGGCGAAGGAGAAGCTCCTCGACGACCCGGAGACGGCCGCGGCGATGGTCGACGAGGCGCACGGCGAGGTCAAGCTCGCCCTCCAGGAGCTGCGCGACCTCGCCCGCGGCATCCACCCCGCCGTCCTCACCGACCGCGGGCTGAGCGCCGCGCTCTCCTCCGTCTCCGCGCGCTGCACGGTGCCCGTGAAGGTGTCCGTCGACCTGTCGGAGCGGCCGGCCGAGGCCATCGAGGGCATCGCCTACTTCACCGTCTCCGAACTCCTCCAGAACGTCTCCAAGCACGCCCGGGCCCGCTCCGCCTCCGTGGACGTCTGGCGGGCCGACGACCGGCTCCTCCTCCAGGTGCGCGACGACGGCGCCGGCGGCGCCCGCTTCGACGGCGGCACCGGCCTCGCCGGCCTCGCCGAACGCCTCGGCGCCGTCGACGGCCTCCTCGTCCTCGACTCCCCGGAGGGCGGCCCGACGACGGTCACCGCGGAGCTGCCGTGGCGCTCCCGGCCGAAGGCGTGAGCCCGGCGCGCGGTCACGGCGGAGCTGCCGTGGCGGCGCCCCCGGCCGAAGGCATGAGCGCGGCGCGCGGTCACGGCGGAGCTGCCGTGGCGGCGCCCCCGGCCGAAGGCATGAGCGCGGCGCGTGGGTGTCCCGTAGCCGCCTGGTAGGGAAAACCCCCGCCTGGGGAGGCCCACTCGCCTCATGGTCCGGCGGGCCGCGGGACGGAACCCTGGAACACGTACCGCCCGCCGCCTCCGAGCCCCGCTCCCTCCGAACAGAGAAGGAACCCCGCGATGGCCTCCCACCGCCTCCCCGCCGCGATCCGAGCGCCGTTCGAGGCGCGCACCTGGCGCGCCGTCGGGTACGTGCTGATCGGGCTGCCGCTCAGCGTCTGCTGGTTCGCGCTGTCCGTCTCCCTCGTCTCGGCGGGGGCCGGGCTGCTGATCACGTTCCTCGGGGTACCGATCCTCGCGGGGGCGCTCGCGATGTGCCGGGGCTTCGGCGCGGTGGAGCGGGCCCGGGCGCGCGGTCTGCTCGGTCTCGACGTGGCCGCGCCGGAACCGGTGCGGGGCCGCACCGGCGGTGCGTTCTCGTGGATGGGGGCGATGCTGAAGAGCGGCGCGTCGTGGCGGCACCTGCTGTACGCGATCCTCCACATGCCGTGGGCGGTGTTCTCGTTCTCCGTGACGGTGACGCTGTGGACATGGGGCTGGAGCCTCTTCACGTACCCGCTGTGGCAGTGGGTCTTCCCCACCTGGGTGGGGCAGGACGGGATCCAGCTGTACGGCGACGCCACCCACTCCTTCTACCTCGACGCGCCCTTCGAGATCGCCGTGACCAGCCTGATCGGGCTCGTGTTCGTGCTCCTCGGGCCCTGGGTGCTGCGCGGCCTCGTCTCCGTCGACCGGCTCCTCGTCTCCGGGCTGCTCGGACCGTCCCGGCTCGCGTCCCGCGTCACCGAGCTGGAGTCCGACCGGGGTGTGGTCGTCGACACCGCCGCGGCCGACCTGCGGCGCATCGAGCGCGACCTCCACGACGGCGCGCAGGCCCGGCTCGCCGCGCTCGCCATGGACCTGGGGCTCGCCAAGGAGAAGCTCGCGCGGGACCCGCAGGCCGCGGCGGTCCTCGTCGACGAGGCGCACGGCGAGGTCAAGCTCGCCCTCCGGGAGCTGCGCGACCTCGCCCGCGGCATCCACCCCGCCGTCCTCACCGACCGCGGGCTGGACGCGGCCCTCTCCGCCGTCGCCTCCCGGTGCGCCGTCCCCGTGTCGGTGGACGTCGACCTCCCCGCCCGCCCCGTCCCCGCCATCGAGGGCATCGCCTACTTCACCGTCTCCGAACTCCTCCGCAACGTCACCGAGCACGCCCACGCCCGGCGCGCCTCCGTCGACGTCTGGCGCGCCGGCGACCGCCTCATGCTCCAGGTGCGGGACGACGGGGTCGGCGGGGCGGCGGCGGCCGGGGGCGGCCTCTCGCGGCTCTCCGAGCGGGTCGGCGCGGTCGACGGGGTCCTCGCCGTCGATTCGCCCCTCGGCGGCCCCACCGTCATCACCACGGAACTCCCCTGGCGCTCGTAGCCCCTCTCACCTGGGCCCCCGTGCCCTGGGTCCAGGAACCAGGGACCAGGGACCCGATCCTGCTCCGGATCCGTCCTTCGCAGGCGAGCTTCAGGTCGGCAGGCCGCGAGCCCCTTTCGTCGTGGCGCCGTCGAGTGTCACGCCTGTGAGCCGTGCGCCCCGCAGGTCCGCGTCGGTCAGGTCGGCTCCGTTCAGGATCGCTCCGGTCAGGTTGGCCTTGCGCAGGTCGGCCCCCCTGAGATCGGCTCCCGTCAGATCGGCGTCGGTGAGGTTCGCGCTTTCCGTGACGGGGCCGGAAGTGATCCTCGCCTGGAGAGACGTGTCCAAGGTGCTGAATCTCGCACCGCGCAGGCGGGCGGTCACCAGGGACGCGCCCGTCAGGTCGGCATCGACGAGGACCGCCTCCGTCAGGTCCGCCCCGGAGAGGTCGGCCCCGGTGAGGTCCGCGTCCCAGAGCAGGGCGCGGGACAGGTCGGTCGCATGCAGGCGCACGACCGCGTCCGGTCGTGCCAGGGACGCCTCCCGCAGGATCGCGCCGCTGAGATCCGCGCGGGTGAGGTTCGTGTCCACGACGTTCGCGCCGGAGAGGTCCGCGAACGTCAGGTCGGCGTCCCGGAGGTCGGATCGCAGGAGTTGCGCCCCGCTCAGATTGGCCTCGGCGGCGAAGGCGCTTCTCAGGTCCACCCCCGACAGCGTGGCGTGGCGCAGATCCGCCCCTTGGACGTTCGCGTACCCGAACGGAGCACGTTCGTCAGGGAGGGCCCCGCCCTCAGGGATCTGCGCGATGTCCTTGACGTTCCAGGCGGAGAGGAACAGCCCCCGCAGGTCCGCCCCGCTCCAGTCCACCGGCGCGTCCCCGTCGCGAGCGGGAGAGCGGCGGGCCAGCACGTCCACCACGGCCGCGACGTCGGTGGGCGGACGGTGGGTGGCGGGCGTCTTCTGCCCTGGCCGCGGTTCCGTCGGCTCCTTCACGAAGCCGGTCGCGGGAACGCTCGCGTGACGCCTGACGTACGCGGAGAGGACGAGGACGATCCTGGGCTGGTCGCGTGGCGAGTCCTGCATGATGCGCTCCAGCGCGTAGATGCCGCCGAAGCGCACGTCCAGCGACGGGGAGCCGAGATTGGTGATCGCGTCGTTGAACCGGTTGGTGAGCTGGCCCTGCTCGGCGACGCGTACCTCCCGCCAGGTGAAGAGCAGCGCCACCAGGGCCGCCAGTCCGGGCAGGACGGCCACCGCGAGCACGGGCCACTGCGAGCGGACGCGGCCGTCGGCATCGGGAGCGCCCCTACCGCGGCGGCGGCGCCTGCGCCGCACCTCGCGGAGGTACGCGCTCCGGGCCGGTCCTTCGCCGCGCGTTCGTCCCGTCACCCGTCCATCGGAGTCGACCGGGCCCGGAACGGCCCGGCGCCACACCGCCCGTGCACCCGATCGACGTAGACGCCGGAGGGTGGGCCTTTCCGCCCCGGCGGAAGGACCGCCCGCGACGGGACGGGGCGCGGGGCCGCAACGCGGCGGGGTGGGGGCGGTGGGATGCTGGGGGTCTTGTCGGCGATGGGGAATGGGGGATGTGGGGCGTGGTGGAGCGGGTGCGGGTGGTCATCGCGGAGGATTCGGTGCTGCTGCGGGAGGGGCTGACGCGGCTGCTGACGGATCTGGGGCACGAGGTCGTCGCGGGGGTGGGCGACGGCGAGGCGCTGGTGGAGACGGTCGCCGGCCTCGCGGGCGAGGGTGCGCTGCCGGACGTGGTGGTGGCGGACGTGCGGATGCCGCCGACGCACACGGACGAGGGGGTGCGGGCGGCGGTGCGGCTGCGGAAGGAGTACCCGGGACTGGGTGTGCTCGTGTTGTCGCAGTACGTGGAGGAGCAGTACGCCACCGAACTGCTGGCCGGTTCCAGCCGGGGTGTGGGGTACCTGCTGAAGGACCGGGTCGCGGAGGTCCGGGAGTTCGTGGACGCGGTGGTGCGGGTCGCGGGGGGCGGTACGGCCCTGGACCCGGAGGTGGTGCAGCAGCTGCTGGGGAGGAGCCGTCAGCAGGACGTGCTGGCGAACCTGACTCCGCGCGAGCGGGAGGTCCTGGGCCTGATGGCGGAGGGCCGGACGAACTCGGCGATCGCGAAGGCGCTGGTGGTGAGCGACGGCGCGGTGGAGAAGCACATCAGCAATATTTTCCTGAAGCTGGGCCTTTCCCCGAGTGACGGTGATCATCGACGGGTACTTGCGGTGTTGACGTATCTGAAGTCCTGATCATCTGACACTCTGTCAGATAGCCTGGTCCCAGACTCGCGGGATGAGATGGAATACGACATTCCAGAACACTCCGGGCGGCGACAGAACGTGACGATTCAGGGCAAGAGGGCGTCTCAAAAAGAGGTCCGTCATATGAGAAGTCCCGGGATGGCCCGCCCTGCCGTCGTAGGGTGGGCCACGGGACGGGCGGTGATCCACCGGCCGTGTCCCGAGACTTCTCCCGCCTCCGGCGGAGAGTCCCCTTGCCGCGAGGGAGGTCCAGTTCAGTGACCAGCCAGGTCAGTAGCGAGGCCGGTGAGGCCCTGCTCGGGGAGCAGCGCAGCGCCCCGGCGACGTCGCACCACGGCACCGAGAAGGAAGTGCGCCGGCTCGACCGCGTGATCATCCGCTTCGCGGGCGACTCCGGTGACGGCATGCAGCTCACGGGTGACCGGTTCACCTCGGAGACGGCGTCCTTCGGGAACGACCTCTCCACCCTGCCGAACTTCCCGGCCGAGATCCGGGCACCCGCCGGAACCCTGCCGGGTGTCTCGTCCTTCCAGCTGCACTTCGCCGACCACGACATCCTGACGCCGGGCGACGCCCCGAACGTGCTGGTCGCGATGAACCCCGCCGCGCTGAAGGCCAACATCGGGGACGTGCCGCGCGGCGGCGAGATCATCGTCAACACGGACGAGTTCGCCAAGCGCGCCATGGCCAAGGTCGGCTACGCGGCCTCGCCCCTGGAAGACGGCTCCCTCGACGCGTACCACGTGCATCCGGTGCCGCTGACGACGCTGACGATCGAGGCGCTGAAGGAGTTCGGCCTGTCCCGGAAGGAGGCCGAGCGCAGCAAGAACATGTTCGCGCTCGGACTGCTGTCCTGGATGTACCACCGCCCCACCGAGGGCACCGAGACCTTCCTGCGCCAGAAGTTCGCGAAGAAGCCGCAGATCGCCGAGGCGAACGTGGCCGCCTTCCGGGCCGGCTGGAACTTCGGCGAGACCACCGAGGACTTCGCCGTCTCCTACGAGGTCGCCCCCGCGACCCGGGCCTTCCCCACCGGTACGTACCGCAACATCTCCGGGAACCTGGCCCTGTCCTACGGGCTGATCGCCGCCGGCCGCCAGGCGGACCTGCCGCTCTACCTCGGCTCGTACCCGATCACCCCGGCCTCGGACATCCTGCACGAGCTGTCCAAGCACAAGAACTTCGGCGTGCGCACCTTCCAGGCCGAGGACGAGATCGCCGGCATCGGCGCCGCGCTCGGGGCGGCCTTCGGCGGCTCCCTGGCGGTGACGACGACGTCCGGCCCCGGCGTGGCGCTCAAGTCGGAGACCATCGGCCTGGCCGTCTCCCTGGAGCTGCCGCTGCTGGTCGTCGACATCCAGCGCGGCGGCCCGTCCACCGGTCTGCCCACCAAGACCGAGCAGGCCGACCTCCTCCAGGCCATGTACGGCCGCAACGGCGAGGCCCCGGTCCCGGTCGTGGCCCCCCGGACCCCCGCGGACTGCTTCGACGCGGCCCTGGAGGCCGCCCGGATCGCGCTGACCTACCGCACCCCGGTCTTCCTGCTCTCCGACGGCTACCTCGCCAACGGCTCCGAGCCCTGGCGGGTCCCGGACGTCGAGGAGCTCCCCGACCTGCGGACCCTGTTCGCCACCGGGCCGAACCACACCCTCGACGACGGCACCGAGGTCTTCTGGCCGTACAAGCGGGATCCCGAGACCCTCGCCCGCCCCTGGGCGGTCCCCGGCACGCCCGGCCTCGAGCACCGCATCGGCGGCATCGAGAAGCAGGACGGCACGGGCAACATCTCGTACGACCCGGCCAACCACGAGTTCATGGTCCGCACCCGCCAGGCCAAGATCGACGGCATCGACGTCCCCGACGTGGAGGTCGACGACCCGGACGGCGCGCGCACCCTGGTCCTCGGCTGGGGCTCCACGTACGGCCCGATCACGGCGGCCGTCCGCCGCCTCCGGGTCGCCGGCAAGCCCATCGCCCAGGCCCACCTGCGCCACCTCAACCCCTTCCCGAAGAACCTCGGGGAGGTCCTGAGGCGGTACGAGAAGGTCGTCGTCCCCGAGATGAACCTCGGCCAGCTCGCCACCCTCGTCCGGGCGAAGTACCTCGTCGACGCCCGCAGCCACACCCAGGTCAACGGCATGCCGTTCAAGGCCGAGCAGCTCGCCGCCGCCCTCAAGGAGGCCATCGATGCCTGAGCCCACGGAGACCCTGCTCAGCCTGGTACCCAAGGCCGAGGCGCGGCAGACCATGAAGGACTTCAAGTCCGACCAGGAGGTCCGCTGGTGTCCGGGCTGCGGTGACTACGCCGTCCTCGCCGCCGTCCAGGGCTTCATGCCCGAGCTCGGCCTGGCGAAGGAGAACATCGTCTTCGTCTCCGGCATCGGCTGCTCCTCCCGCTTCCCGTACTACATGAACACCTACGGGATGCACTCCATCCACGGCCGCGCCCCGGCGATCGCCACCGGCCTGGCCACCTCGCGCCGCGACCTGTCCGTCTGGGTCGTCACCGGCGACGGCGACGCCCTGTCCATCGGCGGCAACCACCTCATCCACGCGCTCCGCCGCAACGTCAACCTCAAGATCCTGCTCTTCAACAACCGGATCTACGGCCTGACCAAGGGCCAGTACTCCCCCACGTCCGAGGTCGGCAAGATCACCAAGTCGACCCCGATGGGCTCCCTCGACGCCCCCTTCAACCCGGTCTCCCTCGCCCTCGGCGCCGAGGCCTCCTTCGTGGCCCGTACGGTCGACTCCGACCGCAAGCACCTCACCGAGGTGCTGCGCCAGGCCGCCGACCACGACGGCACGGCGCTCGTGGAGATCTACCAGAACTGCAACATCTTCAACGACGGCGCCTTCGAGGTCCTCAAGGACAGGGACCAGGCCCAGGAGGCGGTCATCCGCCTCGAACACGGCCGGCCCATCCGCTTCGGCACCGACGACGCCAAGGGCGTCGTGCGCGACCCGGTGACCGGCGACCTCCAGGTCGTCACCGTCACCCCTTCGACCGAGTCGCGGATCCTCGTCCACGACGCCCACGCCGCCACTCCCACGACGGCGTTCGCCCTCTCCCGCCTCGCCGACCCCGACACCCTCCACCAGACCCCCATCGGCGTCTTCCGGTCCGTCGAACGGCCGGTCTACGACACGCTGATGGCCGATCAGCTGGAGACCGCCGTCGAGCAGCACGGCAAGGGCGACCTGGGCCGGCTCCTCACGGGCAACGACACCTGGACGGTCGTCGGCTAGCGCGCGCACGTGAAAGGGGCCCGGTCCGTGGACACGGACCGGGCCCCTTTCACGTGCCCTTCATCGCCGCCTCGTCGAACTTGCCGAGGAAGCGCGGCACCCCGCCCTTCACCTGCCAGAGGAAGAGCCCGGCGAGGGCGACGGGCCTGTCCTTGTCCGTACGGCTCGTGTACTTCTTGGTGAGCCCTTGGTACGGGGACTGCACCAGACCGTTGCGGACGCCCGCCGCGACCTCCTCGGCGTTGTCGGCGGTCGCCAGGCGCAGCGCCTGGAGGAACCAGTGGGCGAGGTCGTACGCCTCCGTCGCGAACCGGTCGACGGGCGTCGTGCCCGAGAGGCCCCAGCGCTTCCGGTAGGCGGCCGCGAACCTCCCCGCCGCGGGGAGCCCGTCGGGATCGACGTACCCCGTGCCGAAGTACCAGCCCTCGGCGGCCGGGCCGGCGACGGTGAGGAACTCCGGCTGGAGCGCGTACTCGACGCTCCCGCAGGGGCCCCGGTACCCCTGGTCGCGGAGGGCCCGGGCACACAGGGCGGCCCGGCGCGGCGAGGACCCCGCGAACAGGACGCCCTGGGGATCGGTCGCGAGGACGGCCCGGACGACGGGGCCGAAGTCCTCGCCGTCCGCCTCCACGGGGTGCGAGGTCACCCTCGCGCCCTTCTCCGTCGACGGCGGGTAGTCCCTCAGGTTCTTGGCGAGCAGCCAGCTGTACTCTCCGGCCGCCCGGTCCTCCACGACGGCGACCCGGAGGGCGTCGCGCTCGGCGAGGTAGCGGACGAAGGGGATGGTCATCATCTGCTGCCGGGACCGCGGCTGGAAGTAGGTGGTCCTGGTCTCCTGTCCCTTGATCTGAGCGGCCGGGACGTCGGCGATCACACTGGCCAGCGACATGGCCCGGAGCACGAGTTCATTGGCGGCGGCCACGGCGGTCGGCGCGGTCGTCGGCCCGAGCACACCCACCAGGCGGGGGTCCTTGAGAAGCGCCGCCGCGGCGGCCTTCGCCCGTTCCGGCCTCCCCCCGTCGTCCACGACCCGGAGCCGCACGTCGAAGGGCCGGTCGGCGCGGGCGTTGAACTCCTCCACGGCCAGCCGGATGCCGCGCTCCTGCCCCCGTCCGTCGGACTTGGTGGGGCCGCTCAGGTCGGTGAGGACGCCGATCGTGTGGGAGGCGAGGGGGCCGCCGGTACCGCCCGTTCCCGTGCCCGCGCCGCCCGGTGAGCGGGTGAGCAGCCAGGCGGTGAGGCCGCCGGCGCCCGCGACGGCGGCGGCGGAGCCGGCCATGAGGAGCCGGCGGCGGGAGACGCCCGGGGGCCGCTCCTCCTGGGTGAGCAGGGTCGGTTCGGCGACGGGCAGGTCGAGCACCCGGGTGGAGCGCTGGGCGATCAGCGCGGGGAGGCCGGGCGGCAGCCAGTCGCCCGCGGGGCCGTCGGCCGCGCCCAGGGCCGCCCGCACCTCGGCGGCCGTGGGCCGGTCCCCCGGGTCCTTGGCGAGGCAGGCGGTGACCAGCGGGAGGAGGGTGTCGGGCACGTCGTCGAGGTCGGGTTCCTCGTGGACGGTGCGGTAGACGACGGCCGCCACCGCGCCCGCGCCGAAGGGACGTTCGCCGGTGAGCGCGTACGCGAGGACGCAGCCCAGCGAGAAGACGTCGCTGGCCGGGCCGACCTCGCCCGCCCCGGCGACGCGGGCCTGTTCCGGGGCGAGGAAGCCGGGGGTGCCGATCATCGCGTCGGTGGCGGTCAGGGCGGTCGCACCGGCGGAACGGGCGATGCCGAAGTCGATGAGGCGGGGCCCGTCGAGGGCGAGGAGGACGTTGCCGGGCTTGACGTCGCGGTGGACGAGCCCCGCCTCGTGCATGTCGACGAGGGCGGAGGCGAGCCGGGCGCCCAGGGCCCGGACGGTCGGTTCGGGCAGGGCGCCGTGCAGGGCGACGGCCTCGGCGAGCGAGGGCCCGGGGACGTACTCGGTGGCGAGCCAGGGTTCGCGGGCCTCGGGGTCGGCATCGAGGACGCGGACGACCCAGCGGCCGGTGATGCGCTCGGCGGCGCGGGCCTCGCGGCGGAACCGCTCCCGGAAGCCGGGGTCGGCGGCGTGCTCGGCGCGGATGAGCTTGAGCGCGGCGAGCGTCCCGCCGGCGGTACGGGCGAGGAAGACCACGCCCATGCCGCCGGCGCCGAGCCGCCCGAGGAGCCGGTAGCCGGCGATCGTGGACGGATCGGCCTTGCGGAGCGGCTGCACGGCTCAGGCCTTCTTGTCGTTCTTCGCGGGCTTGTTCGGCAGCAGGGGCGCGGAGCCGATGGGCTTGTACGCGCCGTTCTGCACCGCGAAGACGAAGGTGCCGCCCATGCCCAGGTCGCCCTGCTCGTTGAAGTGGTAACCGCCCATCACACCGGTGTACTTCTGCTTGCGCAGCGCGGCCCAGAGCCCCTTGCGGGCGGGTTTGCCGCCCGCCTTCGCCTGGGCCGTCAGCTGCCCGATCGTCATCATGACCACGTCGTACGACTCGCCCGCGTAGTACGCGGGGGCCGTTCCGTACCGCTTGCGGTGGGCCGCGGTGAACGCGGCGGCCGTCTTCTGGGTGGCGGGGTCGGCGACGGGCGCGCAGACGAACCAGCCCTCGGCGTCGGCCCCGCCCTGCTTGAGGAACTCCTGGCCGAAAACGGCCTGACCGGTGAACCTCGGTCCGGTGAAGCCGAGTTGGTTGAGGGTGCGGGCGGCGAGGACGGCGGTCTCGGTGACGCCGCAGTGGACGTACGCGTCCATGCCGGCGTCGATCATCTCGCCGAGCACGCGGCGGTACGCGGCGGCGTCGGCGCGGGCGGGGACGACCCGGAAGTGCGGGGCGATGCCGGCCTGCCCGAAGCCGAAGCGGACGCCGCCGGTGACCTGCCAGCTGTAGTGGTCGTCGGTCCGGTCCTCCAGGACCCCGGGGCGGCGGATCGCGGGCAGCAGGGTGGCGGCGAAGGAGAGGTGGGTGCCCGCGCTGACGTGGCTGGGGATGGCGCGCAGGAACGTCTCGTTCGGTGTGGCGTCCGCGCGCAAGGTGAGCAGGTTGTATCCGGCCGAGACCGTGATCAGCGGAATGCCGGCCTCCTCGAAGGCGGGCAGGACGGCCTGGCCGACGGCGTCCGTGGTGGGTCCGAGGACGGCGAGGACGCCGGGGTCGGTGGTGAGGGCCTTGGCGCTCTCCAGGGCCCTGGAGGCGTCGCCGCGGTCGTCGACGACCTTGAGGCCGAGCGTGAAGGGCTTGTCCTTGCGGGCGTTGAACTGCTCGACGGCCAGGCGCGCGCCGTGCTCCTGGGCCCGACCGATCTCCTTGGCGGGCCCGGACAGGTCGGCGAGGACGCCGATCGTCCAGGCGGTGCGGGTCGGGGCGGCCTTCCCGCCGCCGCCCTTGGCGTCGTCCTCGTCCCCGTCGAGTCCCGCCCAGAGGGCCGCCGCGCCGCCGCCCGCGGCCAGTACGGCGGCGCCGGAGGCGAGCAGCAGGAAGCCGCGCCGGCTCTTCCCGGGCGCGGCCGGGGCGGTGGTGCCGCCGGCCTCGGTCGCGTCGATCTCGGGGAGGGCGAGCATGCGGGCGGAGCGTTCGGCGATGGTCCGGACGACGGGTGCGGGCAGCCATTCGGCACCGTCGCCGGGCTTGTCCTCGACGAGCCTGACGCCGATCTCGGCCGCCGTGGGACGTCCGGCGGGGTCCTTGGCGAGGCAGGCGCGGACGAGGTCGAGCAGTCCGTCGGGTACGCCGGTGAGGTCGGGCTCGTCGTGGACGGTCCGGTACATGAGGGCGTCGACGGCGCCGGTGCCGAAGGGGGGGCGCCCGGTCGCCGCGTAGGCGAGGAGGCAGCCGAGGGCGAAGACGTCGGCGGGCGGGCCGATGGCGTCCGTGCGGGCCTCGGCCTGCTCGGGGGCGAGGAAGCCGGGGGTGCCGACGACCATGTCGGTGGCGGTGAGCGCGGTCTCGCCGGTGGCGCGGGCGATGCCGAAGTCGATGAGGCGCGGTCCGTCGACGGCGAGCAGGACGTTGCCGGGCTTGACGTCGCGGTGGACGAGTCCGGCCGCGTGCACGGCGGCGAGGGCGCGGGCGACGGACCAGCCGAGGAGGCGGACGCTGCGCTCGGGCAGCGGGCCGTGGGCGGTGACGGCCTCGCCGAGGGACGGGCCGGCGACGAAGGCGGTGGCCATCCACGGTTCCGGGGCGTCCGGGTCGGCGCCGGTGACGGGGACGGCCCAGGGGCTGGAGACCCGGCGGGCGGCCTCGACCTCGCGGCGGAAGCGGGCCCGGAAGTCGGGCTGGTCGGCCTGGTCGGCGTGGGTGACCTTGACGGCGGCGAGTTCGCCGGCGGCGGTGCGGCCGAGGTAGACGACACCCATGCCGCCGGCGCCGAGGCGGCCGAGCAGTCGGTAGCCCGCGATCGCCGACGGGTCGGAGGGCAGCAGCGGCTGGAGGGCGCCGGGCTCGGGACGGGGCTGCGGAGTGGTGCTCACGACTGGACCTCCAGCTCGCGCTCGGCGCGGTCGAGCATGGTGACGAGGGCCTGGATCTGCGCCTGGGAGGTGCCGGTGGACGTGGCGTCGCTCATCTCCTGGTAGCCGGGCGCGCCCTTGACGACGGTGGCGACGGTGACCTGGCCCAGCCGGGACTGGTACCAGGTGTAGAACTGCTTCCCCTTCACGGCGTCGTTGAGGTAGGAGCCGCCCTCGCGGATCGAGTCGTGGGCGGTGGCGTTGCCGCCGACGCCGAAGGGGTTGCCGAGCGACATGAGGCCGGTGATGCTCTCGCCCTCGCGGAGTTTCTGGTCGGGGCAGTTCAGCGCCTCTTCGAGGGTCGAGGCCATCTCCCAGTCGGCGTCGGCCTCGGTGCGGTGCACGGTGACGGTGGCGGCGACCCGCAGGACACCCTTGCCGCCGGTGGCGGGGAGTTCGCTGTAGGCGGTGACGCTGGCGAGGACGCCGGCGGGCTTGGTGCCGGTCTCCCAGGAGCAGTTGGCGCCGAGGACGGGCCAGTAGTCCGGGTCGCTGAGGTACGGGGTGCGCTTGACGTAACCCGGGGCCCAGGCGTCGGGTCCGGCGACGACGGCGAGGGCGAGGCGCCGGGCCTCGGCCTCGGTCTTCGGGGCGCGCTTGGGGTCCGGGGTGAAGTCGAGCGCGGTCGGGGCGGTGGTCGGCGCCCCGGTGGGCGCCGGTGTCGCGCTCGTGCTCCCCTTGTCATCGGGTTTTCGCCCGTCGTCGCCGGCGCCGGCGCAGCCGGTCGCGATCAGCCCGCCCACCAGTACGGTGCAGCAGGCGCGCAGCAGTCTTCGGTCCCCGTACGCCACAGTTCCCCCACGGTCCCTCACGGTTTCCCCCGAACGGTGAGCCGATCGTACGGCGACGCACTGACAACTCGCCCCGTTTACAACATCATTGGGACCGATCCGTGGCACGCTCGCGACGTGCCTCGTCGTAGCGGGCACGGGCCCGCTCGACCTCGGGGACGCGACGGTCGGTCCACTGGGCGAGTTCCCGGACCTGGCGGGCGGCCTCCTCGCCGAGGGCGGTGAGGCGGTAGTCGACGCGCGGCGGGATGACGGGCCGGGCCTCGCGGTGGACGAAGCCGTCGCGTTCCAGGGTCTGGAGCGTCTGGGTGAGCATCTTCTCGCTGACGCGTCCGACGCGCCGGCGGAGCTCGCTGAAGCGGTAGGAGCGCTCCCCGAGCGCGATGAGGATCAGGACGCCCCAGCGGCTGGTGACGTGCTCCAGGACGAGGCGGGCGGGGCACGTGGCGCCGTCGACGTCGGCGAGGAGGCTCTTCGGTTCGTCCACTCCACTTACTTCCATACCAGTACCTTACTTGAAAGTGGGTACTTACGAAAGGTTAGCGCCCGTCCTACGGTGAGTGCATCGCCTTCGCACCCCACGGGAAAAGGAAACCCCGCCATGAGCATCGTCGTCACCGGAGCCACCGGCCGGCTCGGCCGTCTCGCCATCGACGCCCTCCTCACCGCCGTACCCGCCGCGTCCGTCGCCGCCGTCGTCAGGAACCGGGAGAAGGCGGCCGACCTCGCCGAGCGGGGCGTGGAGCTGCGGATCGCGGACTACAGCCGTCCGGAGACGCTCCCGGAGGCCTTCCGGGCCGGCGACCGGGTGCTGCTGATCTCGGGCAGCGAGGTCGGGCAGCGGGTGGCACAGCACGCCGCGGTGATCGACGCGGCGCGGGCGGCGGGCGTGGCCCAGCTCGCGTACACCGGCGTCCTCGGCGGGGACGAGGCCGACTTCGACCTGGCGGCCGAGCACAAGGAGACCGAACGGCTGATCCTGGCCTCCGGCCTGCCGCACACCTTCCTCCGCAACGGCTGGTACACGGAGAACTACACCGCCGACCTCGCCCCGGTGCTGGCCCACGGCGCCGTCGTCGCCAGCGCCGGCGAGGGCCGGATCGCCTCCGCGGCCCGCGCCGACTACGCCGCCGCCGCGGCCGCCGTGCTGACCGGTCCGGCCGATGAGCACCTGGGCAGGGCGTACGAGCTGAGCGGCGACACCGCCTGGTCGCTGGCCGAGTACGCGGCCGAGGTCGCGGCGCAGTCCGGCCGGGAGATCGCGTACCGCGACGTCCCCGCCGAGGCCCACCTGGAGATCCTCACCGGCGCCGGTGTGCCGCGGGTCTTCGCCGAGATCCTGGTGGACGTCGACCGGGCCGTCGAGCGCGGGGCGCTCGCCCGCCGTACCGGCGACCTGGCCCGGCTGATCGGCCGGCCGACGACCCCGATCGCCGTGACGATCAAGGAGGCGCTGGCCTCCGCGTAACGCGGTCATGACCGTATCGCGGTACGGGCATGACAACCCGCCCCGCGCGGCGCTACCTTCGACAGGACAGCACGGCGCGGGGCAGGAGGTCCGGTGAAGACGGATGACGAAGGACGAGCGGGCTTGCTCTACGGGATCGGCGCCTACGGGATGTGGGGCCTGGTCCCGCTCTTCTGGCCGCTCCTGAAGCCCGCCGGGGCGATCGAGATCCTCGCCCACCGGATGGTGTGGTCGCTGGTCTTCGTCGGCCTCGCGCTGCTCGCGCTCCGCCGCTGGGGCTGGATCCGGGAGCTCGCGGGCAGCCCGCGCAAGCTCGGCATGATCACCCTGGCCGCCACCGTCATCACGGTGAACTGGGGCCTCTACATCTGGTCCGTCAACACGGGCCACGTCGTCGAGGCCTCCCTCGGCTACTTCATCAACCCGCTCGTCACCATCGCCCTCGGCGTCCTCGTCCTGAAGGAACGGCTGCGCCCGGCGCAGTGGGCGGCCGTCGGCGTCGGCTTCTCGGCCGTGCTCGTCCTCGCGATCGGGTACGGGCGTCCGCCGTGGATCTCGCTCACCCTCGCCTTCTCCTTCGCGGTCTACGGCCTGGTGAAGAAGAAGGTCAACATCGGCGGTCTGGAGTCGCTCGCCGCCGAGACCGCCGTGCAGTTCCTGCCCGCGCTCGGCTACCTGATCTGGCTCGGCACCCAGGGCACCCTCGCCTTCGGCGCCCACGGCGGCGGTCACACGGCGCTGCTCGTCGCCACCGGCGTCGTCACGGCGCTGCCGCTGATCTGCTTCGGGGCGGCGGCCATCCGCGTACCGCTGTCGACGCTCGGCCTCCTCCAGTACCTGGCGCCGACCTTCCAGTTCCTCCTCGGGGTCGCCTACTTCCACGAGGCGATGCCGGTGGAGCGCTGGGCGGGCTTCTCCCTGGTCTGGCTGGCCCTGACCCTCCTCACCTGGGACGCCCTGCGCACGGCCCGGCGCAGCCGGGCCGAGGTCGAGGCGGCGAAGGCCACCGCGGCGGCCGAGGCGGCCGAGACCGCCGGCGCACCGGCCGCCCCCGCCCCGCCGGCCCGGGCCGGGAGCTGACCCCCGCGGTCCGGGGGACGCACCGCCAGCCAGGCGGCCGGTCCCGGACGGACCGCGGCCGGTCCCGGGCGGACCCCGCGGCAGGCGGGCTCAGGCGGCCAGCAGGTCGTGCTCGCGGATCAGCCAGCAGACGGCCAGGAGGCGCAGGGTCGCGAAGTCGTGGCCGGCGGGCTCGGTCCACCTCGCCTCGGCGAGCCAGTCGGTGAACCCCAGGACGTAGTCGCCCAGCTCCTCGCGCCGCAGGGCGCGGTTCCGGCGGCCCCGCTGGGCCGGGATCAGGGCCTCGCGCACGGCCGCGGCGTGCTGGTCGACGGCGGCCGCGAGCCCCGGGTCGGAGGCCGTCTCCGAGAGCCGGGGCATGTACGCGGCGACGACGCCGACCAGCGGGCAGCCGGGCGAATCCTTCATCCCTCCACATTAGGGGCGTACGGAGGCGCCCCCACCGTGACGTTGGTCGCAGCCGCCGGGCACCTCCGAGGCCGGTACGAGAGCCGGACGCGGGCCGGGCGCGGCCGGTGTCGGGCCCGGAAATCCGGTGGCCCCGGCCGTCGCCCGCCCCGCACCCTGGGGTCCATGGAAGAACCGAAGTACCGGATCCGGGCGCTCCACACCCCGGACACCGTCACCGTCTACCAGGCCTACCCGCCCGCGATCGGCCTGCCGGCGGCCCGGGACGGGCGCTTTCCGGCCGCCTGGAAGCGGGACCGGATGACGTGGATCAAGCCCTCGTTCCTGTGGATGATGTACCGCTCCGGCTGGGGGACGAAGGAGGGCCAGGAGACGGTCCTCGCCGTGGAGATCACCCGCGACGGCTTCGCCTGGGCGCTGCGGAACGCCTGCCTGTCGCACTACGTCCGCGGCTTCCACGCCGACCAGGCCACCTGGAAGCGGCGGCTGGGCGAGGCGCCCGCGCGCGTCCAGTGGGACCCGGAGCGCGACCTGCGCCTGCGGCCGCTGCCGTACCGGTCGCTCCAGCTCGGGCTCTCGGGCGAGGCCTCCCGCGCGTACGCGGACGAGTGGACGGTCGCGGTCACCGACGTGACCGCGCTGGCGCACGAGGTCCACGGCCTCGTGCGGGCCGGCGACACGGAGGCCGCGGCCCGGCTGCTCCCCCGCGAGGAGCCGTACCCGGTGCCCGACGGCCTCCTGGACCACCTGGTCGTTCAGGAGCCGGCGACGGAGACCGCGAAGTTGAAGTCGCCGGTGCCGAGCACGCCGTAGAGCCGCAGCCAGAGCGGCATCAGCTGTTCGGTGGCGCGGGCGCTCGACAGGTCGCCGAGGTCGATGATCCGCTCGGCCGGCCAGCCGAAGGAGCCCAGCAGGCCGGTGACGACGGTCTTCGCCGCCTCGTCGTCGCCGCCGACGAAGACGTTGTGGGCACCGGGGACCCGGCCGGGCTCGACCATCACCGTGTTGGTCATGGTGTTGAGCGTCTTGACGACGCGCGTCTCCGGGAACGCCTTCTGGAGCTGCTCGGCGATGCTGTGGCCGTCGGGCGAGACCACCTTGGGCGGGAAGCCCTCGGAGAAGTCGAGCCCGTTGGAGACGTCGACGAGGACCTTGCCCCGCAGGTTGTCGGCGCCCGCGGCCTGGAGGACGGCGAGCGAGACGAGCCCGCCGGTCGCGTTCACCACCAGCTCGGCCGACGCGGCGGCGTCGGCGAACGTGCCGTGCCCGCCGCCGTGCTCCTCCGCCCACTTCACCGCCTCGGCGTTGTCCGCGGTGCGGGAGCCCATCGTGACCTCGTGGCCGAGCGAGACGAGCTTGGTGGCGAGGCGACGACCGACCTCGCCCGTTCCCAGTACGGCGATCTGCATGTACGTGCGCTCCTTGGGGGCATGTGCACCGGCGGCTCCGGGAGCCGACCCTACGTCCTGGCGAACACGGACGCCGCCCCGTTCCATCCCCGTCGGCCCCGCCGTCCCCCGTCTGCCCGGGCGTCGGTTCGCCTCGTGCGGGCCCGGGTTGCCCCGACCCCGACCCCGGCGTCCGTTATAACGAGGCCTATGACAGCGATGCACTGGAAGCTCGTACTCGACGCCGCCGACCCGCACGCACAGGCCTCCTTCTGGGCGGCCGCCCTCGGCTATCTGGAGGAGGACCACGACGCCCACATCCGGCGCCTCCTGGACCTCGGGGCCGCCCCCACCGAGGCGACGCTCACCCTCCACGAGGACACGGACCACAGCCGGCTCGGCTGGCGCGACCTCGCCGCCGTCCGCCATCCGGACGACCCGCACGACCCGGTGACGGGCGGCGGCCTGGGACGACGCCTGCTCATCCAGCGGGTCCCGGAGCCGAAGACCACCAAGAACCGTCTCCACCTCGACCTCCACCCGGCGCCCGGCACCCGCGACGCGGAGGTCGACCGCCTCGGGACCCTCGGCGCGAAGGTCCTCCGCCGCGTCGACGAACCCTCCGGCTCCTGGATCGTCATGGCCGACCCCGAGGGCAACGAGTTCTGCGTCCACTGACCCGCCCCGCACCCCCTAGGCCCGCCGCACGACCTGCGCCTCCGCCCGTTCGACCGACGCCCGGCCGTGCACGTGGACCAGGGCCAGGTGGAAGAGGGACGGGGCCAGCGGGGCCCAGCGGTGGCGGCGTTCCGGGGACAGCAGGTAGCGCGTGACGTCGGTGGTGCGGAAGGGGACGTACTCGATCGTGTCGTGCTCCCACCGGTCGGCGACGCCCCTGCTCATGCGCGCCTGGAGCTGGTCGCCCGTCAGGTCGTTCAGGCGCGCGTAGAAGTGGGCGCTCCAGTGGCGCTTGCCGACGTCGAGGACGAACGCGAGCAGCGCGAGCGAGTACTCGTGCGGCTCGATCGACAGCTCCTCGCGCATGCCCCGGCGGGCGACGGCGTGCAGGTCGGGGGCGTTGCGCCCGGCGGAGTCGATGTGCCGCGAGAGCCCCTCGTTGACGGAGGAGTTCCAGAGCCCCGGGGCCATGCGGACGCGCTCGCTGCGACGGCTCACGACCAGCAGGTGGTCGGCGGTGACGACGGCGACGTTGGTGGCGAAGCTGCACTGGAGGAACCCGGGCGCGGTCAGCGGCGCGTCCGGGTCGAGGTAGCGGCCGCGCGGGGTGGTGCCGTCCGGGAGGCGCCGGTCGAGCTGCTGGGCGGCGAGGAAGGTGTAGTAGTCGGTGGGCTTCAGCCGCAGGTGGACCTCGGACTGCTCGTCGAGGGCGGTACGGCTGACCTCCAGGGACTCGACGGCGTACCTGGGTCCGTTCCAGACGGGCCGGCGCTCGCCGGCCTCGGCGGCCCGGTTCTCCTCGGCCTCGATCTCGGCGCGCCAGCCCGCCATCTCCTCCGGCAGCTCGACCTCGCCGTCGAGGACCTGGACGTGGACGGACTCGGCGGCGATGGCCCGGTCGCCGTCGCCCTCGACGATGAGGGCGGGGGTGTGCAGCGGGCCGAGGGAGAAGGTGGCCCAGGCGCGGCCCTGTTCCTGCCGGTAGGTGAGGCTGCGGACGACGCCGGCGGAGCGGCGGCGGGCCCTGAACCACAGGTCCTGCGTCCACTGCTGGAAGAGGGTCGCGAAGACGACTCCCAGGATGGCGCCGACGATTCCGTTTCCGAGGTCTATTCCGTCCACGGACAGCAGAGTAGGTCATGACCATGACCTGTTCGGTGAGCGAACGGGGCTGACCGGTTTCCGCTCTTGACGCGGAGTCAAACTGTCGCTGAACATTCAGCACGCACATCAGAACAACTGAACACCGCACACGCACTCGCACAGCTCCAGCGCCTCGAGGCACCCAAGCCCGAGGCGTCTCGCACGTTCCGTCCCATCCCCGTTCGGAATCCGGAGCCCCCACAGATGAACATCTCCGTGCCCAGACGTGTCACCGCGCTCGCCGCCCTCGCGGCGCTCGCACTCGGCGGTCTCACCGGGACCGCCTCCGCCGGGTCGCAGGCGGCCGCCGCCGCGCCCGACATCCCGCTGGCCAACGTCAAGCAGCACTTGGCGGACCTCCAGTCGATCGCCACCGCCAACGGCGGCAACCGCGCCCACGGCCGTACCGGCTACAAGGCGTCGATCGACTTCGTGAAGGCCAAGCTGGACGCCGCCGGCTACACCACCACCCTGCAGACCTTCACCTCCAGCGGCGCCACCGGCTACAACCTGATAGCCGACTGGCCGGGCGGTGACCCGAACCAGGTCCTGATGGCCGGTTCGCACCTCGACTCGGTCTCCTCGGGGCCCGGGATCAACGACAACGGATCCGGCTCCGCCGCCGTCCTGGAGACGGCCCTCGCCGTGTCCCGCGCCGGCTACCAGCCCACCAAGCACCTGCGGTTCGGCTGGTGGGGCGCGGAGGAGCTCGGCCTCATCGGCTCGAAGTACTACGTCAACAACCTGCCGAGCACCGAGCGTTCGAAGATCAAGGGATACCTGAACTTCGACATGATCGGCTCGCCCAACCCGGGCTACTTCGTCTACGACGACGACCCGACGATCGAGCAGACCTTCAAGGACTACTTCGCCGGGCTCGGCATCCCCACGGAGATCGAGACCGAGGGCGACGGCCGCTCCGACCACGCCCCGTTCAAGAACGTGGGCATCCCCGTCGGCGGCCTGTTCACCGGCGCCGACTACATCAAGACGTCCGCGCAGGCCCAGAAGTGGGGCGGCACCTCCGGTCAGGCCTTCGACCGCTGCTACCACTCGTCGTGCGACACGACGGCGAACATCAACGACACCGCCCTCGACCGCAACAGCGACGCCGTCGCGCACGCGATCTGGACGCTGTCCGGGACGACCACGACGCCGCCGACCGGCACGGTCTTCGAGAACTCCGCCGACGTCTCCATCCCGGACAACGGCGTCGCGGTCACCTCGACGGTCAACGTCACCGGCCGCACCGGCAACGCCCCGAGCAACCTCGCCGTCGGCGTGGACATCGTCCACACCTACCGCGGTGACCTCGTCGTCGACCTCATCGCCCCCGACGGCTCGGTCTACAGCCTCTCCAACCGCTCCGGCGGCAGCGCCGACAACATCCAGCAGACGTTCACCGTGAACGCCTCCTCCGAGGTCGCCAACGGCGCCTGGAAGCTCCGCGTCCAGGACAAGGCCTCGATCGACACGGGCTACATCAACAACTTCAAGCTGACGTTCCCGTAACGCGAAAGCTCCCGGGTGGGTCGGTGACCATCGCCCCCGACCCGCCCGGGGTCCCAACCCGGCCGCTACTTGCCGGCGTCGGCCGCGGCCACCAGCGCGTCCTGGGTGACCGCGCCGACGTAGACCTTGCCGTCGTCGGTGAGGAGCGCGTTCACCAGCTTCGTCTTGAAGACGGTGCCGGAGCCGAACTTTCCGGTGACCTTGTCGCCGAGGGAGTCCAGGAAGCCCTGGACCTCCTTCGGCGCTCCGTCGGTCCTGGGCGCCGGCGCGCCCGTGTCGAGCTTCGCGATCGTCGTCCAGCCCTCGCCGATGACGTTCACCCCGTTGCCCTCGCCACCGCCGAGGCCGGGGAGGACACCTTCGAAGCCCTCGAAGCCCTCCGGCAGTTCGCCCGGAGCGGCGGCGCCCGCGCCCTTCTCCGCCGCGCCCTCGGTCACCTTCGCGCCCTCCGGCGCCTTGAAGGTGAACTCCGAGGCGGCCGGCTTGGCGAAGTCGACCTTCGTGAAGCCCGCGTCGACGACCGGCTTGCCGCCCTGGACCGAGGAGAGGGTGAACTTCAGCGGGGTGCCGTTCGCCGCGTCCACCGCGATCTTCACCGACTCGACCGTGGAACCGGCCTGCTTCGGCTTGATCACCAGCTGGTACGCGTCCCGGCCGGCCACCTTCGCCGTCCCGCCGACGGTGATGGAGGTGGTGTCGCCGGCGGCCTTCAGGACCTCGTCCGCGAGCTCCTTGGGCGTGCCGGGGAGCTGCGCGTCCGCCTCGGGGGCGCCGGACGCGTCCTTCTCGTGGAAGACCTCGTTCGACTTGCTGTCGTAGCCCCAGACGTCGTCGCCGTTGTGGATCAGGCTGTACTCGTCGGAGCCGTCGAGCAGGGTGAGCCGCTGGCGCTCGGGGCCGTCCGCCGCGACGCGCAGCGTGTGGGTGCCGGAGACGAGCTCGGTGAGCTTCTCCGTGGGGTCGGCCGAGCCGGAGCCCGAGCCGCCGCCGAGGCCGGCCAGGCCGCCGAGGGACGGCAGGCCGAGGTCGGTGGAGATCCTGACCGTGCCGGACAGGGTCTGGGTGTCCGAGGCGGCGATCTTCTCGATGAGCTGCTGGGCCGTGATCTCCGGCAGGTCCGGGTCGCCGGACGCCGCGAGCGCCGGGACGAGGCCGATGGTCGCCGCGGCCACCCCCGCCACCGCGACCGGGACGACGTACCGGCTCGCCTTGCGACGGGTCTCGCTACGGGCTTCGTTCGCTGCCATGGTCTCCGCTACCTCCGTGCGCCCTGGTGTGGTCGATGTCCCCATCAGACCAAACCGGGAGCGCGGAATCGTCAGCCCCCGGGATCAACCTGGCGTACTGCTTCGGGATGACCCGACCCTGAGACGCGCTACCCCGCGCGGTGGACCACGGCGTCGCACATCTCGGCCAGGGCCGCCTTGGCGTAGCCGTCGGGGAGGGGCGCGAGCATGGCGCGGGCCTCCTCGGCGTACCGGACGGTGTCGCGGCGGGCCTGCTCCAGGGCGGGGTGGGCGCGCAGCCGGCGGAGGACCTCGGCGTGCCGGTCGTCGTCGGTGAGGTCGCCGTCGACGAGCGCGACGAGCTCGACGTCCTCGGGGCGTCCGTGGGCGGCGGCCGCGGCCCGCAGGTGCAGGACGGGCAGGGTCGGGATGCCCTCGCGGAGGTCGGTGCCGGGGGTCTTGCCGGACTCGTGGGAGTCGGAGGCGATGTCGAGGACGTCGTCGGCGAGCTGGAAGGCGACGCCGAGCCGCTCGCCGTACTGGGTGAGGGTGTCGACGACGCTGTCGTCGGCGCCGGACATCATGGCGCCGAAGCGGCAGGAGACGGCGACGAGGGAGCCGGTCTTGCCGCCGAGGACGTCGAGGTAGTGGTCGACGGGGTCGCGGCCGTCCGTCGGACCGGCCGTCTCGAGGATCTGGCCGGTCACGAGGCGTTCGAACGCCTCGGACTGGATCCGTACGGCCTCGGGGCCGAGATCCGCGAGCGTGTGCGAGGCGCGGGCGAAGAGGAAGTCACCCGTGAGGACGGCGATCGAGTTGCCCCAGCGGGTGTTGGCGCTGTCGACGCCGCGCCGGACGTCGGCCTCGTCCATGACGTCGTCGTGGTAGAGCGTGGCCAGGTGGGTGAGCTCGACGACCACGGCGGACGGCACGACGCCCGGCGCGTAGGGGTCGCCGAACTGGGCGGCGAGCATCACGAGCAGCGGGCGGAACCGCTTGCCGCCGGCGAGCACGAGGTGCTGCGCGGCCTCGGTGATGAAGGGGACATCGCTCTTGGTGGCGTCCAGGAGGCCCGCCTCCACAGCCGCCAAACCGGTCTGGACATCGGCCTCAAGAGCCTGGTCCCGCACGCTAAGACCGAACGGCCCGACGACGGTCACGAGGGGGTCTCCTGTCTGCTGACGCCTGCTGACGATCACATGGATTGTCGATGTGTCGCCGGATGCACTCAAGCCAGCGTATCCGGTCACCTTTCGATCACCGTGGGCGCCTTCCCGTCACCCCCGGTATGTTCGTGATCAGCCGATATAGCCAGAAGTAGGCGTTACATCCCGAACAGTGATCGACACCGCCCGTCCACCAGGGAGCCGTGATGAAGATCCGTACCGACTTCCCGTACGAGACCCGCCACGAGGACGTCCGCATCCCCCTCCCGGACGGCACCCGGCTGTACGCGCGCGTGTGGCGCCCGGTCACCGACGACCCCGTACCGGCCCTTCTGGAGTACCTGCCGCACCGCCTCACCGACTGGACCGCGCCCCGCGACCGGCAGCGCCACCCCTGGTACGCGGGACACGGCTACGCCTCCGTGCGCGTCGACGTCCGCGGCCACGGCAACAGCGAGGGCCTGCCCGGCGACGAGTACGACGCCGTCGAGCTCGCCGACGGCGTGGCGGTGGTGAACTGGCTCGCCGAACAGCCCTGGTGCACCGGGAAGGTCGGCATGTTCGGCATCGCCTGGGGCGGCTGCAACGCGCTCCAGATCGCCGCCCTCGCCCCCGAGCCCCTCAAGGCCGTCGTCACCGTCTGCTCCACCGACGACCGCTACGACAACGACGTCCACTACATGGGCGGCTCGGTCCTCGGCGTCGACATGCACGCCTGGGCCGCCACCATGCTCGCCTTCGTCGCCCGCCCCCCGGACCCCCGGTACGCCGGCGAGGAGTGGCGCGCGATGTGGCTGAAGCGCCTGGAGGCCGTCGAGCCCCTCGTCCACACCTGGCTCGGCCACCAGACCAGGGACGCGTACTGGAGGCACGGCAGCGTCTGCGAGGACTACGGGGCGATCCGCGCCGCCGTCCTCGCCGTGGGCGGCTGGCACGACCCGTACCGGGACACCGTCCTGCGGCTCGCCCGGCACCTCCCCCAGGACCGGGTGCGCGGGATCATCGGCCCCTGGTCCCACCAGTACCCGGACCGCGGCCTGCCGCCGGGCCCCGCCATCGGCTTCCTCCAGGAGACCCTGCGCTGGTGGGACCACCACCTCAGGGGCGTCGCGAACGACGTGATGGCCGAGCCGCTGCTGCGCTCCTGGATCAGCGGGTCGCACCGGCCCGCCACCGTCTACGAGGAGCTCCCCGGCCGCTGGGTCGCCGACCCCTCCTGGCCCTCCCCCCACGTCACCCCCGTCACGTACGGCTTCCAGGGCGCGCCCGTGGTCGTCGACTCGCCCCAGCAGACCGGGCTGGACGCGGGCCGCTTCTTCCCCTTCGGCAACGACGCCGACCTGCCGCCCGACCAGCGCGACGAGGACGCCCACTCGGCGTGCTTCGACTTCCCCGTGCCCGAGGACGGCGACCCGATCGAGATCCTCGGCCGCCCGTCCGTCAGCCTGGTCCTGCGCACGGACGCCCCCACCGGGCAGGTGATCGCCCGGCTCTGCGACATCGCCCCGGACGGCTCCTCCACCCTCGTCACCCGCGGCGCGCTGAACTTCTCCGCCCGCTACGGCCGCGACCGGGCCGTGGAGGCCCAGATCGGCGAGACGGAGAGCTTCGTCTTCGAGCTGAACGGCATCGGGCACACCTTCCCGCCCGGCCACCGGGTCCGTCTCGCCGTCTCCTCCACGTACTGGCCGTGGATCTGGCCGCAGCCGGACGCGGCGGGCTTCACCCTCGACCCGGCGGGCTCCGGCCTCACCCTGCCGGTGCGCGCGCACACCGAGGACGCCGTCGAGTGGGAGGAGCCGGAGCAGTCCGAGCCGCTCGGCGTCGTCTTCCCGAGCACCCTGGAGGAGCCGCGCCCCGAGCGGGTGGTGGTCCGGGACGTCGCCAAGGGCGAGTGGCGGCTCGACGTCGACCCGAAGTACGGCGGCACGCGCGTGTACCCCGACGGCCTGGAGTACACCGAGGACGCCGTGGAGACGTACACGATCGACGAGAGCGGCCCGCTGTCCGCCCGTACCCGCTCGGAGTGGTCGATCCGGCTGCACCGGCCCGAACCCGCCTGGGACTGCACCGTCGACACCCGCTCGGAGATCTCCTGCGACGCGGACGCCTTCTTCACCGTGAACGAGCTGGTCTGCAAGGAGGGCGGCGAGGTCGTCTTCCACCGCACCTGGGAGAAACGGATCCCGCGCACGGCGGGCTGAACGCGCGGAAGGGCCCGCACCCCTCCCCGGGGTGCGGGCCCTTCCTCACGCGGCTGCCTACGCGTCCGCGCCGGCCTTGCGGCGGCGGGCGACGACCAGCGCGCCGGCACCGAGCACGACGGCGGCGCCGGCGGCGAGGCCGAGCTGCGGCAGGGCGTCGTTCGCGCCGGTGGCGGCGAGGGAGCCCTTCACCGGGGTGTTCGAGTAACCGCCCTGCTGGGTGGTGTGGTTGCCGCCGGTGGTGGCGCTCGGCGACGGGGTCGAGGTCGACGGGGTCGGCGTCGGCTTGGCGCCCTTGTCGGCGGCGACGATGGCGAAGTCGACGTCCGGGTAGTCCGCGCTCATGCCGCACGCGCCGTCGGCGTCCTCGTACTCGGCGTAGGCGAAGGCGACACCCCGGCCGGCGGGCGCCTCGGCGTCGACCGTGAGGCGCAGCTTCACGTCGTACGAGGCGCCCTTGGCGAGCTTGCCGACCTCGATGGACTCGAACTTCTCGGTGATCGGCGTCCACTCCAGGACGTCGGAGGACGACCACTCGATCGGGATGAGGCGGCCTTCGAGGGCCGTCTCGTCGTCGATGTCCTCGCCGGGCTGGGGCAGGCGCACGGCGTTCGCGAAGGCGTCGACGACGTCCAGGGCGTGGTCGGACCTGTTGGTGAGGCGCAGCGAGAAGACGGCGGCCTCACCGGCGGTGACGGTCTTCGGGCCGGTCAGCGTGAGCTTGACGGCGTCGTCCACCTTGCACTCCGCCTCGATCTCCTCGGCGACCTCCAGGGCCTCCTTGGCGTCGTCGAGGTCCTGCTTGGCGGTCTTCTTCACCTTCTCGGCGAGCTTGACCACGCGGGAGGCGGCGTCCTTGGCGGCGGTGAGGGCGGCCGCGGCCTCCGTCACCTTCGCGTCGGCGGCGGTCCTGGCCGTGGCGGCCTCGCCGGCGGCGGTCTTGGCGGCGGTGACGGCGGCGGCGGCGGTCGCCTTCTCCTGCTCGGTGGCGTCGGGCCTCGCCTGCACGTCCTTCTCGGCCTGCACGGCCTCGGCCAGCTTCGTGTCGGCGGCGGTCCCGGCCGCCGCGGCCGCGGCGGCGGCCGCCTTGGCCTCGGCGACCTTCACCACGAGCGGGTGGTCGGCCTTGTCGAGGGCCTTCACGTCGTCCTTGGCCTTGGCGAGGTCCGCGACGGCCTCGTCGTACTCCTTCTGCGCCGCGGCGACGGCGGCCTTCAGCTCGTCGATGGACGGCATCTCGTCGTCGATGTCGTCCTCGTGGGACGAGGGCTTCTGCGACTGCGGCGCGGCCGGCTTGGTGTCGGCGAACGCGGGGGCGGCAAAGAGGAACACCACCGGGGTGGTCACGGCGGCGGCCACGGCGGTCGCGAGAATACGGCGGATCTTCACGTTGCGGACCTTTTCCTGGTCAGAGAAAGAGTGCGAAGTGTGGTGGCGGGCGTGCGCCTGCGGGGACTTCACGCGGCGCGACGCCACCGCGATCGTAGGGCTCGGGAGACCTCGTCGGGTTCCTGTTTCCGCAGCTCACGGCCTGGTTCACCACGCACCTCGGGCATATACGGGACGAAGGGGCACAGTTGCCCACGGAGGCCGCGGTTTCCGTGTGATCCATGTCATCCGCGCCCGGCGGCCCGGCCCGTAACGTGTCCCCCACACACCTGGAAAGCGAGGCACGCACCGATGTCCGAGCACAGCCCGCTCGACCTGGCCGAGGGCGATCCCTTCGGCCCGCACAACCTCCCGTACGGCGTCTTCTCCACCGCCGACGAGCCCGGCCGGCGCCGGCTCGGCGTCCGGATCGGCGGGTACGTGCTGGACGCGGGCGCCGCGGCCCACGCCCTCGGCTCCCCGTACGCGAGCCTGCTCGCGCAGCCGTCCCTGAACCCGCTGCTGGCGGCCGGGCGGACCGCCTGGCGCGATGTGCGCCGGGCCCTCACGGCGTGGGTGACCGTGCCCGCGCACCGGGCGGACGTCGAGCCGCTGCTGCACCCGCTGGACGCGGTGACGCTGCACCTGCCGTACGAGGTCGCGGACTACGTCGACTTCTACGCGAGCGAGCACCACGCGACGAACGTCGGCCGGATCTTCCGCCCGGACGGCGACGCGCTGACCCCCAACTGGAAGCACCTGCCGATCGGTTACCACGGTCGCGCGGGCACGGTCGTGGTCTCCGGCACCGACGTCGTACGCCCCTCGGGCCAGCGCAAGGCGCCGTCCGACCCGGCCCCGGTGTTCGGCCCGTCGATCAAGCTGGACATCGAGGCGGAGGTCGGCTTCCTCGTCGGCACCCCCTCGGAGCTCGGCCGTCCGGTGGCACTCGGCGACTTCCGGGAGCACGTCTTCGGTCTGACGCTGCTCAACGACTGGTCGGCGCGGGACGTGCAGGCCTGGGAGTACGTGCCGCTCGGCCCGTTCCTCGGCAAGTCGTTCCAGACCTCGGTCTCGGCCTGGGTGACGCCCCTGGAGGCGCTGGACGCCGCCCGGACCGCGCCGCCCGCTCGGGACCTGCCGCTGCTCCCCTACCTGGACGACGCGGACGCGGAGGAGCAGGGCGGCTTCGACCTGCGGATCACGGTGGAGATCAACGGCGAGGTCGTCTCCGAGCCGCCGTTCTCCTCCATGTACTGGACGGCGGCCCAGCAGCTGGCCCACATGACGGTCAACGGCGCCTCGCTGCGGACCGGTGACCTGTACGGCTCCGGCACCGTCTCCGGGCCCGGGGCGAACCAGCGCGGCTCGCTCCTGGAGCTCACCTGGAACGGCCGGGACGCGCTCGAACTGTCCGGCGGCAAGCGGACGTTCCTGGAGGACGGCGACGAGGTCGTCCTGACGGCCTGGGCTCCGGGCCCGGACGGCACCCGCGTGGCGCTGGGCGAGGTCCGGGGCCGGATCCTTCCGTCCGCGTAGCTACCGGACCCGCCAGAGGGCGGGGACGTTCGGCGGCTCCCAGCCGGCCTGGGCCGTGTGCGCCTGGAGGCACGCATAGCCCAGGCCGCCGTACGTGACGGTGTCGCCCGCCCGGTAGGCGGTCCCGGCGGCCCAGGTGCCGCCGGGGGCGCCCGTGGGCGTCGGGGTCGGCCCCGGGTCCTGCGGCACGTCGAGGACGAAGTCGAAGGCGGCCTCCCGGCCGCCGCCCGTGTCCCGGACGGTCATGAGCAGCCGCGGGTCGAAGAGGGTGTCGGTGTTGTTGCGGGGCTCGTTCGGGAAGTACAGCTGGGTGGTGAGCACCGGCCGGCCGGGGGCCTGGAGCTTGACGTGGAGGTGCCGGGTGCGGCCGGGGTAGAGGCCGGGCACGATCGTGGTCAGCCCGAAGGCGCCGCCCGCGTCGGTGAACTGGTGGCCGCGGAAGCGGAATCCGGTGTTGTCGTAGGCGCCGTTGGTGTCGGCCTGCCAGAAGTCCAGCAGGACGCCGGACACCGGCTTGCAGGCACGACCGAAGACGTAGCCGCTGACGGTGAGCCGGACGCCGGGGGTGCCGGCGTCCACCAGGCTGGTCCGCAGCGGCGAGTGGGGCTTGAAGTACGGGCCCTCGGTCTGCGGCGGGGTGGGGTCGTCGCCGTCGTCGCACGCGGGGGTGAGCGCGGGCGGCGCGTCGGCCGTGGTCAGGGTGCGGGCGAGCGCGGGGACGCCCATGAGGACCGCGGGGGCCGCGATGCCGGCCGCGAACGCGGCGCGCAGCACCGCCTTGCGGGTGACGTGCCCGGTGCCGGTCTCGTTGTCCATGCCTGCTCCTCGGAGGTGGGGGGCTGCGGGATCGGCACGAACCTAGGCGCGGGGGCCGTCGCCTTCGAGGGACGGAGCGCGGCGGTCGTGGTGTTTTCGGAAGTCCCCGGGGCTCCGTCCGGTCTCGCGGCGGAAGAAGCGGCAGAAGTAGGCGGGATCGTCGAAGCCGACCCTGGACGCCACCTGACGGATCGACAGGCGGGTTCCGACCAGGAGCCGTTGGGCCTCGCGGGTGCGGGCCGCGCGCAGCAGGTCGCCGGGGGTGCGGCCGGTGGCCGCCCGGACGGCCTCGGTGAGGTAACCGGGGGTGACGCCGATCAGCTCGGCGCACTCGCGTACGGTCCTGCCGTCCGCTCCGGTCCGGGCGGTCAGGCGGGCGAACTCCTCGGCGACGGCCGCGGTCCTGCCCCGCGGCGGGCCGGAGGCCGGTGCGTCGTCCGCCCCGTGGCCCGGCAGCCGTGCCGTACGGACCAGGAGGACGTGCAGCAGGGACCGCAGCACGGTCGCGAAGCCGTCGGCGCCGTGCCGGTACTCCTCGACGAGTTCGGCCATCAGGCGGGCGGTACGCGCGTGCGTGGGGCCGTCGAGGGTGTGCCAGGGGCGCTCGCCGAGGCGGCGGAGGAGCTCCCGGTCGCCGGGGTGGTCGAGGAGGAAGTCCTCGGCGAAGAGGACGACGGTGCCGTCCAGGCCCCGGGCGTCCTCCCAGCGGTGCACCTGGCCGGGCAGGATGACGCCCAGGTGGGGCGGGCTCAGCGGCAGGCGGGCCAGGTCGACCACGTGGGTGCCGGTGCCGGAGGTGACGTGGACGATCTCGTGGAAGGTGTGCCGGTGCGGGAACGCGGCCCGGGACAGCGGGCCGACGGCGTCGAAGCTGCCGGCGGCGAAGGGCACGTCGTCGGGCAGCCGGATCTCCAGGCGGTGCATGGGCGGCTCGCCGGCCTTCGGGGCGGCGCAGGGGGTGCCGGGTAAGACGGTGGTGCCACGCATCGTGCCGCTTCCCTCTCGACTACTGGTACAGACCATTCGGGGCGGTCTCCACGATGGCACGGCACCTCCGACGGGTCACCCCCGCGTGCGGCACGTCCGGCTCTCCGGGAAGCATCCGGACGGTCTCCTCGCCCGCTACGGCCCGGAGGCGACCTGCCCCCCGGACACGACGGAGGGGCCCGGCTCGCAGCGAGCCGGGCCCCTCACGCGGACGACCGCCGCTACCGGACGAACACGCTCGCCTGGTTCGCCAGGTCGAGGAAGTACTGCGGCGCGAGGCCGAGCACCAGCGTGACCGCCACGCCCACGGTGATGGTGAGCGTCGTCAGCGCCGACGGCACGGCGACCGTGGGGCCGTCCGCCTTCGGCTCGCTGAAGAACATGAGCACGATCACCCGGATGTAGAAGAACGCGGCGATCGCCGAGGAGATCACACCGACCACGACGAGCGCGCCCGCGCCGCCCTCCGCCGCCGCCTTGAAGACCGCGAACTTGCCGGAGAACCCGGAGGTCAGCGGAATGCCGGCGAAGGCGAGCAGGAAGACCGCGAAGACCGCCGCGACCAGCGGCGAACGCCGTCCGAGGCCGGCCCACTTGGAGAGGTGGGTGGCCTCGCCGCCCGCGTCCCTGACGAGGGTGACGACGGCGAACGCGCCGATCGTCACGAAGGAGTACGCCCCCAGGTAGAAGAGGACGGACGAGATGCCCGTCGGCGTGGCCGCGATGACGCCGGCGAGCAGGAAGCCCGCGTGCGCGATCGACGAGTACGCCAGGAGCCGCTTGATGTCGGTCTGGGTGATGGCGACGATCGCACCGCCCAGCATGGTGACGATCGCGACGCCCCACATGACCGGCCGCCAGTCCCAGGTGAGGCCCGGCAGCACCACGTACAGCAGGCGGAGCAGCGCGCCGAACGCGGCGACCTTGGTCGCGGCGGCCATGAAGCCGGTGACGGGGGTCGGGGCGCCCTGGTAGACGTCCGGGGTCCACATGTGGAACGGCACGGCGCCGACCTTGAAGAGCAGCCCCATGAGGACCATGGCGAAGCCGATGAGGAGCAGCGCGTCGTTGCCCATGGTGTCGGCGAGCGCCGGGTCGACGGAGGCGACCGTGCCGTCCACGACGTCGGCGATGGTGGCGTACGAGACGGAGCCCGCGTAGCCGTAGAGCAGGGCGATCCCGAAGAGCAGGAAGGCCGACGAGAAGGCGCCGAGCAGGAAGTACTTGACGGCCGCCTCCTGCGACATCAGCCGCTTGCGGCGTGCGACGGCGCAGAGCAGGTACAGCGGGAGGGAGAAGACCTCCAGGGCGACGAACAGCGTCAGGAGGTCGTTGGCCGCCGGGAAGACCAGCATGCCGGCGATCGCGAACAGCGCGAGCGGGAAGACCTCGGTGGTGGTGAAGCCCGCCTTGACGGCCGCCTTCTCCTGCTCGCTGCCGGGGACCGCGGCGGCCTCGGCGGCGAAGGAGTCGACCTTGTGGCCGTGGTCGGCCGGGTCGAGCCTGCGCTCGGCGAAGGTGAAGATCGCGACGATCGAGGCGAGGAGAATGGTGCCCTGGAGGAAGAGGGCGGGACCGTCGACGGCGATGGCGCCCATGGCCGCGATGTGGGCCTTGGTGGAGCCGTAGCCGCCCGCCGCCAGGCCGACGACGGCGGCGAAGGCGGCGGCGAGGGCGAGGACGGACAGGAAGACCTGGCCGAGGTAGCGGCCCTTGCGGGGCACGAAGGCCTCGACGAGGACGCTGAGGATCGCGGCGCCGATCACGATGAGCACGGGCGCGAGCTGCGTGTACTCGATGTGCGGGGCCGGGATCTTGGTCAGCGGGTCGGCCGCTGTCGTCCACAAGCTGTGGACAGCCATGGAACTCACTTGGCGGCCTCCACTTCGGGCTGCGGGTCCTTCTGCTGGACGTCGGACATGGTGTGCTGCACCGCCGGGTTGACGACATCCGTCAGCGGCTTCGGGAAGATCCCGAGGAAGATCAGCAGGGCGATGAGCGGGATGACCACCGCCAGTTCGCGCGGCCGCAGGTCCGGCAGCGTCCGGACCTCCTCCTTCACCGGCCCGGTCATCGTCCGCTGGTACAGGACGAGGGTGTAGAGCGCGGCGAGGACGATGCCGGTGGTGGCGATGACACCGGCCACCGGGTACCGGGCGTACGTGCCGACCAGGACCAGGAACTCGCTGACGAACGGGGCGAGTCCGGGCAGCGACAGGGTCGCGAGGCCGCCGATCAGGAACGTGCCGGCGAGCACCGGGGCGACCTTCTGCACGCCCCCGTAGTCGGCGATGAGCCGCGAGCCGCGCCGGGAGATCAGGAAGCCGGCGACGAGCATCAGCGCGGCCGTCGAGATGCCGTGGTTGACCATGTAGAGCGTGGCTCCGGACTGGCCCTGGGTGGTCATCGCGAAGATGCCCAGGATGATGAAGCCGAAGTGCGAGATCGACGCGTAGGCCACCAGGCGCTTGATGTCCCGCTGGCCGACGGCGAGCAGCGCGCCGTAGACGATGCTGATCAGCGCGAGGACGACGATCGCCGGAGTGGCCCACTTGCTCGCCTCGGGGAAGAGCCCGAGGCAGAAGCGGAGCATCGCGAAGGTGCCGACCTTGTCGACGACGGCGGTGATGAGGACGGCGACCGGGGCGGTCGCCTCCCCCATCGCGTTCGGCAGCCAGGTGTGCAGCGGCCAGAGCGGCGCCTTCACCGCGAAGGCGAAGAAGAAGCCGAGGAAGAGCCACCGCTCGGTGTTGGTCGCCATGTCGAGCGAGCCGTTGGCCCGCGCCTCGGCGATCTCCGTGAGCGAGAAGTTCCCCGCGACCACGTAGAGCCCGATGACGGCGGCCAGCATGATGAGGCCGCCGACCAGGTTGTACAGCAGGAACTTGACTGCCGCGTACGAGCGCTGGGCCGCCGCGTTCTCGTCGGAGCCCGAGTGGGCGCGGTCGCCGAAGCCGCCGATGAGGAAGTACATCGGGATGAGCATGGCTTCGAAGAGGATGTAGAAGAGGAAGACGTCGGTGGCCTCGAAGGAGAGGATCACCATCGCCTCGACCATGAGGATCAGGGCGAAGAAGCCCTGGGTCGGGCGCCAGCGGGAGGACTTCGTCTCCAGGGGATCGGCGTCGTGCCAGCCGGCCAGGACGACGAAGGGGATCAGCAGGGCGGTGAGCGCGATGAGCGCCACCCCGATGCCGTCCACGCCCAGTTCGTAGCGGACGCCGAAGTCCTTGATCCAGGAGTGCGACTCGGTGAGCTGGTACCGCTCGCCGCCGGGCTCGAACCGGGCGAAGACGACGCCGGCGAGCACCAGCGTGGCGAGCGAGACCAGCAGCGCCAGCCACTTGGCGGCGGTGCGGCGGGCGGCGGGGACGGCGGCGGTGAGGATGGCACCGACCGCCGGAACCGCTGCCGTGACCGTAAGGAGCGGGAAGGACATGTCAGTTACACCGCCCTCATCAGCAGGGTCGCGGCGATCAGCACCGCAGTACCTCCGAACATGGAGACCGCGTACGTGCGGGCGTAGCCGTTCTGGAGCTTGCGCAGCCGGCCGGAGAGTCCGCCGACGGAGGCCGCGGTGCCGTTGACGACGCCGTCGACCAGGCTGTGGTCGACGTACACGAGCGAGCGGGTGAGGTGCGTGCCGCCCGTGACGAACACGGCGTGGTTGAAGTCGTCCTGGAGGAGGTCGCGGCGGGCGGCGCGGGTGAGCAGCGAACCCCGGGGAGCGACCACCGGGACGGGCCGGCGGCCGTACTGGAGGTAGGCGATGCCGACGCCGATCACCATGACGGTGACGGTGGCGGTGGTGATGACCCCGGCGCCGATCGGCGGGTGGCCGTGCTCGAAGCTCGTCACCGGCTCCAGCCAGGTGACGAACCGGTCGCCGATCCCGAAGAAGGCGCCCGCGAAGACCGAGCCGAAGGCCAGCAGGACCATCGGGACCGTCATGGACCTGGGCGACTCGTGCGGGTGGGGGGCGTGCCCCTCGGCGTCGGGCTGCCAGCGCTTCTCGCCGAAGAAGGTCATGAGCATCACGCGGGTCATGTAGTACGCGGTGATGGCCGCGCCGAGCAGGGTGACCGAGCCGAGGATCCAGCCCTCGGTGCCGCCCTTGGCGAAGGCCGCCTCGATGATCATGTCCTTGGAGAAGAAGCCGGACAGGCCGGGGAAGCCGATGATCGCGAGGTAGCCGAGGCCGAAGGTGGCGAAGGTGACCGGCATGTACGTCCGCAGGCCGCCGTACTTCCGCATGTCGACCTCGTCGTTCATGCCGTGCATGACCGAACCGGCGCCGAGGAACAGACCGGCCTTGAAGAAGCCGTGGGTGACCAGGTGCATGATCGCGAAGGCGTAGCCGATGGGGCCGAGGCCGGCCGCCAGGATCATGTAGCCGATCTGCGACATCGTCGAACCGGCGAGCGCCTTCTTGATGTCGTCCTTGGCGCAACCGACGATCGCACCGAAGAGGAGCGTGACGGCGCCGACCACGGTGACGACCAGCTGGGCGTCCGGGGCGGCGTTGAAGATGTCGGCCGAACGGACGATCAGGTAGACGCCGGCGGTGACCATGGTGGCCGCGTGGATGAGGGCCGAGACCGGGGTCGGGCCCTCCATCGCGTCCCCGAGCCAGGACTGCAGCGGCACCTGGGCCGACTTGCCGCAGGCCGCGAGGAGCAGCATCAGGCCGATCGCGGTCAGCGTGCCCTGGCCCGCCTTGTCGGTCTCCGCGAAGACCGGGCCGAAGGCGAAGGTGCCGAAGGTGGTGAACATGATCATGATGGCGACCGAGAGGCCGATGTCGCCGACCCGGTTGACCAGGAACGCCTTCTTCGCGGCGGTGGCCGCGGCGGGCTTGTGCTGCCAGAAGCCGATCAGGAGGTACGAGGCGAGGCCGACGCCCTCCCAGCCGAAGTACAGCAGCAGGTAGTTGTCGGCGAGGACCAGCAGGAGCATGGCCGCGACGAACAGGTTGAGGTAGCCGAAGAAGCGGCGGCGGCGCTCGTCGTGCTCCATGTAGCCGATGGAGTACACGTGGATGAGCGTGCCGACCCCGGTGATCAGCAGGACGAACGTCATCGACAGCTGGTCGAGCTGGAAGGCGACGTCCGCCTGGAAGCCCTCGACGGGGATCCAGGTGTAGAGCCGCTGGTGCATGGCCCGGTCGTCGGCGCTCTTGCCGAGCATGTCGGCGAAGAGCGCCAGGCCGATGAGGAAGGAGACGGCCGCGAGCAGCGTGCCGAGCCAGTGCCCGGACTTGTCGAGCCGGCGGCCGCCGCAGAGCAGGACCGCCGCTCCGAGCAGGGGCACGCCGACGAGCAGCGCAATGAGATTTTCCACGGTCAGCCCCTCACAGCTTCATCAGGCTGGCGTCGTCGACCGAGGCCGAGTGGCGGGCACGGAAGACGGACACGATGATCGCGAGCCCGACGACGACCTCCGCGGCGGCGACGACCATCGTGAAGAACGCGATGATCTGGCCGTCGAGGTTGCCGTGCATGCGGGAGAAGGTGACGAACGCGAGGTTGCAGGCGTTGAGCATGAGCTCGACGCACATGAACACCACGATCGCGTTGCGCCGGATCAGCACCCCGGCCGCACCGATGGTGAACAGCAGGGCCGCGAGGTACAGGTAGTTGACGGGATTCACCGGGTGGCCTCCTCTTCGTCCCGGTCCCGGCCGAGCCGCTCCTCGGAGCGCTGCTCGATGGCCTTGAGGTCGGCCATCGCCTCGGTGGACACGTCCCGGACCTGGCCCCGCTTGCGCAGGGTCGAGATGACGGTGAGCTCCGACGGGGTGCCGTCGGGCAGCAGACCGGCGATGTCCACGGCGTTGTGCCGGGCGTAGACGCCGGGCGCGGGCAGCGGCGGCAGGTGCTTGCCTTCCCGCACGCGCTGCTCGGAGAGCTCGCGCTGGGTGCGGGCCCGCTCGGTGCGCTCGCGGTGGGTGAGCACCATCGCGCCGACGGCGGCGGTGATGAGGAGCGCGCCGGTGATCTCGAAGGCGAAGACGTACTTGGTGAAGATGAGGGCGGCGAGGCCCTCGACGTTCCCGCCGTGCGCCGTGTTGGCGGCGCCGAGGCCGGCGAACTCGGTGAGCGACGCCTGGCCGATGCCGGCGATCAGCAGGATGCCGAAGCCGAGGCCGCATGCGGCGGCCCACCAGCGCTGCCCCTTGATGGTCTCCTTCAGCGAGTCCGCGGCCGTGACGCCGACCAGCATGACGATGAAGAGGAAGAGCATCATGATCGCGCCGGTGTAGACGACGATCTGGACGATGCCGAGGAAGTACGCGCCGTTGGCGAGGTAGAAGACCGCGAGGACGATCATCGTGCCGGCCAGCGACAGGGCGCTGTGCATGGCCTTCCTCATCAGGATCGTGGCGAGCGCGCCGATGACGGCGACGGTGCCGAGGACCCAGAACTGGAAGGCCTCACCGGTCGAGGTCGCGTAGGCCGCGAGGGTGGCGTTCATGCGTCCGCCCCCTCCGGCTCGCCCTTCTCGCCCTTGGAGACGGCGACCTGCCGGACGGTGCCGGGCGCGGCCTCGGTGACCAGGCCCCGGTAGTAGTCCTGCTCGGTCATGCCGGGGAAGATCGCGTGCGGCGAGTCGACCATGGTCTCCTCCAGGCCCGCGAGGAGCTGCTCCTTGGTGTAGATCAGGTTCTCGCGGGAGGAGTCGGCCAGTTCGAACTCGTTGGTCATCGTCAGGGCGCGCGTCGGGCACGCCTCGATGCACAGGCCGCACAGGATGCAGCGGGCGTAGTTGATCTGGTAGACGCGGCCGTAGCGCTCGCCGGGCGAGTAGCGCTCCTCGTCCGTGTTGTCCGCGCCCTCCACGTAGATGGCGTCGGCGGGACAGGCCCAGGCGCACAGCTCGCAGCCGACGCACTTCTCCAGACCGTCGGGGTGACGGTTGAGCTGGTGCCGGCCGTGGAAGCGGGGCGCCGTCGTCTTCTGCTGCTCCGGGTACTGCTCGGTCAGCCGCTTCTTGAACATGGCCTTGAAGGTCACGCCGAAACCGGCCACCGGATTCTGGAAGTCAGACACCGTCCGTCTCCTTTCCATCACTCGAAGTAGCGGTATCGGGGGCGCCACTGACAACGAGGTCCCGGTCGTGCCGCGGCCTGCGCCGGGGCACGGGCGGCAGGGACTGTCCGGGCTTGGGCGGTACGGGGAAGCCGCCGGCCATCGCGTCGAAGGCCCGCTCCGTCTCGGGGGCGGCGGTGGCGGCCTTCTCCTTCCGGTCGCGGAACAGGTCCACGACGAAGGAGAGCAGCAGCAGTCCGAGGACGGCACCGGCCACGTACAGGACGATGTTCGAGAAGGCGATGTTCTCGTTCCGCATCGCCCGGACGGTGGCGACCAGCATCAGCCAGACCACCGAGACCGGGATGAGGACCTTCCAGCCGAGCTTCATCAGCTGGTCGTAGCGGACGCGGGGCAGGGTGCCGCGGAGCCAGATGAAGAAGAACAGCAGCAGCTGGACCTTGAGGACGAACCAGAGCATCGGCCACCAGCCGTGGTTCGCACCCTCCCAGAAGGTGGAGATCGGGTACGGGGCCCGCCAGCCGCCCAGGAAGAGGGTCACCGACACGGCCGAGACCGTCACCATGTTCACGTACTCGGCGAGCATGAACATCGCGAACTTGATGGACGAGTACTCGGTGTTGAAGCCGCCGACGAGGTCGCCCTCGGACTCCGGCATGTCGAAGGGGGCGCGGTTCGTCTCGCCGACCATCGTGACGATGTAGATGATGAACGAGACCGGCAGCAGGATCACGAACCAGCGGTCCGCCTGCGCCTCGACGATCCTCGAGGTCGACATCGACCCGGAGTAGAGGAAGACGGAGGCGAAGGCCGCGCCCATGGCGATCTCGTACGAGATCATCTGCGCGCAGGACCGGAGTCCGCCGAGCAGCGGGTACGTGGAGCCGGAGGACCAGCCGGCGAGGACGATGCCGTAGATGCCGACGGACGCGACCGCGAGGACGTACAGCATCGCGATCGGCAGGTCGGTGAGCTGCATCGCGGTCCGGTGGCCGAAGATCGAGACCTCGTCGCCGGCCGGGCCGAAGGGGATCACGGCGATCGCCATGAACGCGGGGATCGCGGCGATGACCGGGGCGAGGACGTAGACGACCTTGTCGGCCCTCTTGACGATCACGTCCTCCTTGAGCATCAGCTTGATGCCGTCCGCGAGGGACTGGAGCATGCCCCAGGGGCCGTGCCGGTTGGGGCCGATGCGCAGCTGCATCCAGGCGACGACCTTGCGCTCCCACACGATGGAGAAGAGCACGGTGACCATCAGGAAGGCGAAGCAGAAGACGGCCTTGATCAGGACGAGCCACCAGGGGTCCGTGCCGAACATGGACAGGTCCTCGGCCGCCAGGACGTTCGCGGTCATGCCTGCACCTCCTGCGGGGTCGCCGGGCCGATGCGGACCAGGGCGCCGGGGCGGGCGCCGGTGTCGGAGAGGACGCCGCGGCCGGTCGAGTTGAGCGGGAGCCAGACGACGCGGTCGGGCATCTCGGTGACCTGGAGCGGGAGTGCCACGGAACCGGCCGGGCCGGTCACCTCCAGGACGTCGCCGTCCTTGACGCCGGTGTCGGCGGCGGTGGCGGCGGAGAGCCGTGCGACGGCCGCGTGCCGGGTTCCGGCGAGCGCGGTGTCGCCCTCCTGGAGCCTGCCGAGGTCGAGCAGGAGGCGGTGTCCGGCGAGGACGGCCTCGCCGTCGCCGGGCCGGGGCGCCGCCTGACCCGGTTCGCCGGGCTCGCCGGCCCGCTCCTCGGTCCAGCCGCCGAGCCGGTCGAGCTCCCGGCGGGCCGACCGCAGGTCGGGCAGGCCGAGGTGGGCGTCGAGGGCGTCGGCCAGCATGTGGAGCACGCGGGCGTCGCTCGGCGCGAGCGGCCTGGTCATCTGCTCGGGCTTGAGCGCGGCCTCGAAGAGCCGTGCCCTGCCCTCCCAGTTGAGGAAGGTGCCGGCCTTCTCGGCGACGGCGGCGACCGGGAGGATCACGTCGGCCCGCTCGGTGACCTCGCCGGGCCGCAGCTCCAGGGAGACGACGAAGGCCGCGTCGAGGGCCTCGCGCGCGCGTGCCGGGTCCGGCAGGTCGACGACGTCGACGCCGGCGACGAGCAGCGCGCCGAGCTCGCCGGTGGCGGCGGCCTCCACGATCTGGCCGGTGTCGCGTCCGTAGCGGTGCGGGAGTTCGCGGACGCCCCAGGCGGCGGCGACCTCCTCACGCGCGCGGGGGTCGGTCGCGGGCCGGCCGCCGGGGAGCAGCGTCGGCAGGGCGCCCGCCTCGACGGCTCCGCGTTCGCCGGAGCGGCGCGGGATCCAGACGAGCCGGGCGCCGGTGGCGGTCGCGGCGCGCAGGGCGGCGGTGAGCGCGCCGGGCACGCCCGCGAGGCGCTCGCCGACGGCGATGACGGAGCCGTCCTGGCGGAGGGCCTCGGCGGCGGCGAGGCCGTCGCCGTCCAGGCCGACCCGGGAGGTCAGCGCGTCCAGCCACTCGGTCTCGGTGCCGGGGGCGGCCGGCAGCAGGGTGCCTCCGGACTTCTCCAGGCCGCGGGTGGCGAAGGCGGCGACCGCGTAGGTCTTCTGGCCGTGCTTGCGCCAGGCCTTGCGGAGCCGCAGGAAGACGCCGGGGGCCTCCTCCTCGGACTCCAGGCCGACGAGGAGCACGGCGGGCGCGGCTTCGAGCGAGGTGTACGTGACACCCGTGCCGTCCAGGTCGCGGCCGCGTCCGGCGACGGCGGAGGCCAGGAAGTCGGCCTCCTCGCCGGAGTGGATCCGGGCCCGGAAGTCGATGTCGTTGGTGTCGAGGGCGACCCGGGCGAACTTGGCGTACGCGTAGGAGTCCTCGACGGTCAGCCTGCCGCCGGTGAGGACGCCGGTGCGGCCGCGGACGAGACCGCGGGCGGCGGCCTCCAGGGCCTCGGGCCAGGAGGCGGCCTCCAGCTCACCGGTCTCGGCGTTGCGGACGAGCGGGGTGGTGAGCCGGTCGCGCTGCTGGGCGTACCGGAAGCCGAAGCGGCCCTTGTCGCAGATCCACTCCTCGTTGACCTCCGGGTCCTCGGCGGCGAGCCGCCGCATGACCTTGCCGCGCCGGTGGTCGGTGCGGGTGGCGCAGCCGCCGGCGCACTGCTCGCAGACCGACGGCGTGGAGACCAGGTCGAAGGGGCGGGCCCGGAAGCGGTAGGCGGCGGAGGTGAGGGCGCCGACGGGGCAGATCTGGATGGTGTTGCCGGAGAAGTACGACTCGAAGGGGTCGCCTTCGCCGGTGCCGACCTGCTGGAGCGCGCCGCGCTCGATCAGCTCGATCATCGGGTCGCCCGCGACCTGGTTGGAGAAGCGGGTGCAGCGGGCGCAGAGCACGCACCGCTCGCGGTCGAGCAGCACCTGGGTGGAGATCGGGATCGGCTTCTCGTACGTCCGCTTGACGCCCTCGAAGCGGGACTCGGCCTGTCCGTGGGACATGGCCTGGTTCTGCAGGGGGCACTCGCCGCCCTTGTCGCAGACCGGGCAGTCCAGCGGGTGGTTGACGAGCAGCAGCTCCATCACGCCGTGCTGGGCCTTCTCGGCGACGGGGCTGGTCAGCTGGGACTTCACCACCATGCCGTCGGTGCACGTGATGGTGCAGGAGGCCATCGGCTTGCGCTGGCCCTCGACCTCGACGATGCACTGGCGGCAGGCGCCGGCGGGGTCGAGGAGCGGGTGGTCGCAGAAGCGCGGGATCTCGATGCCGAGCTGTTCGGCGGCGCGGATGACGAGCGTCCCCTTGGGGACGGAGATCTCGGCGCCGTCGATGGTCAGCGTCACGAGGTCCTCGGGCGGCACCGGCGCGCTGCCGCCGCCACTGGGGGTGGACGCGATGACGGTCATGCGGTCACCTCCTTGTGGTTGTCCGCCCAGGCGGTCGACTTGGCCGGGTCGAAGGGGCAGGCCCGGCCGGTGATGTGCTGCTCGTACTCGGCGCGGAAGTACTTCAGCGAGGAGAAGATCGGGGAGGCGGCGCCGTCGCCGAGGGCGCAGAACGACTTGCCGTTGATGTTGTCGGCGATGTCGTTCAGCTTGTCGAGGTCGGACAGCTGCCCGCGGCCCGCCTCGATGTCGCGGAGCAACTGGACGAGCCAGTAGGTGCCCTCGCGGCACGGGGTGCACTTGCCGCAGGACTCGTGGGCGTAGAACTCGGTCCAGCGGGTGACGGCCCGGACGACGCAGGTGGTCTCGTCGAAGCACTGGAGGGCCTTGGTGCCGAGCATGGAGCCCGCGGCGCCGACGCCCTCGTAGTCGAGGGGCACGTCGAGGTGCTCGTCGGTGAACATCGGGGTGGAGGAGCCGCCGGGGGTCCAGAACTTGAGGCGGTGACCGGGGCGCATGCCGCCGCTCATGTCGAGGAGCTGGCGCAGGGTGATGCCGAGCGGGGCCTCGTACTGGCCGGGCGAGGCGACGTGCCCGCTCAGCGAGTACAGCGTGAAGCCCGGGGACTTCTCGCTGCCCATCGACGTGAACCACTCCTTGCCCCGGTTGAGGATCGCGGGAACGGACGCGATGGACTCGACGTTGTTCACCACGGTGGGGCAGGCGTACAGACCGGCGACCGCGGGGAAGGGCGGACGTAGCCGGGGCTGGCCGCGGCGCCCTTCGAGGGAGTCGAGGAGCGCGGTCTCCTCGCCGCAGATGTACGCGCCGGCGCCGGCGTGCACGGTGAGTTCGAGGTTCAGGCCGCTGCCCAGGATGTTCCGGCCGAGGTAGCCGGCCGCGTAGGCCTCGCGGACCGCCTCGTGGAGGCGGCGCAGGACGGGGACGACCTCGCCGCGCAGGTAGATGAACGCGTGCTCGGAGCGGATCGCGTAGCAGGCGATGATCATTCCCTCGATGAGGGAGTGCGGGTTGGCGAAGAGGAGGGGGATGTCCTTGCAGGTGCCGGGCTCGGACTCGTCGGCGTTGACGACGAGGTAGTGCGGCTTGCCGTCGCCCTGCGGGATGAACTGCCACTTCATGCCGGTGGGGAAGCCGGCGCCGCCGCGTCCGCGGAGCCCGGATTCCTTGACGTACGCGATGAGGTCGTCGGGGCTCATCGCGAGGGCCCGCTTGAGGCCCTGGTACCCCTCGTGGCGCTCGTAGGTCGCCAGGGTCCAGGAGCCGGGCTGGTCCCAGAAGGCGGAGAGGACGGGTGCGAGCAGCTTCTCGGGGCTGCTGTTGTCGATCTCGGCGGCCAAGGTCATCACTCCCCCTCCTGACCGGAGGTCTCACCGCGCGGGTGGACGATTCGGTGGTGCGGCTGCTCGCCCTTGGCCAGACGCAGGCCGACGAGGGAGGCGGGGCCGGCCCCGCCGGTGGCCTCGACGGCGCCGGGGCGCTCGTCGGGGAAGCCGGCCAGGATGCGGGCGGTCTCCTTGAAGGTGCAGAGCGGGGCGCCGCGGGTGGGTTCGACGGTCCGGCCGGCCCGCAGGTCGTCCACCAGCTGCTTGGCGGAGGCGGGGGTCTGGTTGTCGAAGAACTCCCAGTTGACCATCACGACCGGTGCGAAGTCGCAGGCCGCGTTGCACTCGATGTGCTCGAGGGTGACCTTGCCGTCGTCGGTGGTCTCGTTGTTGCCGACGGCGAGGTGGGCCTTGAGCTCCTCGAAGATGGCGTCGCCGCCCATGACCGCGCAGAGCGTGTTGGTGCAGACGCCGACCTGGTAGTCGCCGGAGGGCTTGCGCCGGTACATCGTGTAGAAGGTGACGACGGCGGTGACCTCGGCGGTGGTCAGGCCGAGGAGGTCGGCGCAGAACGCCATGCCGGTGCGGGTCACGTGGCCCTCCTCCGACTGCACGAGGTGCAGCATCGGAAGGAGCGCCGAGCGGGAGTCCGGGTAGCGGGCGATGATCGCCCGGGCGTCCTCCGTCAGGCGGGCGCGGACCTCGTCGGGGTACGCGGGGGCGGGGAGCTGGGGCATCCCCAGGCTGACGTTCTCCGTCATCGGTCGACGCCTCCCATCACGGGGTCGATGGAGGCGACGGCGACGATGACGTCGGCGACCTGGCCGCCCTCGCACATCGCGGCCATGGCCTGGAGGTTGGTGAAGGACGGGTCGCGGAAGTGGACCCGGAAGGGGCGGGTGCCGCCGTCGGAGACGACGTGCACGCCGAGCTCGCCCTTGGGGGACTCGACGGCCGCGTACGCCTGTCCGGCGGGGACCCGGAAGCCCTCGGTGACCAGCTTGAAGTGGTGGATCAGGGCCTCCATGGAGGTGCCCATGATCTTCGCGATGTGGTCGGGCGAGTTGCCGAGGCCGTCGGGGCCGAGCGCGAGCTGCGCGGGCCAGGCGATCTTCTTGTCGCCGACCATGACGGGGCCGGGCTCCAGGCGGTCGAGGCACTGTTCGACGATCCGGAGCGATTGGCGCATCTCCTCCAGGCGGACGAGGAAGCGTCCGTAGGAGTCGCAGGTGTCGGCGGTGGGGACGTCGAAGTCGTAGTTCTCGTAGCCGCAGTACGGGTCGGTCTTGCGCAGGTCGTGCGGGAGGCCCGCGGAGCGCAGGATCGGTCCGGTGGCGCCGAGGGCCATGCAGCCGGTGAGGTCGAGGTAGCCGACGTCCTGCATGCGGGCCTTGAAGATGGGGTTGCCGGTGGCGAGCTTGTCGTACTCCGGCAGGTTCTTCTTCATGGTCTTCACGAACTCGCGCAGCGCGTCGACGGCGCCGGGCGGCAGGTCCTGGGCGAGGCCGCCGGGGCGGATGAACGCGTGGTTCATGCGCAGGCCGGTGATCAGCTCGTACAGGTCCAGGATCATCTCGCGGTCCCGGAAGCCGTAGATCATGATCGTCGTGGCGCCGAGCTCCATGCCGCCGGTGGCGATGCACACCAGGTGCGAGGAGAGCCGGTTGAGCTCCATGAGGAGCACCCGGATGACGCTCGCCCGGTCGGGGATCTGCTCGGTGATGCCGAGGAGCTTCTCCACGCCGAGGCAGTACGCCGTCTCGTTGTAGAACGAGGTGAGGTAGTCCATGCGCGTGACGAAGGTGGTGCCCTGCGTCCAGGTCCGGTACTCGAGGTTCTTCTCGATGCCGGTGTGGAGGTAGCCGATGCCGCAGCGGGCCTCGGTGACGGTCTCGCCGTCGATCTCCAGGATGAGGCGGAGCACGCCGTGGGTGGACGGGTGCTGGGGGCCCATGTTGACGACGATCCGCTCGTCGTCGGCCTTGGCCGCGGACTGGACGACCTCGTCCCAGTCGCCGCCGGTCACCGTGTAGACGGTGCCTTCGGTCGTCTCGCGGGGAGACGCTTCTGAGGTGGACATCAGCTGTACGACCTCCGCTGGTCCGGAGCCGGGATCTGGGCGCCCTTGTACTCGACCGCGATGCCGCCGAGGGGATAGTCCTTGCGCTGCGGGTGGCCCTGCCAGTCGTCCGGCATCATGATCCGGGTGAGGGCGGGGTGGCCGTCGAAGACGATGCCGAAGAAGTCGTACGTCTCGCGCTCGTGCCAGTCGTTCGTCGGGTAGACGGCGACGAGCGACGGGATGCGCGGGTCGGCGTCCGGGGCCGAGACCTCCAGGCGGATCAGCCGGCCGTGGGTCAGCGAGCGCAGGTGGTAGACGGCGTGCAGCTCGCGGCCCTTGTCGCCCGGGTAGTGGACCCCGGAGACGCCGGTACAGAGCTCGAAGCGGAGTGCCGGGTCGTCGCGCAGGGTGCGGGCCACGCGGACGAGGTGCTCGCGCTCGATGTGGAAGGTGAGCTCGTCGCGGTCGACGACCGTCTTCTCGATGGCGTTCTCGGGGAGCAGTCCCTGCTCCTCGAGGGCGCCTTCGAGTTCGTCGGCGACCTCGTCGAACCAGCCTCCGTACGGGCGGACGGCCGGGCCGGGGAGGCGGACGGAGCGGACGAGGCCGCCGTAGCCCGTGGTGTCGCCGCCGTTGTTCGCGCCGAACATGCCACGCTGGAGGCGTACCTCCTCGCCGTGGTCCCCGCGCTGGCCCGGCAGGTTCTGGGCGCTCAGCTCCCTCTCGGGGTTGGGTGTCTCGTCACTCACCGGAGCAGACCCTTCAATTCGATGGTCGGCAGCGCCTTCAGCGCCGCCTCCTCCGCCTCGCGGGCCGCCTCCTCGGCGTTCACGCCGAGCTTGGAGCCCTGGATCTTCTCGTGGAGCTTGAGGATCGCGTCGAGCAGCATCTCGGGGCGGGGCGGGCAGCCGGGCAGATAGATGTCGACCGGCACGATGTGGTCGACGCCCTGCACGATCGCGTAGTTGTTGAACATGCCGCCCGAGGAGGCGCAGACGCCCATGGAGATGACCCACTTGGGGTTGGGCATCTGGTCGTAGACCTGCCTCAGGACGGGTGCCATCTTCTGGCTGACCCGTCCGGCGACGATCATCAGGTCGGCCTGGCGCGGCGAGCCGCGGAAGACCTCCATGCCGAAGCGGGCCAGGTCGTACCGGCCGGCTCCGGTGGTCATCATCTCGATGGCGCAGCAGGCGAGGCCGAACGTCGCGGGGAACACGGACGCCTTGCGCACCCAGCCCGCGGCCTGTTCGACCGTCGTCAGCAGAAAGCCGCTCGGGAGTTTCTCTTCGAGTCCCATAGGTGCCCCTCAGCCCCTCAGTCCCATTCCAGGCCGCCGCGCCGCCACACGTACGCGTAGGCGACGAAGACGGTGAGCACGAAGAGCAGCATCTCCACGAGCCCGAAAAGCCCCAGGGCGTCGAAGGTGACGGCCCAGGGGTAGAGGAAGACGATCTCGATGTCGAAGACGATGAAGAGCATCGCCGTCAGGTAGTACTTGATCGGGAAGCGACCGCCTCCGGCGGGAGTGGGCGTCGGTTCGATGCCGCACTCGTACGCCTCAAGCTTTGCCCTGTTGTACCGCTTTGGCCCGATAAGCGTGGCCATGACCACGGAGAAGATCGCAAACCCCGCACCCAGGGCACCGAGCACGAGGACGGGCGCGTACGCATTCACGCTCCTCGCTCCTTCCAGTCGTCCTTGACCGTTGGACCGCACCGCCGGCAGTGAAAGATCGCCCCCATGTGAGGCAGTTCACAAGCCCGGCTGCCCCGCATCTTATGCCCGCCCCTCTGTGATCTGCGACACGGGGTGCGGCAAGGAGTTTGTGATCTCCACCACCTGACGAAGGATCATGAAGTCGGATGAGCGGTGATCTTGTTGCGCGAAGCGCCCAGGTGATCACCAGATGTGACATCCGGACCGGAAACCGCTGCTCGGAGGGGGTGTCGCACTATCAAGTGATGCCCCATGCAAGCAAATTGGTGATGGATGCGAACGGGTGATAAAGGAACCGCCCGTCGCCCGGTCGGGGAGTCCGGCGTACGGCGATGGACGCGTGCGCGCGTTCACGAGCGGGGATGTGACCTGTGTCACATCGCGAAGCCCGGAAAAAAGCGGGGCTTGGCCATCGGCGTCAAGAGGTGGTAAGCGTCGGGCAATTCGGGCGTTTCAATGAAAACCCGTGATCAAGGGCCAAGTGATGCGTGCCCGATTTGCCCGTTACGGCGTCAATAAGGGCGACAGGGAAGCGGATTGAGTGGTTCCGAACGTAACTGTGGCGCAACCCACGTTTCTTGATGGGAACCACGAACCCCTGATAGCGGTTGTTCCCATGTCCCACACCGCTCACATACCCAGCCACCGGAAGCCCCGCCGCAGCGCCTCGAAGCTCGCCCTGCGGGCAGGAGTTGCCGGTGGCTTCCTCGGCACCATCGCGGTGGCCGGTGCTGCCGGGCCGGCGAATGCCGAGCCGGTGACCGAGACCATCGAAATGCCCACCCTGGGCTCGCTCGACGCCGGCGCCGGCCTCGCGAGCGCCGTCGCCGCCTCCGCCGAGGCGTCGCAGCAGGAGGCCCTCGACCAGAGCCTCGAGACCCAGGAGAACCTGGCCCTGCAGAAGGCCGCCAAGGACGCCAGGAAGGCGAAGGCCGAGGCGGACCGCAAGGCCGAGGCCGAGCGCGCCGAGAAGGCCCGCGCCAAGGCCGAGCAGGAGCGCAAGGACGCGGCCGCCCGCGCCTCCCGCGACAGCGTGCGCACCCAGCTCGCCAGCACCGGCGACGACTCCTCGGACTCGACCGGCGACTCCTCGGCGGACGAGCAGACGCAGGCCCCCTCCGGCTCCGCCGCCGCGATCGTGGCCTTCGCCCGCGCCCAGGTCGGCGACGCCTACGTCACCGGCGGCACCGGCCCCAACTCCTGGGACTGCTCCGGCCTCGTCCAGGCCGCGTACCGCCAGGCCGGCATCGACCTGCCCCGCATCTCGTACCAGCAGTCGAGCATGGGCACGTCCGTCTCCCTGAGCAACCTGCAGCCGGGCGACATCCTCTACTGGGGCAGCCGCAGCGGCTCGTACCACGTCGCCATCTACGTCGGCGGCGGCAAGTACGTCGGCGCGCAGAACTCCTCCACCGGTGTGGTCGAGCGCTCCCTGGACTGGGACATGCCCTCGGGCGCCGTCCGCATCCTCTGACCGCTCCGCGGTCGTCCGGCGAAGGGCCGTCACTCCTCGGGGGAGAGACGGCCCTTCGTCGCGTCCGGACGGCCGCCGGACGGGATCCAGGGGCTGATCCGACGGGAGTTGTCAGACAGGCCCTAGTGCCGCAGCGCCTCGGCCGGTGCGGTGCGGGCGGCCCGCAGGGCCGGGTAGAGGCCGGCCAGCAGGCCGGTGGCGAGGCCGAGGGCCGGGGCGGCGGCGACGGTCGCGGGGTGGAGGACCGGGGTCCAGTGCCGGACCAGCGCCACCCCGACCACCGCGCAGACGCCCGCCGCCGTGCCGACGAGACCGCCGATTCCTCCCAGAACGCCTGATTCCGTGAGGAATTGGATCACTATGTGGCGGCTCCTGGCTCCCAGGGCGCGGCGCAGGCCGATCTCGGCGGTCCGCTCCAGGACCGCGACGAGGGTGGTGTGGGCGATGCCGACCGCCCCGATCACCAGACAGACCCCGGCGAGCAGCAGGAACAGCCGGTCGAGGTCGCCGGTGACGCCGGCCCGCAGGGCCCTCGGGTCCGGCGGCGGGACCGCCTTGAGGTACTCCGGGTGGTCCGGGCGGAGCGCCACCGGCGCCTCGGCCGCGATCTGCCGGGCCGCTCCGGTCTCCGTCGCGACGAGCATCGTCGCCGCGCCGCTCTCCGGTGGACCCCACAGCCGCTCGGCCGTGGTGCGGGGCACCGTCACCGACATCAGGACGTCGGCCCGGCGGCGTACGTCGTCGACGATCCCGGCCACCACGAACGGCTCGTCCCCGATGAACACGGCGGGCCGCGTCTCCAGGGTGGTGATGCCGAGCCGGGCGGCGACCGAGGCGCCGAGGACCGCCACCGGCTGCGCCGTCGACGAGGCGAACTCGTCGTACAGGCGGCCTTGTGCGAGCCGGGGGCCGGCGGCGCGCAGGGCGCCCGGCGAGGCGGCGACGACGTCGAACCGCTCGCCGTCCGCCCCGTCGCCGACCGGGGCGGCGCGGACGGTGGTGCCCGGGGCGAGCCGGACCGTCCACAGGACGCCCGCGTCCGTGACTCCGCCGAGCCGCCGGATCCGGGCGTCCGCGTCGGCGGGGAAGCCGGGGCCGGCGAACTCGTCCCGCTCCCGGGCGATGTCCTCGACGGTGACCTCGGTGGCGGTCAGCAGGTCGAACCGGGAGTCGATCCGGGAGGACGCCGTCGCCGTCAGTCCGAGGACGGCGACGAGGGCGCCGACGCCCAGGACCGTGCCGAGCGCGGTGAGGGCCGACCGTCCGGGGCGGCGCAGCATGGCGGCGACGGCTTCGGCGAGCGCGTCGCCGGGCGTGAGGCGGGACGGTTCGACGAGGCGGGGGCGCGGGGGCCGGAGCCGGGCGCGCTTCATCCGGGGGTCCGTTCCCGTTCCGGTCGGGGGCGTTCGTCGAGTACGCCGTCCCGGATGGTCACCGTGCGGTCCGCGCGGGCGGCGACGTCGTGGTCGTGGGTGATGACGACGATGGTCATGCCGGCGGTGTGGAGCCCGTCGAGGAGGGTGAGGACCGCGTCCGCGTTGTCGGAGTCGAGGTTGCCCGTCGGCTCGTCGCACAGCAGCAGCGACGGCCGGCCGGCCAGCGCGCGGGCGATGGCGACGCGCTGGCGCTCTCCGCCGGAGAGCCGGGACGGGAGGGCGTCGGCCCGGTGGGCGAGTCCGACGCGGTCGAGGGCGTCCAGGGCCCGGGCGCGGCGTTCGGCGCGGGGCACGGCCGCGTAGACCGTCGACAGCATGACGTTCTCCGCGGCGCTGCGGTGCGGGAGCAGGTGGAAGGCCTGGAAGACGAAGCCGATGCGGCGGCCGCGCAGGGCCGTGCGGTCGCCGTCGTGGAGGGCGCCGGTGTCGACGCCGTCGAGGAGGTAGGTGCCCTCGGTGGGGGCGTCGAGGAGTCCCATCACGTTCAGGAAGGTGGACTTGCCGGAGCCCGAGGGGCCGACGACGGTCACGAACTCGCCTCTCCGGATGATGAGTTCGCAGGGGTGCAGGGCCTGGACGGGCGGCGGTCCCGGGTAGCCGAGGCCGATGCCGCGGAACTCGACGACGGGGACACCGGCGGCCTCGGGGGCGCCCGGGGCGGGCCGTCGTGGCCGCCGCGCCCGTTCCCGTACGGACCGGATCACGGCGTCTCCCGGGGCGTGGTGGGGGCGGCCGCGCCGGTGACGACCTCGTCGCCCGCCGCGAGGTGGCCGGGGGTGAGCGGGACGACCTCCACGTAGCCGTCGCCGAGGGTGCCGGTGCGCACCTCGATCCGGTCCTGGCGGCGGCCGGCGCGGACGGCGGTGACGACCGTGCGGCCGTCCGCGCCGGCGGACACCGCGGTGACGGGGACGACGAGGGCCTCGCCGTCGGTGGAGGCGGCCTCGACGGTGAGCCGGACCTCCCTGCCGGCGAGGCCCGGTGGGAGGTCCTCGTCGGGCGCGGCGGTGAGGAGGTAGCCGACGGGGAGGTAGCCGGGCGGCCGGTCGCCGTCGCCCTCTCCGGCGCCCTCTCCCCCGCCGGTGGCGGCGTCCTCCGGCGCGCCGGTGCGCCGCGGGGTGGCCCGGTCGGCGACCGTCACCACGTCGGCGGTGACCTCGTCGCCGGTCTCCTCGTCCAGGATCCGTACCTTCTGGCCGGGCCGGACCATGCCCTTCTGGTGGTCGTGGAGGTGTCCTCGGGCGACGAGCCGTCCGGAGGAGAGGGTCATCGGGGAGCCCGTCACCGGGGAGCCGGGCACGACGCCGACGGAGGCGACGCGGGCGGGGAAGCGCTCCACGTAGACGACCTCGCCGGCCGGGACCATGGGTCCGGCGGCGGCCCGCGCCCGGGCCAGCGCGGCCCGGGCGTCGGCCAGGTCGGCGGCGGCCCGGTCGCGGGCCTTGCGGAGGTCCTTGGTCCGGGTGGCGTCGCGGTTGTCGAGCAGCGCGTCCCGGGTGTCCTCGGCGGCCCGTCCGGCGGCGGTCGCCGCCGCCCTGGCGCCGTCGACCGCGGCCCCGTCGTCGGCCACGGCCGGCCGGGGGGCGTACCCGGCGGCGGAGTAGAAGCCCGTCACCGCGTCCTTGGTCCCGGCGCCGAAGGTCCCCCGGGGGTCGTCGCCCCGGTCGTGTCCGAGGGCGGCCAGGGCGTCCTGGAGCTGGGCGACGTCGTCGCCGGTGGCGCCGGGCCTGAGGTCGCGGTAGACGGGCAGCCGTCCCCTGAGCACGACGACGGGGCGGCCCGATATCTCCAGGACGACCTGTCCGGGGCGGAGGGCCGCGCCGGCGGCGACCGGCACCTTGGTGACGACGGACGCGCCCTCGCCGCCGGGGGCGGGCGGCACGACCCGCACGGTCTGCCCGGCGACGACCGTCCCGCGCAGGACGACGGTCTCGTGGAGCACGCGGTGTTCGACGGGCGCGGTGAGCACGTCGGGCGGCGGTGGGGCGGCGTCCGCGGCGAGGCCGGCCGGCGAGCTGATGAGCGTGCCGGCGACGACACCGGCTCCGGTGAGGGACACGGCCCCGACGACGAGCGTGGCGAGGAGCAGGGGGGCGGCCAGGGGGCGTCTCATCGTGCGGTCCTTCCGGGGAGGTTCCCGCGAACCCTAGCCATTCGCGGGGAGGCCCGGAGGCGAGATCAACAGACGGTGAAATCACGCCAGTTGCGGTCCGGATGGTTTGGGTTCTCTGGCTCGAAGGGCCGTAGACCGGGACCCCGTCATGACGTGTACTTCTCAATCGGCCCCGCACGGGCCCCACGCGACACACGGCTCCGTTCCGTCCCCGCTCCCCCCTCGCCCCGGTCCCCGCCCCCGAAAGGCAACGGCATGCAGAGCACGCTCGTCCGGCGCGCCATCAGCACGGCGATCGCCCTCACCGCCCTCGGCGCGGGCGTCCTGGCCGGCGGCGGCACCGCCGCGGCCGGGACCAAGGACGGCGAGCTGGAGTACCGCGAGTTCGGCCTGTTCTACAACTCCTCCCTGATGGGATCGGTCTTCGACCTGTACCTCGCGGACTCCAACCTCGCCGACGACCGCTTCCCCGGCTACGGCTCCGGCCAGGGGGAGATCGTGGACAACAACGCCGCCTCGTACTTCAACCGCGACCGGGTCGTCTGGTTCGTCTACACCGGCTCGTACGCCGGCGGCATCGAGGGCAGCATCCCGGCCGGCTACTACGGCAACGCCTCCCTGACGTTCAAGAACCAGGTCTCCTCCGCGTACCACTACAAGGCCCGCTGACCCCACCGCCGTTCGCACGACCACCGGAGCAGAGCCATGCGCCCCCGCGTCCCGCACACCGCCGCCGCCCTCCTCCTGCTGGGCGCGGCGCTCCTCACCGCCTGCGCCCCCGGCGGGACCGGGCCCGTCACCCCGGCCGCGCCCGCCCCGCCCGCCGCGGTGACGGACGCGGCGCGGCTCACGTACCCGCTGGACGGCTACAAGCCCACCGACGGGGAGAGCCGGGGCATCGAGCGGGCGCAGGCGCTGCTGACCGCCGACTGCATGAAGCGGTTCGGCTTCGCGTACCGGCCGCCGGAGCAGCCCCGGCCGGCCCCCACCGGCACCGCGTCCCGCTACGGCCTCACCGACGCGTCGACCGCCTCCCGGTACGGCTACGCCCCGCGCGGCGGCGCGCGGCCGCCGGGCAAGGCCGCGGCGCAGGACCTCGGGCCGACGGGTGAACTCGCCCTGGGCGGACCGCCGGTCGACGGCCGGATCCCGATGAGCCTGGCGGAGTCGGAGCGGACCGACAGCGGCCGGAGGGTCAACGGCCTGAAGGTGCCCGTCGGCGGCTGCGGCCGCGAGGGCTTCCTGCGGATGTACGCGCCCCGGGAGGGCGCCGTCGACGCCCTGTTCGTCTTCCGCCTCGAAGCGGAGGCCTTCTCCCGGGCCCGGCAGGACCCGCGGGTGGCGAAGGCCGTCGAGCGGTGGTCGCGCTGCATGGCCGAGAAGGGCTACCGGACCGACGACCCGGTCAGCCCGCAGCAGGACCTCGGGCTGTCCCCGGACACGGCCGGCGGCCCGCGGGCGATCGCCGCCGCCGTGCAGGACGTGGCCTGCAAGGAACGCACCCGCCTCGTCGGCGTCTGGTACGCGGCCGAGGTCGGCCTCCAGGAGCGCGCCGTCGAGCGGCACGCCGAGACCCTGACCCGGACGAGGTCCGAACTCGACGCCCGGATCAGGCTGGCGGCGGCGCGGAACGGCTGACCGCGCCCCGGACTCAGGCCTTCGGCGCGACCTTCGACAGGCCGTTGATGATGCGGTCCATGGCGTCGCCGCCCGTCGGGTCCGTGAGGTTCGCGAGCATCTTGAGCGTGAACTTCATGAGGAGCGGGTGGGTGAGCCCGTGCTGGGTCGCCAGCTTCATGATCTTCGGGTTGCCGATGAGCTTCACGAACGCGCGGCCGAGGGTGTAGTAGCCGCCGTAGGTGTCCTTGAGGACCTGCGGGTAGTTGCGCAGGGCCAGCTCGCGCTGGGCCGGGGTGGCGCGGGCGTGGGCCTGGACGATGACGTCGGCCGCGATCTGCCCGGACTCCATGGCGTACGCGATGCCCTCGCCGTTGAACGGGTTGACGAGGCCGCCGGCGTCGCCGACCAGCAGCAGGCCCTTGGTGTAGTGCGGCTGGCGGTTGAACGCCATGGGGAGGGCGGCGCCGCGGATCGGCGTCGTCATGTTCTCCGGGGTGTAGCCCCACTCCTCCGGCATCGAGGCGCACCAGGCCTTGAGGACCTCGCGCCAGTCCAGCTCCTTGAAGGCGGACGAGGAGTTGAGGATGCCGAGGCCGACGTTGGAGGTGCCGTCGCCCATCGGGAAGATCCAGCCGTAGCCGGGCAGCAGCCGGTCCTGCGCGCCGCGCTTGTCCCACAGCTCCAGCCAGGACTCCAGGTAGTCGTCGTCGTGGCGGGGGCTGGTGAAGTACGTCCGCACGGCGACGCCCATCGGGCGGTCCTCGCGCCGGTGCAGGCCCATGGCCACGGAGAGCCGGGTGGAGTTGCCGTCGGCCGCGACGACGAGCGGCGCGTGGAAGGTGACCTCGCGCTTGTCCTCGCCGAGCTTGGCGTGGACGCCGGTGATCCGGCCCGTACGGTCGTCGACGACCGGGGCGCCGACGTTGCAGCGCTCGTACAGCCGGGCGCCGGCCTTCTGCGCCTGCCGGGCGAGCTGCTCGTCGAAGTCGTCGCGCTTGCGCACGAGTCCGTAGTCGGGGTACGAGGCGAGCTCGGGCCAGTCGAGCTCCAGGCGGACGCCGCCGCCGATGATCCGCAGGCCCTTGTTGCGCAGCCAGCCGGCCTCTTCGGAGATGTCGATGCCCATGGCGACCAGCTGCTTGGTGGCACGGGGGGTGAGGCCGTCGCCGCAGACCTTCTCGCGGGGGAACGCGGTCTTCTCCAGGAGCAGGACGTCGAGCCCCGCCTTGGCCAGGTAGTACGCGGTGGTGGAGCCCGCCGGGCCCGCCCCGACGACGATCACATCTGCGGTGTGCTCGGAGAGGGGCTGCTCGGTCACGGCGGAGTCTCCCGGAAGTTCGGCGATGAGGACGTGTCGCAGTCTATGGCGGGCGTGGCGGGGCGAAACGGAGGGTCGGTCGGACCGCCGGCCGCCCCGCCGCTCGGTCAGACGGCCTTGAAGCCCCGGTGGAGCGCGACGATGCCGCCGGACAGGTTCCGCCAGGCCACCTTCGACCAGCCGGCCTTCTGGAGCATGCCCGCCAGCGTCGGCTGGTCCGGCCAGGAGCGGATGGACTCGGCCAGGTACACGTACGCGTCCGGGTTCGAGGAGATCGCGCGGGCCACCGGCGGCAGCGCGCGCATCAGGTACTCCTCGTACACCGTGCGGAACGGGGCCCAGGTGGCGTGCGAGAACTCGCTGATGACGACCCGGCCGCCGGGCTTCGTCACCCGGTACAGCTCGCGCAGCGCCTTGTCGGTGTCCTGGATGTTGCGCAGCCCGAAGGAGATCGTCACCGCGTCGAAGACGTCGTCGCGGAACGGCAGCTTCGTGCCGTCGCCCGCCGTGAACGGCATCCACGGGTGGTTCTTCTTGCCGACCCGGAGCATCCCGAGCGAGAAGTCGCAGGGCACCACGTACGCGCCCGCGCGGGCGAAGGGCTGCGAGGAGGTGGCCGTCCCCGCCGCCAGGTCGAGGATCCGCTGGGCCGGGCGCGCGTCGACCGCCTTCGCGACCTCCTTGCGCCAGCGGCGGTCCTGCCCGAGGGAGAGCACGTCGTTCGTGAGGTCGTAGTTCGCCGCCACGTCGTCGAACATGGTGGCGACTTCGTGCGGCTGCTTGTCCAGGGTGGCGCGGGTCACTGGCGTTCGGCCTCGCAGAATCGGGGGTGACGGGCGGGCGGGTTCATTGTCTCAGCGTGGGTGCCGGAAACCGCTCAGCGGGCCCGGTGGACGAGACGGCCGCCGAGGACGGTGGCGACACAGGTCGACGCGCCGAGGCGGACCAGCGCCGCCCGGTCGGGGACGTCGAAGACGGCGAAGCGGGCCGGGGCCCCCGGGATCAGCCCCGGCAGCAGGATCAGCGGCACCGGCGAGAACGACGGGGTGCCGGGCAGCTTCTCGGGGCGCCGCCCGACGGCCAGACCGGCCCGGCGCACGGCGTCCAGGGCGGCCCGGTCGCGCAGTTCGCCGGCGACGGCCACCGTCCCGTGCGCCAGCAGCCGCTGGACGCCGCGGCGCGCGGACGCGCCCCGCCGCGAGGCGTCCATGCGGAAGATCCGCTGCGCCCGCTCGCCGGTGATCGGCTCGGTGCCGAACCCCGCGGCCTCCCGGGGGTCCGGGTGGTACATGCCCTCCAGCAGCTCGGGCCCGAACGGGTTGAGGAGCCCGGGTGTGAGGATGCCGGGCCAGCGCCGCACCCGCGCCTCGGGCCGTACGGCGACCAGGTCGTCGTACGGGCCGACGGCGGCGATGCGGTCGCCGTCGACCAGGACGGCCGTCTCGGGCGTCGCCTCGGCGACGTGGATGGTCAGCACGGGCTCGTCAGTTCGCGTCGAGGAGCTTCAGCTCGGGGTGGGCCGTGCCGCCCTCGATCGCGGTGGACGAGATGTGCGAGGCGACGCGCTCGTCGACCGGGTCGTTCGCCGGGTCGTCGTGGACCACGATGTGCTCGTACGTGGTGGTGCGCTGCGCCGGGACGCGGTCCGCGGTGCGGATCATGTCGATCATCTCGCGCAGGTTGGAGCGGTGCTTCGCGCCCGCCGAGGAGACGACGTTCTCCTCCAGCATGATCGAGCCGAGGTCGTCCGCGCCGTAGTGCAGGGTCAGCTGGCCGATCTCCTTGCCCGTGGTGAGCCACGAGCCCTGGATGTGGGCGACGTTGTCGAGGAAGAGCCGCGCGATCGCGATCATCCGCAGGTACTCGAACAGCGTGGCCTGCGTGCGGCCCTTGAGGTGGTTGTTCTCGGGCTGGTAGGTGTACGGGATGAAGGCCCGGAAGCCGCCCGTCCGGTCCTGTACGTCACGGATCATGCGCAGGTGCTCGATCCGCTCGGCGTTGGTCTCGCCGGTGCCCATCAGCATGGTGGAGGTGGACTCGACGCCCAGCTTGTGGGCGATCTCCATGATCTCCAGCCAGCGCTCGCCGCTCTCCTTCAGCGGGGCGATCGCCTTGCGCGGCCGCTCCGGGAGCAGCTCGGCGCCGGCGCCCGCGAAGGAGTCGAGGCCGGCGGCGTGGATGCGGGTGATCGCCTCCTCGACGGAGACGCCGGAGATGCGGGCCATGTGCTCGACCTCGGAGGCGCCGAGGGAGTGGATGACCAGCTGCGGGAAGTCCTTCTTGATGGCGGCGAAGTGCTGCTCGTAGTACTCGACGCCGTAGTCCGGGTGGTGGCCGCCCTGGAACATGATCTGGGTGCCGCCGAGCTCCACGGTCTCCGCGCAGCGGCGCAGGATGTCGTCGAGGTCGCGGGTCCAGCCCTTCTTGGTGTCCTTCGGCGCGGCGTAGAACGCGCAGAACTTGCACGCCGTCACGCAGACGTTCGTGTAGTTGATGTTCCGCTCGATGATGTACGTCGCGATGTGCTCGGTTCCCGCGTACCGGCGGCGGCGCACGGCGTCGGCGGCGGCGCCGAGCGCGTGCAGGGGCGCGGAACGGTACAGGTCGAGCGCCTCCTCGGGGGTGATCCGGCCACCCGCGGCGGCGCGGTCGAGAACAGACTGGAGTGCGGCCTTCTCGGTCACCGGGTGCGTCCCTTTCGGAGGGGTTCTGATCGACCGAACCAGCCTACGCCCAGCGCAACCACCCGGGTGCTTGACCCCTCTCTCCCTTCGGAATCACCTGATCTGTCCCGAAGGAACCGGAGTCGCACCATGACACGCCCGTCGTCCTGGAGGTCCCGCCACCGGAGGCCCGCCCCGTCCGGAAGGCCCCGCCGGGCCGGCCCCGTCCGCTCCGTCGCCCTCGCCCTCGCCCTGGCGGTGCCGCTGGCCCTGCTCGGGGCCCGTGACGGCGCCGGGGGCGAACCGCTCGTGTTCGGCGGGCCGCTGTCGGGACCGAAGGCGGCGCCGGGGCAGCCGGTGACCGTCTACCCGACGGGCCCACCGGCCCGGTTCACGGTCGCCGGGCGGGTGGCCGACGGCACCGGCATCGGGGTCACGACGCTCACGGGCCGGAAGTCCGGCTTCACGGGCAAGGTGTGGGTGTGGGCGCCGCCGCAGTATTTCGACCCGAAGTACGCGCACAGCGGCTTCCCCGTCCTCGTGGCGCTCCCGGGCGGGCACGGATATCCGGGGAATTACTGGCGGGCGACGGATCTCGGACTCCAGGACGGCATCTCCCGGTGGTCCCGGTCGGGAAAGAGCCTTCCGTTCATCGTCGCGATGCCCGTCCTCAATCCGGACTTCGACCACTACTACGACGGCAGTGATATTCCGGGCCGGCCGAGAATGGGGACCTGGATCGCGGAGGACGTGCCCGATTTCGTCCGCGCGAATTTCCGGACCTTCGCGTCACGCGACGGCTGGGCGTTCATGGGGTCCTCGTCGGGCGGTTTCGTGGGCCTCAAGTCCGTGCTCCAGCACCCGGACCGCTTCAAGGCCGTCATAGCGTCGGGGCCCGACACCGTCCCCGACTCGCCGCTGTGGCGGGGGCACGAGCGCGAGCGGCGGGCGAACGACCCCGGGCGGCTCGCGGCGGCCCTGGGGCGGCGGCCTGACCTGCCCCGCAACGTCGTGTACCTGGCCTTCCAGCTCGGCTCGCGGGAGACCGGGATCGGCCCGAAGGTGCGGCGGTTCATCCGTACGTACACCAGGGGGCCGGTCAAGAGCAGGCTCCAGGTCGTGCCGGGCGGCGGCCACAACGCCCGTACGTACGTGCGAGGACTGGAGGCCGGCTCGATCGAGTGGATCAGCAGACAGCTCCAGCCCCCGGTGCCGGACCGCCAGGCGCCTCCTACCGGTGGGCGGGCGGCAGCAGTTCGACGGTGACGTCCGCCGCGTATCCGGTGGTGGCGCCGGTCCTGCGGGCGAACTCGCGGACGCCGGCCAGCTGCTCGGGGCCGAAGCGGAAGTCGAGCGTACGGAAGTACCGCTCCAGGAGTTCGGCGTCGAAGGTCTCCCAGCGTGCGGCCTGCTCCGCGACCTTGGCGACCTCTTCGAGGGAGAGGTCGCGCGAGGCCAGGAACGCCTGGTGGACCTCGTGGACGGTCTCCGGCTCGCGCGCGAGGAAGTCCTTGCGGGCCGCCCACACGGCGAAGACGAACGGCAGGCCCGTCCACTCCTTCCACATCAGCCCCAGGTCGTGGACCTGGAGGCCGAGCCGCGGCGCGTCGTGCAGCGAGGCCCGGAGCGCCGCGTCGCCGATCAGGACGGCCGCCTCCGCCTCCTGCATCATCAGGCCGAGGTCCGGCGGGCAGGTGTAGTAGGCGGGCTCGACCCCGAACCGCTCGGAGAGCAGCAGCTGCGCGAGGCGTACGGAGGTGCGCGAGGTGGAGCCGAGGGCGACGCGCGCGCCGTCCAGCTCCTCCAGGGGCCGCTGCGACACGATCACGCAGGACATGACGGGGCCGTCGCAGCCGACGGCGATGTCCGGGAGGGCCACGAGGTCCGCCGCGTTGCGGAGGTACTCGACGAGGGTGATGGGCCCGATGTCGAGGCCGCCCGCGACGAGCCGCTCGCTGAGCTTCTCCGGGGTGTCCTTCGTGAGCTCCAGGTCGAGGAGCGTCCCGGTCCGCGCGAGCCCCCAGTACAGGGGGAGGCAGTTCAGGAACTGGATGTGTCCGACGCGGGGCCGGCTGCGCTGGTGGTCGTCGGTTGCATTGTCCACATCGTGAGGCTAGACCCGTCTCGCACTGTGGGCATCGCCGGGGCCACCCGCGTCAGCACGCGAGGGAAGATCAAACATGCGGGTGACGTGATCTTTCCCTCTACCGCCGCGAGCGTCCTGCGTGCTACGCTCAACGCAAGTTGCAGTTTGGTTTCCCTTGCAGTACAGAGCCTGCGGAGCATGTAACCCGCAGGCTTTTGTAGTTTTCAGACTTGTTTGCAGGTTCTGGAGCAGGGCGACCCTTTGGCCCATAGGAGGGCTCATGGCTACCGGAACCGTGAAGTGGTTCAACGCTGAAAAGGGCTTCGGCTTCATCGCCCAGGACGGCGGCGGCCCGGATGTCTTCGTCCACTACTCCGCGATCAACGCGAACGGCTTCCGTTCGCTCGAGGAGAACCAGCTCGTGACCTTCGACGTCACGCAGGGCCCGAAGGGCCCGCAGGCGGAGAACGTCTCCCCGGCCTAAGGTGCCTGGGTCGGCGAACACGCACGACTAGAGCAGTACCCAAGGAGCCCCGCTCCGTGCCGCACGGCACGAGCGGGGCTCCTGCCCTTTTCCGGGCCCCGTCAGCAGTTCGGGATGACGGTCCCGTTGTTGTCGCGGGCCTCGTCGTTGCCCCAGCGTGACAGGTAGTAGGCGGAGACGTACGCGCCGTTGCCGTTCTTGCCGGCGTGGACGGAGTCGAGGTCGGTCCTCAGCCACCAGTGGTTGTAGTTGCCCGAGCCGTCGCGGATCTCCTGGCCCCAGACCTTGCAGTAGACGTAGTTCGTGCCCGCGTACAGCACGCCCTGCGGGTCGTTCGTGTTCGCCTGGGCGTAGCCGGTGGCGTTGGCGAAGGTGTCGACCCAGTACTTGCCGCCACCGCCGCCCGAGCAGCCGTTGTCGCTGGTCAGGAACTTGGAGCCGTAGGAGCCGGGGTAGGGGGCGAGCGAGACGCCGTTGATCGCGATGGTCTGGCCGACGCCGTTGTAGAGCTGCTCGTAGTGGATGTGGGCGCCGGAGCTGTTGCCGGTGGTGCCGGTGGTGCCGATCTGCTGTCCCTGGGAGACCCAGGCGCCGTCGGCGACCGAGTAGGCGTTGAGGTGGAAGTAGTACGTCTTCCAGCCGCCGCCGTGGTCGATCACGATGTAGTTCCCCGCGCCCGTCGGCTGGGAGTAGCGGCGGGCGGTGCCGGACGCCGAGGCGAGGACCGGCGTGCCGGCCGTCGTACCGCCGTCGGAGCGGACGAAGTCCAGCGCCAGGCGGACCTCCGCCGAGTGGTGGCTGTACGTCCAGGTCTGGCCGCACGGGTACGGCGCCTTGAAGAGCGGGGCCGCCTGGGCCGGGGTGGTGGTGACGAGCGCGGTGAGCAGGCCCGCGACGAGCGCGAGGAGAGTGCCCAGGGGGGTGATCCGTGCACGCATGCGTCCTCCGGTGAAGGTGGGGGTCGGGGAGACGGACGACAAGGCGGAACGAGGTCGGAACGGGGCGGAACGGAAGCGCGACGAGGAGCCGGGACGACGAGGCGGGACAAGGGTCGACGCGCGTCGACCGGACGCCGGACGCACCACAGCGTGCCGGAAGATCGCCTACGGCAATAGCCCGCCGAACCCACACTCGTACGGCCGCGGTTACGTAGGCTGGACACATGACCGAACGGAAACCGCCCGGCGTCGACTTCGAGTCGTTCGTGGACCGGCAGATCCGCCAGGCCTCTGAGCGGGGCGATTTCCAGCGCCTCGCGGGCTTCGGCAAGCCCCTCGCCGACGACTCCGCCCCGTACGACGAACTGTGGTGGATCAAGGGAAAGATGCACAGCGAGGGCGCGTCCGTCCTCCCGCCCTCCCTCACCCTCCGCAAGGAGGCGGAGGACGCCGAGGCCGCGGTGTCCGCAGCCGTCTCCGAGCGCCAGGTCCGGCGCATCCTCGACGAGATCAACACCAAGATCGCCGAAGCGCTCCGCCGCCCGCCGGCCGGCCCGCCGCTGAACCTGACGCTCTTCGACGTCGAGGCGACGGTCGAACGGTGGCGCGCCGAGCGGGCCGACCGGGCGTAGGCCTCCCCCGATCGGCCCTCCGCCGGGAGGGCCGATCGGGTCTCCGCCGAGTCCCACCCAGAGGAGCCCCCATGAACAGCGCCGCCCTGCTGGTCGACTCGTTCGGCCGGATCCGTGAGGTCGTCCACGAGGCCGTGGAGGGCCTCACGGACGAAGCGCTCACCGCCCGCGTCGACCCCGACGCCAACACCGTCGCCTGGCTCGTCTGGCACCTCACCCGCATCCAGGACGACCACCTCGCGGACGCCTTCGCCACCGGGCAACTCTGGTCCTCCGACGGCTGGTCCGCCCGGTTCGGCCTGCCCTTCCCCGACCGCGCCACCGGCTACGCCCACACCTCCGCCCAGGTGGGCGAGGTCCGCGTCCCCGCCGACCTCCTCCTCGGCTATCACGACGCCGTCCACGCCCGCACCGTCGACCTGGTCTCCGCCGTCACCGACGCCGACCTCGACCGCGTCGTCGACACCTCCTGGGACCCCCCGGTCACCCTCGGCGTCCGCCTCGTCTCCGTCATCGCCGACGACCTCCAGCACGCGGGCCAGGCGGCGTACGCGCGGGGTGTGGTGGAGCGCCGGGGTTGACCCCGTGACGCGTGTCAGCGGCGGCTGGTGGCCTCCGGGCGATCTTCGCGATCTTCATGCGGGGCGATGTCCCGGCGGGGGGGTACCACCGGCCGCCTCCATGCGTCACGGCCGCGCGTCCACGACGCGGCGGCCGCCCCTGGGGAGGGACCGCTCGATGGACCGCTCGACCCTCCTCATGTCGACCGCGAACGGCAGCGGGGACAGGGACCTCCACCTCTACGAGCCCGGCGACGCGAACCACGACGGCCGTCCGGACCTGTACGTCTCCGGGCCGTACGACGGCGGCGAGACGTACCTCTACAAGGGCACCGGCTCCTGGAAGGCCCCCTTCCGGGCACGGGAGACAGTCGGCGTGATGAGCGACGGCCGCGAGCGTTTCTACAACCTCTACGGGTGACCTCCTCACCCCGTACAACCCTCTCCGCCGATCAAGAGTCCCACCGAGCGATGCGCACACCTGTGCGCATCGCTCGGTCCATCGAAGGGAAGCCCTTGCCTTCCGCACTGCCCTCGCGCCGCCGTCTCGCCGTAGCCGTCACCGCAGTTCTCGCGGTCACCGCCGGGGTTCCGGCCGCCGCCCCGGCCGCTTTCGCGGCCACCTCGTCGTCCGTCGCCGTCGTCACGGGGGGCACGGAGGCCGCGACGCCGGTCCCGTTCCCGGTGGACGCGGAGATAGAGGGCGCCGGGACCACCGGTTTCCTGTCGAAGGGCGCCAACGACCAGTACGGCAACACGCAGTTCCGCTGGACGCCGTACGACGGCGGCGAGCCGACCGACTTCACGTCGGCGAACGCCGGATACGACACCACGGGGACGGACGTCTTCGTGCGCGGGGACATGTCCCCGGCGCGGCAGTTCCGTTCGGTGACGCTGAGGGACCTCGGGAACCCCGGCGCCGGCTCCGTCTCGTTCGACCTGGGCTCGCTGTGGGCCACGTACGTCAAGGCGGTCGGGCCGAGGACGGTCCTCGCCAAGCAGCCGACGGAGCTCGACACGGAGCGGCTGCTGATCGTCACCGACGAGAACGGGACGAAGCACCAGCGCGCCGTCACCGGGCTGCCCGGCACCGCGTACGGCTTCTTCACCAACGCGCCCGCCGTCGACGGCAAGGTGATCGTCGGCTACTCCGCCGGCACCTTCGAGGAGCCGACGGCCGCACGGGCCGTCATCGACCTGGAGACCGGCGCGGTCGTGGAGACGTACCCCGCCGCCACGGCCGGCTACCTCAGCAGTGGTCTCGCCCTGTCGGCCAGCCATGTCGCCTGGATGGACTCCGGCCCGGACGGGACCGCCGTCGTCACGGTGAACCGCGCGACGAAGAAGGTCAGCCGGATCGCCGCGAACGCCGCCGACGGGTACCACCTCGGCCTGGTGAAGAACTGGCTGGTGTACGGCGTGCCCAGCAAGCTCACCGAGCCCGGGACGTTCCCCGACACGCAGCTGACGGCCCTCGACCTGGCGGCCAACGAGGCCACCGATCCGGTTCCCGTCAGCGACCCCGTCCTGCTGACGGACTACGCCTCCTCCACGGCGGCGGCGGCCGACGGCACCCTCCTCGTGCGCGGCGGCACGGTCGACAAGGGCGAGGGCCTCTACCGGGTCGCGACGGGCACGGGCGGCGAGCCCGCCGCCGAGCTCGTCGCCACGACGAACCGGCCGACCGCGCTCACCTACGTCGGCGCGCAGGTCCCGCCCGTCATCGACCTCGACGTCACCCGCCAGGTCGACCTCACGTGGCAGCTGTCGCGCGGCAACGCCGACGTCACGGTCACGCTCACCCACCAGCGCACGGGCCGGACCTACACCCGCGAGCTCGCCCTCGACCCCGCGACCGACGGAACCTTCGGCCTGCGCTGGGCGGGCGTCTTCGACGCACCGGTGGGGGAGGCCGCGAAGTCCGCCCACAACGGCGACTACACCTGGTCCCTCCGGGCGAAGCCGCAGAACGGCATCGGCCCCGACGTCACCCAGTCCGGCGCCTTCAAGGTCGTCCGCACCGCCAAGTCCCACGACTTCGACGACAACGGCTCGCCCGACCTCTTCACCCGGGACGGCGCCGGCGTCCTGCGCCGCATCGACACCACCTACGACCCGGGCACGAAGCGCCTGCTCGCGGCGGGTCAGCCGGTCGTCGTCGGCACCGACTGGCAGGTCTACGACCGGATCGAGTCCGTCGGCAACGTGGCGGGCACGTCCGCCCCCGACGTCCTCGCCCGGGAGAAGAACGGCAACCTCTGGCTCTACCAGGGCAAGGGCGACGGCGGCTTCGCCACGCGGGCGAAGATCGGCACCGGCTGGGGCATCTACAACCACATCGTCGGCGGCTCCGACCTCACCAACGACGGCAAGTCGGACATCCTCGCCACGGACACCACCGGCGGCTTCTGGCTCTACCCCGGCACCGGCAACGCCAACGCCCCCCTCGGCGCCCGCACGAAGATCGGCACCGGCTGGGGCATCTACAACCACATCGGCGCCACCGGCAACATCGGCGGCACCTCCGCCGGCGACGTCATCGCCACGGACACCACCGGCGGCCTCTGGCTCTACCCCGGCACCGGCAACGCCAACGCCCCCCTCGGCGCCCGCACGAAGATCGGCACCGGCTGGCAGTCGCAGGGCGAGCTGGTCCCCCTCGGCGACGCCACCCGGGACAGGCTCAACGACCTCTTCACGTTCCGCTCCGGCTTCTACGCCGGTACGGGGAACCTGAACGCCCCCCTGGCACCGAACACCGGCACCGAGGTCCTGAACAACACCGGCGTGAACACCATCGTCTTCTGACCCAAGGGTCTCTCGACGTCCGGGGGCGCCTCGTCATCGACGGCGCCCCCTTCATTCACCGCTTCCCCACGCTTCCCCACGCTTCCCCACGCTTCCCGGCAAGGAACACCCTTTGGACCACACGCGCACGTCCCACCGGCGCCTCGCCGCCGCCATCGCGGCGGTCCTCGTCGTCACCGCCGGGCCCCTGGCGGCACCGGCGGTGGCGGCCGTGCCGGGCAGCGGCCCGGTCGCCGCCGACACGGCGGCGGACGGGGTGCCCGCACCCTTCCCCGTGGGGGGCACGCTGTTCAGCGCCGGACCCACCGGCTTCGCCACCGCCGAACCCGGTCCGACGCAGACGACGTACCGCTGGACGCGCTACTCGGACGGCGCCACGACCGTGTTCCCCGCCCGCATCGGCGTGGCCGGCGGGACCGACATCGTCAAGACGGTGGAGGGGACCACCCACAAGCTGTACGACCTGTCGACCGGCGCCGCCCCCGTCCCCATCGACGTCGGCGGCCCGCTCGCGTCCTACCGGATCCGCGCCACCTCACGCACCACCCTCGCCATGACGGCCCCCAACGCCACCGGCGGCACCGACCTCCACCTCGTGGACAACCCCGTCGGCACCCTCCGGGACCGTACGGTCCCCGGCTTCCCGGCGGACGCCGTACTCGACTCCGTCGCCCTGGCCGCCCCGGACACCCTGGTCGTCCAGTACGCGGGAACCGTCGACGGCGCACCACACCACCGCGTCGCGCTGGTGGACGTCGCCTCCGGCGCGATCACCCGGGACCGCGAATCGCCCGCCCCCGGAGCGCTGACCAACCTCACCGTGTCGGACACGCGCCTCGCCTGGGTGGAGGCGTCCGCGCCCGACGGGAGGGGGAACAGGGACCTGTCGGTCGCCGTCGCGGGGTGGGAGGAAGCCCCGGGCACCGCGCCCGAGCACATCGCGGTGGGGCGCGGAGCGAAGCTCGTCGTCGACCTGGTGGGCGACTGGGTGACGTACGCGGTGCCGAACGGCATCGACCACGTCGTGCCCAATCCCCTCTACGCCTTGACCGCCCGCTCCCTGAAGACCGGCGAGACATTCCCGCTCCTGGACCACGTCGTCAGCTCCACGATCGGACCGGACGACACCCAGGCCGTACGCGGAGGATCGCTCACCGAGAACGAGGGCCTCTACCGCGTCGCCGTCGGCGAGGGCGGCAGGCCGGAGACGACGCTCCTGGCGACCACCGGCGAGTCGACCGCCACCGACATCGTGAGCACCGACGTCCCCACCGTCGTCGGCCTGGGCAAGAGCGGCAGGACCGCCGCCCTCCGGTGGTCCCTCAACCGGTGGTCCCCCGAGTCGAGCATCTCGTTGACCCATGTGGCGTCAGGAAGGACGTGGTCCAGCGAGCCCCGTTCCGGCAGCGTCGACCGCTGGGTGGACTGGAACGGCACCTTCACGACCGGCGTCGCCGCTTTCAACGGTGAATACACCTGGCGCATCACGGCCGTCCCCGGCAACGGCATCGGACCGGCCACCGAACGGACCGGCCGGTTCACGCTGGCGAACCCGCCCGCACCGCACGACTTCTCCGACAGCGGCACGCCCGACCTCCTCACCCGCGACTACACGGGACAGCTGAAGTCGTACGACGTCCGCCAGCTCCTCACCGACACCGTCTACTCGCGGGAGATCTCACGGCTCGGCACCGGCTGGCAGATCTACGACCGTCTCGCGGCACCCGGCGACCTCGGCGGCACACCCCATGCCGACGTGATCGCCCGCGAACCCGGCGGGCTCCTCTGGCTCTACCCGGGCGCCGGCCACTCCCTCGGTGCCCGCGTGAAGGTCGGCACCGGCTGGCAGGTCTACGACCGGATCGCCGGCGGCAGCGACGTGACCGGTGACGGCAGAACCGATCTGCTCGCCACCGACAAGGCGGGCGCCCTCTGGCTCTACCCCGGCACCGGGAACGTCAACGCCCCCTTCGGCGCCCGCAAGAAGGTCGGCACCGGCTGGGGCGTCTACCACCAGATCACCGCCACCGGCAACATCGCCGGAGCCCCCGCCGGCGACCTCGTCGCCCGCGACAAGGACGGCAACCTCTGGCAGTACCTCGGCAAGGGCGACGGCACCTTCGCCCCCCGCACGAAGATCGGCACCGGCTGGAACACGTACCGCGACGTCATCGGCATCGGCGACACCAACCGCGACGGCCTCAACGACCTGCTCGCCGTCGACCACACCGACGTCGTACGCCGGTACCCGGGAACCGGCGACTGGCGCCGGCCGCTCGGCCCCGCCCGCGAGCTCGACGAAAGACTGGGCGACGCTTCGGACGTCAGGTTCTGACAACCGCCCACACCGTCTTGCCGACACACCGCCCCTTCACCCCCCACGCGGTCGCGAGGGCGGCCACGAGCAGCAGCCCGTAGCCGCCCTCGGCGGGCTCCGGGCGGGGGTGTGGGGGCGGCTCCGGGCGCCGCTCCCCGCGCGCGTCGGACAGCTCGATGTGCACGTGGCCGTCACCCCGCTCCATCCGCACCTCGAAGTCCCGCCCCGGCACCCTGCCGTGCAGTGCCGCGTTGTTCGCGAGCTCGGCGACCACCAGCTCCGCCGCCTCGGCGGCGGGCCCGGTCACCCCCCACTCCTGGAGCTGCCGCACGGCCAGTAACCGCGCCAGCCGCGCGCCCCGGCGCGTCGCCGAGAGCCGGAGCGTGAACTCACCTGTCGGAGTGGACGTTTCGGATTTCATGCCCCCGACCCTGGCCCCCCAGCCGTACCCTGACCAGCAGCGACACGACGACGCTGGGTAACTGTACGGGTGCGCCACGAGGGCGGTACGGATGTCGGGGAACGAGGAGGAGCGGCCGGAACGGCCCTCCGAGGTGGACGGGACGGCGCACCTCTTCCGTGCGCTCGGGAAGATCATCAAGGTGCTGCGGAAGAACGCGGGGCTGAGCCAGGCGGAGCTGGCGGAGATCACGCATTGCAGCGAGGACTTGGTGTCCTCGATCGAGCGGGGAGTACGGACGCCCCAACCGGACTTCCTGCTGCGGGCCGACCCGGCGCTGGGGGCTGGGGGCGTGCTGGCGGCGGCGGTGGACGACGTGCGGGAGGCGTTGGCGCGGGTTCGGGTGCGGCATCCGGATTGGTTCCGGAGCTTCGCGAGGGCGGAGGCGGAGGCGGTGGCCCTGCACTATTACGCCGTGCAGGCGGTGCCGGGCATTCTCCAGACGCCCGCTTACGCGGAGGCCGTCTTCCGCTACCGGCGCCCGCTCTATGACGAGGAGACGATCGAGAAGCGGTTGGCCGACCGGCTGGCTCGCCAGGTGATCTTCGACAAATGGCCCGGCCCGACCATGAGCTTCGTCATCGAGGAGTCGGTACTGCGTCGCCCGCTGGGCGGCCGGGACGCTTTTCGGGAGCAGCTGCGGCGGATCGCCGAGGTCGCCCATCTGAGAAGCGTGCACTTCCAGATCATGCCGAACGATCCCGATGAACACCCAGGGCTGGGAGGCGCGTTCACCCTGCTCACTCCCAAGGGACGGCGGGAGGTCGCGTACACCGAGATCTATGGACACGCCCGGCTGTTCACCGACCCGGAGGAGGTCCGCATGTACACCGAGCGCTATGGGATCATCCGGGCGCAGGCACTCACACCCCGCGAGTCCCTGGAGCGGATCGAGAAGATGCTGGGAGAGCTATGAGCACCGCGGATCTGGTCTGGTTCAAGAGCAGTTACAGCGACGGCGAAGGCGGCGAGTGCATCGAAGTCGCCTACGACTGGCGCAAGTCCAGCTACAGCGGCCCCGAAGGCGGCAACTGCGTAGAGATCGCCGCCCACCCCGCCCTCATCCACATCCGCGACTCCAAGGACCCCCACGGCCCCCAGCTCGCCGTATCCCCCTCCTCCTGGGCCGTGTTCGTGGACGTAGCATCCCGGGCGTGACCTCAAAGGACTTCGTTCTCTTCGACGTCGACGGCACCTTGATGGACGCCGTCGAGAACCAGCGGCGCATGTGGCACCAGTGGGCGGCGCGGTACGGGCTCGACGGGGCGGAGGTGTACGCGACGGCGCTGCGGACGCGCCCGGTGGAGACGTTCGCGGCGGTGGTGCCGGGGGCGGATCCGCAGGAGTGCCTCGCCCTGCTGCACGAGCTGGAGGACGAGGACGTCCGGACGGGGACGTACGGGGCCTTCGAGGGGGCGGCCGAGCTTCTGAAGGCGCTGCCTGGTGGCCGGTGGGCGTTGGTGACGTCGAACTACGAGCACCGGGTGCGGGGGCGGTTCGAGAGGACGGGGCTGCCGCTGCCGGGGCTGATCGTGGACGCGGCGTCCGTGTCCGAGGGGAAGCCGTCGCCCGTCCCGTACCTCATGGCCGCCGAGAAGCTGGGGGCGGACCCGGCGGAGTGTCTGGTGATCGAGGACGCTCCGTCCGGGGTGCGGTCGGGACGGGCGGCCGGGATGACCGTGTGGTCCGTGAACGGGTCCGCCGACGTGGGCGCGCACCGGCACTTCGCGTCCCTGGCGGAGGCGGCGCCGCACATCCTGGAGCGGGCCGGAGCGATCTAGAGGAACGATGCGGGCCGGCCCTGGCTTCGGGCGCGGCGGCGTCGGCCTGGCGGGTGAGGGCCGCCGGGCACATCACCAGGGCACTGCGCCGGCGTCGTCGAAGAACCGGCCGGTGGGGCCGTCGTCGGGCAGGGTCGCGAGGCGGATGGCGATCGCCGCGCCCTGTTCGGGGGTGCGCACGCCGCGGAAGCCGTTGAGGTCGGTGGCGACGTAGCCGGGACAGGCGGTGTTGATCAGGATGTCGGTGCCGCTCAGCTCCCGGACGTATTGGAGGGTGACGGCGTTCAGGAACGTCTTCGACGGCGCGTACGCCGCTGACACCGGTCCTGTCGTCTGCTCGGCGGCGGGTCCTGACTGCCGGGTGAGGGAGCCGACGCTGCTGGACATGTTCACGATCCGTGGGGCGGCGGAGCGGCGCAGGAGCGGCAGCATCGCGTTGGTGACGCGGATGACGCCGATCACGTTGGTGTCCACGACCGTGTGGAGGGTGGCGGGGTCGACCCGGGTGGGCTCCTGGGGCATGCCGCCCGTGATGGCGGCGTTGTTGACGAGCACGTCGAGGCGTCCGGCCCGTTCGTCGATCAGCCGGGCGGCGGCGGTCGCGCTCGCGTCGTCGGTCACGTCCAGCGGTACGGCGAACGCGTCGATGCCGGCGGCGCGCAGTTTCTCCACCGCGGCGCTTCGGCGCCGGTCGTCGCGGGCGCCGACGCCGACGCTCCAGCCGAGGGCGCCCAGGCCCGCTGCGATCTCGTAGCCGATTCCCTTGTTCGCGCCGGTGACCAGCGCGATCGTCCGTTCAGTCATGGGGACGATGCTGCCTTCGGACCTCGGCGGGGGTCCAAGACCGATCGGGTGCGCACCGATACCTCCAGGGTATCGATCCGGGATAGCGTGGCCGGATGGAGACCCGGGAACTGCGGTATTTCGTCGCTGTCGCCGAAGAGCTGCACTTCGGGCGTGCCGCGCAGCGGCTCGGGATCGCGCAGCCGCCGTTGTCACGGGCGATCCAGCGGCTCGAACGCCGGCTCGGGGCAGTGCTGTTGGATCGGTCCGGTCGCTCTGTCACGCTGACCGAGGCCGGCTCGGTGCTGTTGGTCGAGGGCCGGGCGGCGCTCGACGCGGTCGAGGCCGCCGAGCGTCGGACCCGCCGCGCCGCCCTTTCCGCGACCGGCCGCCCCGGCCTGGTCCTGGTCACGAAGGCCAGCGCGTCCAGGGAACTGCTGGCGAGACTGCTCGACGCGTACGCCGCCGAACCCGGCGCGGTCCCCGTCGACGTCATCCTGTGCGGTCCGGCCGAGCAGGAACGACTCCTGCGCGAGGGCCGGGCCGACGTGGCGCTGCTGCACCGGCCGTTCGACTCGACGGCCGGATTCCACACCGAAGAGCTCAGCACGGAGAGCCAGGTCGTGGTCCTGCCGGCCGGGCATCCGCTCACCGCCCGGGCCCATGTGCACATGGCCGACATCACCGGGCTGCCGGGCCTGCCCCTGCCGCGCTGGCCCGACCCCGACGGCACCTACCCGCCCGGCCCCGGCCCGCAGGTCCGCGACCACGCGCAGCTGTTGCAGCTCGTCGCGCTCGGCCGGGCCTGTGCGGTCTCACCGGAGTCGTGCCGGGCCCAACTGCACGACGACCTCGCCGCCGTGCCCGTACTGGACGCGCCGACCGTCACCACCGTGATCGCCTGGCCACCGCACAGCCGGTCCAGAGCCGTCGCCGACCTCGTCCGGACCGCGACACGTCTCCCGTAGCCCCTACCCGCCCGGCCGGGCTCCCCCCTCGCGGCCGGGCTCCCCCTCGTGGCCAGGCTCCACCCCTCGTGGCCCGGTTCCACCCCTCGTGGCCCTGCTCAGGCGGCAGATCGCGGTGGGTGCACGCGGCGGGTGTCGGTCCGCACGGTCAGGGACGCCCGTCCCGATCACTCCCACCCCTTCGCATCATTCCTCCAGGGCGCTTCTTTTGGATCACCTCGGAGGCCGGCAGCCGCGGGCGGTACAGTCCACGCCGTGGACATACCCGACTGGCTGGTCTGGATCGCCCTCGGCGTGGCCGTCCTGCAGGCCCTCGCCCTCGTCCCTGTCGGCCGCCGGATGCGCGGCCCGGACCCCGCGGTGCGTTCCCAAGCGCGCCTCGACCTGCTGGAGACGGTCGGCACCCTGCTGCTCCTCGGGGGCTTCCTGTCGAACCTCGTGGCGGCGGAGTCCTGGATCTGGCTCGGCCTTGCCGGCTTGGCGCTCATGGCCGCCGTCCACGCCGTGAAGGGCGCCCGCCTGCTCCGCGCCCGCCGCTCGGCCTGATCCCCGCGGCGCGGGTCAGTAACTGCCCCACCGGATGGGCAGCTTGAGGCGGACGAAGCCGGTGTCACGGCCCCCGACCCTCTCCTGTCAGAGGCACGTGAGAGGCTTCCGGACACCTGGAACACCTGCGGCAACAGGCAGAGCCATGACCAGCATCCGGCCGCGGGGCGAGCGCAGGGGGGAACATCTCATGAGCACGATCAACCGACGTCGGCGCGCCATCGGCCGCGCCGTCGGCACCGCCGCCGTCGCCGTCGCGATGGCGGCCACCGCCGGGACGGCCTTCGCGGCCGGCGACCCGGGCGCGGCGGCCGAGCGGACGCGGGCAGAGGCGGAGGCCGAGCGGCGGGCGGAGGGCGCGCCGGGCGCGCGGGCCCTCGCCGACGCCGACGCCCCGGTCCTGACGCCGACCTTCTCGATGTCGGCCGTCGACAAGCGGACGAGCAATCTGTACCTGTACTTCGCCGACGAGGCGGGCGGCTTCGATCCCCGGTACGACGTGGGCGTCAGCTTCGCGGGCTTCGCCGACTCGATCAGCGTCGACGTCGACGGCGACGGCTGGAGCGACGGCGGCTGGAGCCTCTTCACCGACGGCCGGCTGACGTACAGCTGGATCGACGACGAACTCGAGAGTCATCGGTACGACATCGGCACGGGCTGGAACATCTACACCAAGGTGCTCTCCCCCGGCAGCCTGGGTGGGGCCCCCGAGGCCGACCTCATCGCCGTCGACAAGGCCGGCGTCCTGTGGCAGTACCTCTCCTACCCGGAGGGCAAGCTCACCCCGCGCCAGCGCCTCGGCGGCGGCTGGGGTCAGTACACGCAGGTCGAGGGCCAGGGTGATCTCACCGGTGACGGCAAGCCCGACATCGTCGCCCGCGACACCTCCGGCGTCCTGTGGCTGTACAAGGGCACGGGCGACTACAAGGCCCCCTTCACGGCCCGCACGAGGGTCGGCGGCGGCTGGAACGCGTTCGACCGGATCCTCTCCGTCGGCGACCTCGACAAGGACGGCGTGTCCGACCTGATCGCGCGCAAGCCCGACGGCGAGCTGTTCCGGTACTCGGGGACGGGCAGCGCGTCGGGCGCCCTCTACAAGCCGCCGGTCAAGATCGGCTACGGCTTCCAGGTCTACAACCTGCTGTAGCGGCGCGCGGGCCGGCAGTCGGCGATCGGCAGTCGGCAGTCGGCAGTCGGCAGTCGGCAGTCGGCAGTCGGCAGTCGGCAGAGACCGAAGTGGATCTCCGTACAACCCCTCGGCTCCCTCGCATGTCTGTTTGGGTGTGGCGCGCCTCGCGCCCTCACGGACCTGCAGGGAGCCGGCGTTGTCCTACGTATCGAGTGTCACTTCACGGTCCCGGCGACTGACGGCGGCCGTCGCCGTCTCGCTGGCCGTGACCGCGGGGACGCTGGCGTCGGCCTCTGTCGCCGGCGCCGCGGCCCCGGCCGTGGTGCCGGTGTCCGCCGCCGCGGCCGCCCCCGCCGACGGCGAGGTGATCGCCTTCCCGAAGGCGTCGCAGATCGTCAGCGCGGGCGCCACCGGCTTCCTGAGCAAGAGCGACGCCGGTGAGTACCGCTGGACCCGCTACTCCGACGGGGTCTCGACGGTCGTCGAGAGTTCGGGGCCGGTCCTGGGCGGGGTCTCGGACGTCGTGGTCGCACAGACCGCCGACCACGTGCTGCGGATCCGGGACATGGCCACGGGTGCGGCGCCCGTGGAGGTCGATCTCCGGAAGCTCGGCGAAGGGGTCGACATCGCGATCGGCGCCGTGGGTTCGACCGTCCTGACGGGCGTGCACATGGAGACCGGTGCCGAGGAGCTGCACGTCGTCTCGCACGACGCCGAGGGGACGCTGCTGAACCGGGCGGTGACCGGACTGCCGGTGGACGGCACGCAGTTCACGCTGCGGTCCGCGATCCCCGGGACGGCGCTGGTCTCGTACAGGTCCGGGGGGAAGACCCGGTACGCCGTCGTCGACCTGGCGGCGGCCGCGGTCGTGGAGGCGTACGAGAACCCGAAGCCGAGCCGCGGCTCCCAGTCCCTCGCCCTCTCGGCGACGCACGTGGCGTGGGTCGAGCAGACCGTGGACGCGTACGGGCGGCTGCAGCAGGCCGTGGTCGTCGCCGACCGGAAGCAGCCCGGTGTCACACGGCGCTTCGCCGTCGGGGAGGCCACCGGGCTCAGGGTCGGCCTGACTGGGTCATGGGTGGTCCACGGGGAGGACGCCACCGATCCCCACAACGCACGACTCCCCTTCGTCGCCCGGTCCCTGGGCTCCGACCCGGACGAGGAGCTCCTGGAGCACGCGACGAGCCTCGCCGTCGCGCCCGACGGGACGCTCCTCGTCCGGGGCGGGTCGCTCGTGGAGGGCGAGGCCGAGGGGCTGTACCGCGTCACGGCGGGCGAGGACGGGGTGGGCCGGCAGCTGGTGGCCCGCAGCGGCGAGGTCACCCAGCTCTCGGTGACGGGGTACGACGCCCCGGAGGTGGTCGACCCCGACAAGAACAGCCCCGCGGCGTTCACGTTCGACGTGGACCGGCCCGACGCGGCGGTGCACATGATCATCTCGCCGCCCGGCCAGATCGACCACTACTCCTACATGTGGCAGGGCAACGGCTCCTCCAGCGGCACGCCCGGATCCCTCCTCGTCAGGTGGGACGGCAGCTACGACTACGGCACCGGCGACTACGGGTCCAGCGGGACGGCGTCGAACGGGCTGTACGAGTGGAAGGCGGAGATCCGGCCGACCGACGGCGTGGGGAAGGCGGTGGAGCTGAGGGGCACGTTCACCGTCGCCCGCGCTCCCCGCCCGCACGACTGGACGGAGAACGCCGTCCCCGACCTGCTCAGCGTCAACGCGGCGGGCGAACTCGTCTGGAACGAGGACACGCGCGGCTGGGACACCCGCTGGGGAACCGGCTGGAGCATCTACGACCGCGTCTCGGTCCCCGGTGACCTCGGCGGCACCACGCAGCCCGACGTCGTCGCCCGCGACAGGAGCGGATACCTCTGGCTCTACCAGGGCGGTACGGCGGACAAGCCGCTCTCGGCCCGCACCCGGATCGGCACCGGTTGGCAGATCTACGACAAGCTCGCCGGCGGCAGTGACGTGAACGCCGACGGAAGGGCGGATCTCCTCGCCACCGACAAGGCGGGCGTCCTCTGGCTGTACCCCGGCACCGGGAACGTCAACGCCCCCTTCGGCGCCCGCAAGAAGGTCGGCACCGGCTGGGGCGTCTACAACGAGGTCACCGCCACCGGCAACATCGCCGGAGCCCCCGCCGGCGACCTCGTCGCCCGCGACAAGGACGGCGTCCTCTGGCAGTACCTCGGCAAGGGCGACGGCACCTTCGCCCCCCGCACCAGGATCGGCGGCGGCTGGAGCGCGTACAGCCGGATCCTCGCCATCGGCGACCTCGACCACGACGGCCGCAACGACCTGATGGCCTACGTCCGCACCCCGTCCGACCCGGGCAAGAACGTCTACGTCTACAAGGGCACGGGCGTCTGGAGCGCGCCCTTCGGTCCCCGGACCGCGCAATGGGCGGCCGCGCAGGACGCGCGCCTCGTGTTCTAGCGCCCCCGCTCCCCCCGCCACGACGCATTCCCTCGTCCCCTTCACGGAACAGGAACCGAGCCTTGCCCCGTACAGCGCACCGCACGCCGTCCCGGTCGAGACTCCTCGCCGCCGCCGTCGCCGCGACCCTGGCCGTCACCGCCGGAACCCTCGTCGCGGCGGCCCCCGGCGCCGTCGCCGGGACCCCGGCCGTGGCGCCGGCGGTCACCGCCGAGGCCCCGATCGCCTTCCCGCTCGCGTCCGAGGTGGTCAGCGCGGGTGAGACCGGGTTCCTGAGCAAGAGCGACGCCGGGGAGTACCGGTGGACGCGGCTGGCCGACGGGACGACGAGCGACCTCGGTCAGGAGGAGGTCCTGGGGGCCGCGTCCGACGTGGTCGTCACGCGCCCCGGGATCAACACGGTCCGGCTCAGGGACATGGCGACGGGGGCCGCTCCGGTCGACATCGCGATCAACTTCCCGGGCGGCGGCGTCCACACGCCGATCGGCGCGGTCGGTGGCACCGTCCTGACGAGCGTGGCCCCCGCCGACGGCGGGACCCTGCTGCACCTCGTGACCCACGAGGCCGACGGCAGCACCGGGAACCACGCCGTGACGGGGCTGCCGGCGGACGCGAGCGCGCTCACCTTCGCGGCCGGGATCCCCGGGACCGCGCTCGTCGGCTACCGGTCGGCCGGGAAGAGCCACTTCGCGGTGGTCGACCTGGCGACGCGGGCGGTGACGGAGACGTACGCCAACCAGGGCCCGGTCGACTACGCGCAGTCCGCCGCGCTGTCGGCCACGCACGTGGCGTGGGTGCACCGCAAGCCGCGTTCGGACGGCTACTTCGACGACCAGCTGATCGTGGCGGACCGGAAGTCCGGTCAGCTCACGACGCTGAACACCGGCGGCGGCGCGGTGAAGGTCGGCCTCGTCGACGGCTGGGTGGTCTACGGGGAGGACGACACGGACCCCTTCCACTACCGCAACCCTCCGCGGGCCGTCAGCCTGACGGGGACGTCCGGGTGGAAGCCGTGGATCGACCACGTGACCAGCGTGACCGCCGCTCCGGACGGTTCGGTGCTCGTGCGCGGCGGGTCCGTGGCCGAGGGCGAGGGGCTGTACCGGGTGCGGGGCGGCGCCTCGGTCACGCGGGAGCCGGTGGCGGGGACCGGGGAGAAGACCGGTGTCTCCGTGACCAGCGGCCCGGACATCCCGGCGGTCCTCGACCTCGACAAGAACCGGGGCGTCGTCCCGTTCACGATCGGCGTGAGCCGTCGCAACGTGCGGGTGACCGTCATGATCTCGAAGGCGGAGACGCCCCTGGTCACGGAGTGGACGAGCGAGCTCCGCCCCACGGAGGGCCCGACCGGCCCCGGGGAGATGACCCTCACGTGGCAGGGGAACCGCTCGGCCTGGGAGGGTGGGCTCACCCCGTGGGGCGACGTCCCCAACGGCGACTACGTCTGGCAGGTCAGCGTCGCCCCCCTCGACGGGGTGGGCAAGGGCGTGGGGCTGAGCGGCACGACGAAGGTCGTCCGCGCGCCGAAGTCGCACGACTTCTCCGGCAACGGTTCGCCGGACCTGTTCGCGGTCGACTCCGCCACCGGGGACGTGTCGGTCTTCGAAGGCTCCTACCTTCCCCTCCAGCAGGGCTTCAACTGGTTCAAGGGCGCCACGCTCCCCGGCTGGGGAGGCACCTACGACCGGTTCGTCGCGCCCGGGGACCTCGGGGGGATGAGCACGGCGCCCGAGCTGGTCACCCGCGACAAGAGCGGCGGGCTGTGGATGCACCCGGGCGCGGGCACCTTCTCGTTCGCTCCCCCGGTGAGGATCGGGACCGGCTGGCAGATCTACGACCAGATCGCCGGCGGCAGCGACCTGACCGGTGACGGCCGGCCCGACGTCCTCGCGACGGACACGGCCGGCGGGCTGTGGCTGTACCCCGCCACCGGCAACCACAACGCGCCGCTCGGGCCCCGCAAGCAGATCGGCACCGGCTGGGGCGTCTACCACCAGGTCACCGCCACCGGCAACATCGCCGGAGCCCCCGCCGGCGACCTCGTCGCCCGCGACAAGGACGGCAACCTCTGGCAGTACCTCGGCAAGGGCGACGGCACCCTCGCGCCCCGCACGAAGATCGGCTCCGGCTGGAACACGTACGCCCGGGTCGTCGGCACCGGCGACATCGACCGCGACGGCCGCAACGACCTCGTGGCGTTCGACAAGTCCGATCCCACGGCCCGCATGTACTGGTACGGGGGGACGGGGGACTGGCAGGCGCCCTTCAAGCCGCGTCTGGAGAACTACTTCCAGAACTCGATGACCGACCGGGACTGGTTCTAGGAGATTCCCGTACGTCTCGCGCCAACTCGGCCCGATTGACGATATGTTGACGTCGATCCCCCTTCACCTGATTGATATTCAGATCCGAAGGGGGCTCGGCTAGTGTGTGGCCCATGCAGGGGGAACCGGAAAACAACTCTAGTTTCGGCGGGCTGATCGGCAGCGGGGCCATGCCGCTGGAGGCGGGGGATCCCCGGCGGATCGGGGCGTTCAGGCTGCTCGGGGTGCTCGGGTCCGGGGGGATGGGCCGGGTGTACCTGGGCGCCGTGCCCGGCACGTTCGCGGCGGTGAAGCGGGTGCTTCCCGTGCTCGCCGAGGACCCCGACTTCCTGAGCCACTTCGGGCACGAGCTGGACAACCTCGCCCGGCTTCCCGCCGGGGCGAACACCAAGCTCCTCGCGAGCGACCGCACGGCCAAGCCGCCGTGGTTCGCCACCGAGTTCATCCCCGGCATCACCCTCAACGAGGCCATCCGGCTCAACGGCGGCCCGCTGACCGGCGACGCCCTCTGGCGCCTCCTCCGCGACGCGGCGAACGGGCTGCGGGTGGTCCACGGCGCCGACATGGTGCACCGCGACCTGAAGCCGTCCAACGTCATGCTGACCGGCGACGGCCTCTCCCTCATCGACTTCGGCGTGGCCCGCGCCGCCGACCAGAGCCGGCTCACCAAGACCGGCATGGTCATCGGCACGCCCGCCTACATGGCACCCGAGCAGGCCGTCGCCGACCGGCGACTCACCGGCGCGGCCGACGTGTTCGCCCTCGGCAGCCTCCTGCTGTACGCGGCGAACGGGCGGCCCCCGTTCGGCGACGGCTCCGGCCCCGACCTCCTGTACCGGGTGGTCCACGCCGAGCCCGAGTTCGGGCGGCTGACCGAGGACGATCCCGCGCTGGCGGAGCTCGTACGGAAGTGTCTCGCCAAGGACCCCGCGGACCGGCCGACGGCCGAGGAGCTCGTCGGACTCACCGAGGAGCGGGCCGCGGACGCCGCCTGGCCGACGGCCGTCGCCGGGCGGATCGGCGAGCGCGCCGTCTTCGCCGCCGGGGCCCCGACCGCCGAGCACCTGACGGAGCTGGAGAAGGCCGACCCCTCCGAGGACGTCGCCACCGCCTCGCTGACCCCGCAGCCCGGCAAGGAGCCCGCGACCGCCTCCCCCGACCGGCCGGCCGCGACCGGCCGGGGCGCCTCCGGCGAGCAGCGCAAGCGCCGCAACCGCTTCGTCATGCTCGCCGTGCCCGTCGTCGTGGCCACCGGCACCACCCTGACCGTCGCCCTCGGCCCGTACGAGATCGGCCGTCTCGGGGCGGGCCCGAGCACCTCGCCCTCCCCGTCCGCCGTCGTCTCGCAGCCGGCGGCCGTGCCGCCGTCGAGCGCGCCCGGCTCCCCGTCCTCGAAGGCCCCGGCCCCGAAGCCGCCCGCCTCGAAGCCGCCGGGTTCCTCCCCCGGCGCTCCGCCCCCGCCCGTCGACGGCGGGGCGGTGGGCGGCGGGGCCGTGGGCGGCGGGGCGGGCGGCACGGGGACGCTGCCCGGGGGTGACGGCTCCGCCTCGGGGGGCGGTGGGTCGAGCTCCACCGGCGGTGGCTCCACCGCCTCCGGCAGCGGTTCCGGCTCCTCCGGCGGATCGACGACCGACCCGGCCCCCAAGCCGACGACCAAGGCACCCGCACCCCCGCCGCCCACCGGCTCGACGCCCTCGGGGACGTACTCCATCGAGAACGTCTCCAACGGGCAGTGTCTGGCGGAGAACGACGCGGGCTACGCCATCCTCGTCAACACCTACGAGTGCGGCTCGGCGCCCACCAACGGCGGGAGCCTCGCGTACTCCTGGACCTACTCCCCCGGCGCCAACGGCACCTTCCGCCTCATCAGCAAGAAGTCCGGGAACTGCCTGCAACCGAGCGGCTCCAGCGTGACGGTCGCCGCCTGCAGCGGATCCAGCGTCCAGGCCTGGAAGACCGGCACGTCGACGTCCTCCGGGCGGACGATCAAGAACATGAACAGCGGCCAGTGCCTGCTGGTCGGTCCGCCGTTCGTGATGACCTACACCTGCGACTCCACGAACCGCGCACAGTTGTGGCGGAACATCTCAGCCCTGGGAACCAGATGAGCGCGGTGAGCCCGGCGGGCCGAAGACGGGGACGGTGACCTCCCCGTCCGCCCCTTCCGCCCGGAAGGCGACCTCCAGCTCCATCCCGATCCGGAGGTCGCCCTCCGGCACGTCCACGACCTGCGTCATCATGCGCGGCCCCTCGGCGAGGTCGACGACGGCGGCGACGTACGGCACGCGCTCCCCGAAGGGGGGCAGGTCGTTCCGGTGGACGACCGACCACGTGTAGAGCGTGGCGCGGCCGCTCGCCTGCTCCCACCGGACGTCCTCGCTCCAGCAGTGGGGGCAGAACTCGCGCGGGTAGTGGTGGGCGCGGTCGCAGGCCGCGCAGCGGCGCAGCAGCAGCCTGCCCTCGGCGGCGGCGTCCCAGTAGGGGCGGGTGAAGGCGTCGATGTCGGGGGTGGCGGCCGTGGCGGGCTTGACCGCCGGGGGCGTCGCGGGCCGGGCGGCCTCGGTGGTCGCGGGCGTCGTGGGCTGCGCCGTCATCAGAAGAGTCCGATCGCGGAGTCGAGGGACCAGGTCTGCCAGGAGACGGCGAAGAGGGCGACGAGGGAGATGAGGGCCATCATCGCGTTCTGCCCCTGCTCGGCCCAGTCGTGGATCATCAGGACGAGGTAGAGGAGGTTGAGGAGGAGGCCGCCGACGAGGGCGACCGGAGTGAGGAGGCCGACGACCAGGCCGAGGCCCAGGGCGAGTTCGGCGTAGACGACGACGTACGCCATGAGCCTGGGACGGGGGGCCACGACGGTCTCGAAGCCCTTCTTGACCTGCGGCCAGCGGTGCTTGCCGGCGACGTCGGCGGCCCAGGCGATGCCGGTGCCGCGCTCGAACCAGCCCTTCTTGTCCTTGTGGCGCCAGCTCTCCAGCCACCACAGGCCGAGGCCGATGCGGAGGACGGCGAGCCATTCGGCGCCGGTGAGCCAGACGGTCTGCATGCGTGCCCCCTCGGAGAGCCATATCTGACGGTACGTCAGTTCAGCGCAGAGCGGGCCTCCTCCGCAAGGGGCGGTACGGCGTGACCGATTCGCAACCGAAACCCGTCTCGACCGAGACCCACTGCGTGTACACGTCATTACGCTCAGCATTCATGGCCATCACCACCCCCCATCAACCCCCCGCTCACCCCGTGTACGTCATCGGGGGCGGCCCCGGCGGCCTCGCCGTAGCCGCCGCCCTGGGCGCGCGGGGCGTCCGGGCCGTCGTCCTGGAGAAGTCCGACGCCGTCGGCGCCTCCTGGCGCGCCCACTACGACCGGCTGCGCCTGCACACCACCCGGCGGCTCTCCGCGCTCCCCGGCCTGAAGATGCCCCGCTCGTTCGGCCGCTGGGTGGCCCGCGCCGACGTCGTGCGCTACCTGGAGAAGTACGCCGAGAAGCACGAGCTGGAGGTCGTGACCGGGGTCGAGGTCTTCCGCGTCGAGCGGGACGGCGCGGACTGGATCCTGCACGCGACGGGCGGGCGGCGGCTCACCGGCCGCGCGGTGGTGGTGGCGACCGGCTACAACCACACCCCGCACGTCCCCGACTGGCCCGGCCGTGACGCGTACGGGGGCGAGCTGAGCCACGCGCGGACCTACCGCAATCCGGGGCCGTACGAGGGCAAGGACGTCCTCGTCGTCGGCGCCGGGAACACCGGCGCCGAGATCGCCGCCGACCTCGCCGAAGGCGGCGCCGCGCGCGTACGGCTCGCGATACGGACCGTCCCGCACATCGTCCGCCGCACCACCGCCGGCTGGCCCGCCCAGCGCACCGGCATCATGGTCCGGCGGCTGCCCGTCGCCCTCGTCGACCGCATGGGCGACCTCGTGGGCCGGATCGCCGTGCCCGACCTCTCGGCCCACGGCCTCCCCCGGCCCACGACCGGCGTCGCCACCCGCCAGCGCGAGGGCGCCGTGCCCGTCCAGGACGTGGGCCTCATCGACGCGGTGCGGGCGGGGAAGGTCGAGGTCGTCGCGGCGGTGGAGGCCTTCGACGGCGGCGAGGTCGTGCTCGCCGACGGCACCCGCGTCGCCCCCGACTCGGTGATCGCCGCGACCGGCTACCGGCGCGCCCTGGAACCCCTCCTCGGCCACCTCGGCGTCCTGGACGACGGCGGGCGCCCGGCGGTCCACGGGGCGCGCTGCCCGCGCGAGGCCCCCGGCCTGTACTTCACCGGGTTCACGAACCCCATCAGCGGCATGTTCCGCGAGCTGGCGATCGACGCGGAGAAGATCGCGCGGCGGATCGCGCGGTCGTCGGCGAAGTGACGGACGGCGCCCGCCCCGGGCGGGGACGGGCGCCGTGCGGTGTCTCCCGGGGGTCAGAACAGGGAGATGCCCTTCCAGCCCCAGCCCGCCTTGATCCTGGGCTTCAGGCCGCCCCGGCCGTCGCCGTCGTACCGCCACAGCACGCCGGCGGCGTCGAGGGCGAGGACGTCGGTGACGCCGTCGCCGGAGAGGTCGCCCGCGCCGGTCAGGGTCAGGCCCTTCCAGCCCCAGCCGATCTTGTCGGCGCCGCCCCGCTCGTAGCGGTAGAGGTCGCCGGACGGGAACAGGCCGAGGTGGTTCTGGTAGCCGCTGTCCGTGAACGCGCCGACGCCCGTGAAACGCTGGCCGGTGTAGCCGGTGCCGACCCGCAGGCGGGCCTGGAGGCCGCCGCGGCCGTCGCCCGCGTACTGCCAGACGGCACCCGCCCCGTCGACGGCGAGGACGTCGGGGAAGCCGTCGGTGTTCAGGTCTCCGACGCCGGTGAGCCTGAAGTCCTTCCAGCCGGTGCCGATCCTCACCTTGGCGCCGAAGGCGCCGCCCACGGTCCCGTCGAGCCGCCAGAGGCCGCCGGTGGCGTCCTGGGCGAGCGCGTCGGGACGGCCGTCGGCGTTGAGGTCGCCGGCGGCGGTGAAGCGCCAGCCCTTCCAGCCCCAGCCGATCTTCTCCCGGGGCTGGAGGCCGCCGGTGCCGGTGCCGTCGTAGCGCCAGAGGACACCCGCGCCGTCCAGGGCGAGGACGTCGGCGCGGCCGTCGCCGCCGTAGTCGTGGCGGAAGGTGCCGTGGGGGTTCCAGCCGCGCGGCGCGATCCAGGAGATGTCGTCGGCGACGGTACCGGGCGCCGAGAGGACCGTGCGGGTGCCGTCGGGCACGGAGGCGCTCCTGACGGCGGCCTGCCCGCCGACGCCGTACGCGATCAGACCGCCGTCCGGGGACCACTCGGCGCCGGCCCCCGCGTACTCGCCCGTGGTCAGCGGGTACTCGCCACCGCCGTCGAGGACGTGGGCGCGCGCGTCCCATGAGAACCCACTCGCAGAGAAGGCGATCTGCTCGCCGTTCGGCGAGAACGCCGGGTACATGCCCGCGGCGATGCGCGTCGGTTCGCCGCCGACACGCGGGTCCCAGAGGTGGACCTCGGAGGCGCTCCTCTGGCCTCGGACGAAGGTGATCCGCCCGTCCCAGGCCACGTCCACCTGGGTGCCCCCGGGGAGGGCGCCGTGGAGACCTCCATCGGCGACGTCGATGAGGTGGATGGAGGGGGAGGTGTAGACATCGGGCCTGAGCGAGGAGCTCGCGTAGAGCTGCCGGCCGTCGGCGGTCCAGTCGAGGCTGTCGAGCGTGCTGTCGGGGTTGTCGAGGTTCGAGCGGATCAGGTGGGTGTTCGTGCCGTCGGCGTTCGCGGTCCAGACGCTGCCGCCGGGGGTGATGAAGGCCAGGCGCAGACCGTCGGGCGAGAAGGTGACGCCACTGATCTTGCTCAGGGGGGGCACGTTCCGGCCGGTGAGCACGAGCGCGCGCCGGTCGGTGCCGTCGGCGTTGACCGTGACGAGGGTGTCGCCGGTGCGGACGCCGTCGACGTACTTGTACTCGGTGAAGGCCACCCGGGGCTTCGGCACGCCCTCGGCGGCCTGCGCCGGGGCCGTCGCGGCCGTGGTGAGCGCTGCGGAGGAGACCAGGACGGCCAGGGCGGCGCCGAGGGCGCGGCGGCGGCCCCGGGGCCGGGTGGAGCGGGTCACATTTCCCCCAGGTAGGAGACTCGGACGCGGTGGATCACGTCGTCCGGAGAGGAGACCGTCCGGACCTTCGAATGGTTGTACGGGGTCGGGGCGCTCGCTCCGGGTGTCTCACATCGGACTCACCGCACCCATTCCTGACTGGCCGTCAGTTCTGTAATCTGACTAAGCGTCAGCTGTATACGGATGGATGAAGGGGCGGGCGGAACACATGCTTGGATCGACTCACGGCACCTTCACCACCGATCTCCGCGCCCGCGTGGTCGCCTGCGGAGAGGCGCCCCCGGTCGTCGTGCACGGCGTCGCCGCCGCACCCGGCGACCAGGACGTCAGCGGACGGCCGCTGCACGCCCTCGTACCCGACCTCGACCGGTTCTTCCGGCCCGAGTCCGTCGCCGTCGTCGGCGCCTCCGACACCGAGGGCCGGCCGAACACCGGGATCACCCGGCAGCTGCTGGCCTGGTCGGAGCGGGTCGGCGCCAGGCTCGTGCCCGTGCACCCGACCCGCACGAGCGTGTTCGGGATCGACTGCGTCCCCTCCGTCGGCGCGCTCGCCGAACCCGTCGACCTCGCCGTCCTCCTCATCGCCGATCCGCTGCCCGTGATCGAGGAGCTGGCCGAGGCGAAGGTGCGGTTCGCCGTGGCGTTCGCGTCCGGCTTCGCCGAGACCGGGGAGGCCGGGGCCGAGGCGCAGGAACGTCTCGGCGAGGCCGTGCGCCGCTCCGGCCTCCGGCTCCTCGGCCCGAACACCAACCTCAACGCCTTCGAGCGCTTCCGCGAGGACCTCGACGGCCCCGCCGTCGCCCTCATCACCCAGTCCGGCCACCAGGGCAGGCCCGTCTTCACCCTCCAGGAGCTCGGCGTCCGCCTCTCGCACTGGGCGCCGACCGGCAACGAGGCCGACCTGGAGACCGCCGACTTCATCTCCTACTTCGCGGGGCGGCCCGAGGTCGGGGCCATCGCCTGTTACGTGGAGGGGCTGAAGGACGGCCGGTCCTTCCTGCTCGCCGCCGACCGGGCCGCGCGCCGGGGAGTGCCGGTCGTCGCCGTGAAGGTCGGCCGGACCGAGACCGGGGCCCGCACGGCCGCCTCGCACACCGGGAAGCTCACCGGCGCCGACCGGGTCGTGGACGCGGCCATGCGCCAGTTCGGGGTGATCCGGGTCGACGGGCTCGACCAGCTCCAGGACACGGCGACGCTGCTCGCCCGCGCGCGCCGGCCGCTCGCGGACGGCGTCGTCGTCTACTCGATCTCCGGCGGTACGGGCGCCCACTTCGCCGACCTGGCCACGGCGGCGGGACTCGCGCTCCCCACCCTCCCGCAGGCCAAGCAGGACGAGCTGCACCAGTGGATACCGGAGTACCTGAGCGTCTCGAACCCCGTCGACAACGGCGGCCACCCGGTCGGCGACTGGCGCGGCCGGAAGATCATCGACGCGATCCTCGCGGACCCGTCGGTCGGGGTCCTGATCTGTCCCATCACCGGCCCCTTCCCGCCCATGAGCGACAAGCTCGCCCAGGACCTGGTCGACGCGGCCGAGGCCACGGACAAGCTGGTCTGCGTGGTCTGGGGCTCACCGGTGGGAACGGAGGACGCGTACCGCTCGACCCTCCTGGGCTCCTCCCGCCTCGCCACCTTCCGCACCTTCGGGAACTGCATCGGGGCCGTCAAGGCCTACCTCGACCACCACCGGTTCACGGCCGGCTACCGCTCCCCCTTCGACGAGGCCCCCCGCACCCCCTCCCCCTCCTTCCGCAAGGCCCAGGCCCTCATGCGGCCCGGCCGGCGGCTCAGCGAGCACGCGGCGAAGCAGCTGCTGCGCGCGTACGGGATACGGGTGCCGCGCGAACAGCTCGTCACCAGCGCGGCGGCGGCCGTCCGGGCCGCGGGGCTGGTCGGCTACCCGGTCGTGATGAAGGCGTCGGGCGCCCAGCTCGCCCACAAGACGGAACTGGGCCTGGTGAAGGTCGGCCTCACCTCCGCCAGCCAGGTACGGGACGCGTACCGCGAACTCACCGACATCGCCCGCTTCGAGTCGATCGACCTCGACGGCGTCCTCGTCTGCCAGATGGTCGGGCGCGGCGTCGAGATGGTCGTCGGCGTCACCCGCGACGCCCTCTTCGGCCCGACCGTGACCGTCGGCCTCGGCGGCGTCCTCGTCGAGGTCCTGAACGACACCGCCGTACGCGTTCCCCCCTTCGGCGAGCACGAGGCCCGCTCCATGCTCGCCGAGCTCCGCGGCCACGCCCTCCTCGACGGCGTCCGCGGCGCACCGCCCGCCGACGTCGACGCCCTCGTCGAAGTCGTCCTCCGCGTCCAGCGCATGGCCCTCGAACTCGACGGCGACCTCGCCGAACTCGACATCAACCCCCTGATGGTGCTGCCCCGCGGCCAGGGCGCTGTCGCCCTCGACGCCCTCGCCGTCTGCCGATAGGAGCCCCGATGTCCGCCGCACCGCACGACTCCGCGCAGGACCGCTCGGAGGGTGCCGCCGCGCGGGACAAGGCCGCACGGGACCTTCCGGACGGCGCCGCGCGGGACAAGGCCGCACGGGACCTTTCGGACGCCGCCGCACAGGACGACGCTCCGCCCGGCCGCCCGGGCAGCGCCGCACAGGACGACGTCCTGCACACCGTGGAGAACGGCGTCTCCTGGATCACCCTCAACCGCCCCGAGGCGATGAACGCGGTCACCTGGGACCAGCGGGAGCGGATCATCGCCCTGCTCGCGGACGCGTCCGCCGACCCGGACGTCCGGGCGGTCGTGGTGACCGCCACCGGCCGCGGCTTCTGCGCCGGGGCCGACCTGCGCGGCGCGCCCGCCGCGGGCGAGCGGGTCGCGGGGGACGTGGCCCGCATGATCCGGCTCGGCGCGCAGCGCTTCATCGGGGCGGTGATGGACTGCGAGAAGCCGGTCGTCGCCGCCGTCAACGGGACCGCGGCGGGCATCGGCGCGCACCTCGCCTTCGCCTGCGACCTGGTGATCGCGGCGGACTCGGCGCGGTTCATCGAGGTGTTCGTACGGCGCGGCCTCGTCCCGGACGGCGGTGGCGCGTACCTCCTCCCCCGATTGGTCGGGCCCCGGCGCGCCAAGGAGCTCATGTTCTTCGGCGACGCGGTGGGGGCCTCCGACGCGAAGGACCTGGGCCTGGTGAACCGGGTCGTCCCGGCGGCCGACCTGGAGAAGACCGCCCGCGAGTGGGCCGAACGCCTCGCCCAGGGCCCCACCCGCGCCCTCGTCCTCACCAAGCAGCTCGTGAACGCCTCCCTGGACTCGGACCGCGTCACCGCGTTCGCGGCGGAGGCGACGGCACAGGAACTCAACATGACGACCAGGGACGCCCAGGAGGGCGTGGCGAGCTTCGTGGAACGCCGGGAGGCGCGGTACGAGGGGCGTTAGCGGAGTGCCCCTCCGAGGGGCGCTCGTCGGAAGCCCCCGGGGCGACGGTCGGACCGTCGCCCCGGGGGCTTCCTCTTCGGTGTCCCGAGGGCTTCCAATCTGACGAACCGTCAGTTTCAATGGACGGTGTGATGGGACACGCGGGGATGGCGGCCACCGTCGTCCGACACCTGAGAGCGGCCGGTTCGCCGACGGCCGTGGAACCACTGCCCCGGCCGGTACTGCGCGCGGTCCGGGAGGACGAACGGCCACCGGTCGACCCGGCGGAGTTCCGCCGCGTCCTGGGGCACTTCGCGAGCGGGGTGACGATCGTGACGGCCGTCGACGGGGAGGGACCGGCCGGCTTCGCCTGCCAGTCGTTCGCCTCCCTGTCGCTCGATCCGCCCCTGGTCGCGTTCATGGTCGCCCGTACGTCGACGACGTGGCCGCGGATCGCGGACGCGGGCGCCTTCTGCGTCAACGTCCTCGGCGCCGGACAGGGCGCCCTGTGCCGGTCCTTCGCCGTCAGCGGCGCGGACAAGTTCGCGGGGGTGGAGTGGGCGCCCGCGCCCGTCACCGGGTCCCCCCGGCTGTCCGGCGCGCCCGCCTGGATCGACTGCACGATCAGCGCCGTCCACACGGGCGGCGACCACCTGATCGTGGTGGGCCGGGTCGACGCCCTGGGCGCGGCCGAGGACGGCGACCCGCTGCTCTTCCACCGGGGACGGTTCGGACGGTTCACCCCTTAGGGGCGTCTTGCCGGACGCGTACGCACCCGAAGGGCCGCACGGTCGCACGGGGTTGTCGGAACCGCCCGCTACGTTGGGCGGATGCCCCAGGCGGAGAGCACGACGGAGCGCATGAGACCGCGGCAGTTCCACGAGGCCGTCGGCGTGGAGGACTGGCGGGTGATGGGCGAAGGCGCGTGCGCGTACTTCCGCACCGGGTCGTTCGCGGCCGGCGCCCGGCTCGTGCAGGCGATCAGCGAGATCCCGGGAGCCGGTGACGACCACCCGGACGTCGACGTGCGGCAGGAGGGCGTGTTCGTACGCCTCGTCACGGTCACCGACGACTACTACGGGCTGACCGGGCGGCACGTCGAGCCGGCCCGGCTGATCTCGGCCGCGGCCCGCGCGCTGGGCGTACCGGCCGACCCGTCCGCCGTGCAGACCGTCCAGGTCACCGTCGACGCCCTCGCCGGTCCCGGCGTGGTGGCGTTCTGGCGTGCCCTGCTCGGCTACCGGGACCGCGCCGGCAACGACGAGGACCTGATCGACCCGCACCGCCGCGGGGCGCCGTTCCACTTCCAGCGGATGGACGCGCCGCGCCCGCAGCGCAACCGGGTCCACGTCGACGTGTGGGTGCCGTACGACCAGGCCGAGGCCCGGATCGCCGCGGCGCTCGCGCCCGGCGGCCGCCTGGTGAGCGACGCCGACGCGCCGTCCGACTGGGTGCTGGCCGACCCCGAGGGGAACGAGGCCTGCGTCGGCGTGGCCGGCCCGCCCGAGCCGGCCGTCGAAGGCCCGTGAACATCCGGTCCGAGAGCGCCTGAGCCCGAGCAGGACCTCAGTCCGGGCCGGACTCCAGGCCGGGCCGGGCCGGGCCGGGCCGGGCCAGAGCCAAGGGGTGTCTTGCTGATTCGGCCTGATCGGCAAGGCGCCCCGTAGGCCGCCGACAGCACCGCGCCGCCCGTCAGACTGCGGCAGGAGAGGGCGACTCCGTCCGGGGGCGCCTGATGACCAGGGCCATCAGGGCCGCCGCCGCACACAGGGCGCCGGAGGCGTACCAGACGACGTCGTAGCTGCCGAAGAGGTCGCGGGCGACACCGCCCGCGAAGGCGACGGCGGCGGCGCCGACCTGGTGCGAGGCGAGGACCCAGCCGAAGACGATCGCGGAGTCCTCCCCGTAGTGCTCACGGCAGAGGGCGATCGTCGGCGGCACCGTGGCGACCCAGTCCAGGCCGTAGAAGACGATGAAGAACAGCATCGGGGGGTGGACGGCGGGGGCGAGGAGCATCGGCAGGAAGAGCAGGGAGACGCCGCGGAGCGCGTAGTAGACGGCGAGCAGGCGGCGGGCCGCGAAGCGGTCGGTGAACCAGCCGGAGGCGATGGTGCCGACGACGTCGAAGACGCCGATGACGGCGAGGAGTCCGGCGGCCGCGGTCACGGGCATGCCGTGGTCGTGGGCGGCGGGCACGAAGTGGGTCTTGACCAGGCCGTTCGTGGAGGCGCCGCAGATCGCGAAGGTGCCGGCGAGGAGCCAGAAGGGGCCGGTGCGGGCCGCCTTGAGCAGGACGCCGACGGCGCGGCGGGCGGCGCCGGTGACGGGTGCGGGCTTCTCGGCGTACTCCCCGCCGTACGGGGCGAGGCCGACGTCGGCGGGGTGGTCGCGGAGCAGCAGCCACACGAAGGGGACGACGGCGAGGGCGGCGAGGGCGACGGTCACGGCGGCGGGGCGCCAGCCGTGGTGTTCGACCAGCCAGGAGAGCAGCGGCAGGAAGACCAGCTGGCCGGAGGCCCCGGCGGCGGTGAGGATGCCGGTGACCAGGCCCCGGCGGGCGGTGAACCAGCGGTTGGTGACGGTGGCGGCGAAGGCGAGGGCCATGGAGCCGCTGCCGAGGCCGACGAGGACGCCCCAGTAGAGGACGAGTTGCCAGGCCGCGGTCATCCACACCGTCAGGAGCGAGCCGACGGCGATGACCGTCAGCGCGACGGCCACGACCCGGCGGATGCCGAACCGGTCCATGAGCGCGGCGGCGAAGGGGGCCGTGAGCCCGTAGAGGGCGAGGTTCACCGAGACGGCGAAGCCGATCGTCCCGCGCGACCAGTCGAACTCGGCGTGCAGCGGCTCGATCAGCAGGCCCGGCAGCGAGGCGAACGCCGCGGCGCCGATGATCGTGACGAAGGTGACCGCCGCGACGAACCAGGCGCGGTGCAGGCGGGGGGCGCGGGCGGGGGCGGGGGGACGGTCGGACGCGGGTCCGGCGGGGCGCTCGGTTGTCTGGGCCATGCCACCGAGCATCCCGTTCGGGCCACCGCCCCCACCATTGGCCCGAACGACATCTTTCCAAAGGATCGGGACACGCCCCGGCCGCTCCCGGAGGCGCCTCCCGAAACGGCCGCACCTTCCGAAGACTCCCCTCCCGAAACGCCCGCGCCTCCCGGAGGCGCCCTCCCTGAACGCCCGCAGCACCTCCTACGCCCGCTCCACGCCCCCTACGCCCGCCCCGCGCCCCTACCCGCCCGCCCTACGCCCGCGGCAGTGTCCTGATCGGGCGTACGGCGAGGAGCGCCGCCACCACGAGGACCGCGATGCCCGCCCCCGTGAGCAGCACCCGCTGGGTGCCGACGGCCACCGCCACCGGGCCCGACAGGGTGCGGCCGACGCCCATCATGAGGAGGGAGCCGGCCACGTCGTAGGCGTGCATGCGGTTGAGGGCCTCCTGCGGGACGTGGGTCTGGACGGCGGTGGACCACATGACCAGCCAGAAGGCGAAGGCGGCGCCGCCGATGAACTGGCCGGCGCCGAGGAGGGCGACGGGTGCGCCGAGGCCGAGCAGGGCGAGGTTCGCGGAGAGGCCGAGGAGGGCGACCGCGCCGGAGGCCAGGGGACGGTCCGGGCGGAGCCGGAGGGCGAGCAGGCCGCCGGCCGCGCTGCCGGCGCCGTTGACGGCCATGAGCACGCCGTACGTCGCCGAGCCGTGGTCCTCGGTGACGAGGCTCGCGGTGAGCGGCACCATGGGGCCGGCGACGGTCAGCCCGTACACCGTCCAGATGGATATGACGCCCCACAGCCAGCTACGGGACCGGAACTCGCGCCAGCCTCCGGCGAGTTCGGCGCCGAGGGAGTCGCGGCGGGCGGAGTCGGAGGGGAGCGGGGCGATGCGCAGCAGGGCGAGGCAGAGGGCGCTGACCGCGAACGTCACGCCGTTGACGGCGAAGACCGCGCCCGCGTTCCGGACCGCGACGAGCAGGCCCGCCGCGGCCGGTCCCGCCATCGTCATGAGGGCTTCGACGACCCGCAGGACGGCGTTGGCGCGCTGCACGTCGGGGGCGATGCGGGGGATGGTGGAGGCGACGCCGGGCTGGAAGAGCGCGGCGCCCGTGCCGGCGGCGACGGAGAGGGCGTAGACCGCCCAGAGCGGGGGGCTGCCGAGGCTGAACGAGACGGCGAGGACGGCGGCGCCGGGCAGCCGCAGGAGGTCGGCGAGGATCATCATGCGGCGGGCGGTGAACCGGTCGGCGAGGACGCCGCCGAAGAGCACGAAGAGCGCGAAGGCGGCCGTCCAGCCGCCGAGCGCGTACCCGACGGTGGAGCCGGGGTGGCCGGCGCCGAGGAGTCCGGCGGCGAAGGCGACCGGGATCATGCCCTCGCCGAAGACGGCGACCGCGCGGGCGACGAAGAAGAGCCGGAAGTTACGGTTCCACAGTGCGGGCGGCTCGGCCGGGGCGGGAATCCGCTCGGCGGCCTCAGACTTGTACGTGTTGTCCGTCACGGACAAGCAGAACTACCGGAAATTGGTCTGGACCACCACTCCTTTTCCTCCGTCGCCCGTCGAAGGGAGCACCCCCGTGCCGCCGCAGCCCGGCCCCACCCCCCACCGCGTCGCCGTCCTCGCGCTGCCCGGGCTCCTGCCCTTCGAGCTCGGCATCCCGCACCGGATCTTCGGCCGCGCCAAGGACACCGAGGGGCGGCACCTGTACGAGATCGTCACCTGCGCCCCGGTCGCGGGCGCCGTCCCCACCGACGCCGACTTCGCCGTGTACGTCGAGCACGGACCGGAGATCCTCGCGACCGCCGACACCGTCGTCGTACCCGCCTCGTACGAGCTGGGGCCCGTCTACGAGGAGGGCAGGCTCACCGGGGAACTGGCCGCCGCGCTCGCGCACATCCGGCCCGGCACCCGGCTCGTCTCCATCTGCACCGGCGGATACGTGCTCGCCGCCGCCGGGTTCCTCGACGGGCGCCCGGCCACCACCCACTGGTCCTCCGCCGCGCACTTCCAGCAGCTCTTCCCGACGGTACGGGTCGACGCGGACGTCCTCTTCGTCGATGACGGCGACGTCCTCACCTCGGCCGGCGTCGCGGCCGGGATCGACCTGTGCCTGCACATCGTGCGCCGCGACCACGGCACGGCCGTCGCCAACGACGTCGCCCGCAGGACCGTCGTACCGCCGCACCGGGACGGCGGCCAGGCCCAGTACATCGAGCGCCCGATCCCCGAGGCGGGCACCCACACCACCACCGCCGCGCGAGCCTGGGCGCTGGCCCACCTCCACGAGCCGATCCAGCTCCGGGACCTGGCCGAGAAGGAGTCGATGAGCGTGCGGACGTTCACCCGCCGCTTCCGCGACGAGGTCGGCATCAGCCCCGGCCAGTGGCTCACCCAGCAGCGCGTCGAACGCGCCCGACACCTCCTGGAGTCCACCGGCCTCCCCGTCGACCGCGTCGCCCAGGACGCCGGCTTCGGCACCGCCCAGTCCCTGCGCGTCCACCTGATGGCCGCGATCGGCGTGACCCCGACCGCCTACCGCCGCACCTTCCGCACCGGCGCCGACGCCGCCTGAACGCCGCCCGCCGCCGCGGTGCGGCGGATCAGCCGCCGTTCCCCCACGGCGCCGGCCCCGGCGAGCAGCACCGTCAGGACCACCCCGCACAGGATCGCCGTCGACGGCGCCACCACCTTGAGCAGCGCGCCCGCGAGGGTGCCGCTGACCGCGTAACCGACGCCCAGCGCCGCGTACATCACCGAGTACCCGGCGGCGAGCGCGGACGGCGGCAGGATCTCCCGCAGGGCGAGGTTCCGGGCCAGGCCCGACGGCGCCTGGAGGAGCCCGGCGGCGACCAGCACCACCGCGATCGCGGCCGTCCACGGCAGTACGGCGACCAGCGCGACGCCCGAGGCCACCGCGAGCACGAGCACCGTCGACTGGGTGGACAGCGACCCCGGCCAGTGACCCCGCAGGCCGTACACGAACCCGCCCGCCGCCGAGCCGACGGAGAACCCGGCGAGCAGCGGCCCCGCCCACCCGATGCCGATCCCCCGCTGTTCGAGCAGGGCGGGCAGCACCAGTTCGGCCAGCGCGAGCAGCGTGAGGCCGGCGGCCCCCAGCACGTACACCGGCCAGGCCCGCAGCAGCATGCGCCGCATCGACGTGCCCTCCTCCTGCGGCTCGGCCGCCCATCCGGCCGGCAGCATCCGCAGCCCCGCCACCGACACGGTCAGCAGCGCCCCCATGAGGAGCAGCGGCACGGCCGGGTCGACGCCGAGCGCGAGCCCGGTCGCCAACGCGGGCGCGGCCGCCCAGATGGCGAAGGTCAGCACCGTCTCCATGCTCATCGCCTGCGTGACGGCCCGCTCCGGTACGAGACTCGTGAGCAGCGCCCGCAGCCCGCCGGGCACGGCGGCGGGTCCGACGCCGGCGAGCAGCGCGAGGGCGCCGAGCACCACCGGATGGGCGCCCGGCACCAGCCCGAGTCCGGCGAACCCGGCGGCGCCGACGGCGAGTCCGGCGGCCAGCTGCGGCCTGGCCCGTTCGGCGTTCATCCGCATCCCGAGGACGGGCGCGCCGACGATCTCCCCGAGCACGTACACCGCCGCGAGCACCGCCCCCAGCGAGTAGCCGCCGGGCCGCTCCCGCACCAGGAACACGACCGCGAGCGGCGCCATGGCGATGGGCAGCCGGCTGGTGACCGTGACCGCCGACCAGGCGAGGACGGGGCGGGTGGCGAGCTCGCGGTAGGACATGGCCGTGACCGTAACCCGGCGACGGTCCTGTCCCCCAGGGGAATTCGGCGGGCCCGCCCCCCTATGCTGCCCCCTCTCATCGCACCCGGGGGGGGACAAGCACATGGAACAGCGGCGCAGAAGCGGAAGACCGGCCAGATCCGGCTGGACCCGGCTGGACCCGGCTGACGGGTTGGCTCGGCCTGTCCTTACGGCTGGGCGCTGGGCCTGACGCTGCTGCTCCGCGACCCGGGCCCCGACCGGCCCCGGTGGATCGAGCTCGGACTGCTCGCGGGGGCGGTCGCCTCCGCGGGCCTGTGGGTGGTGGCCCCCCACAAGGCCCGCCCGTACGTGGGCGGTCCGAGGCCGAAGGCCGGGCGGACCTCGTATCTGCTGCCCCTGTCGCCGGCGTGGTGCACGGCCTTGCTCGGGACGGCGGGGATGACCCAGTGCCTGCTTCCCGACCGGGCGACGGCCGAGTGGGAGCGGGCCCTGGAGCAGGCGGGCGGCGGCCTGCGCGAGGCCACGGTGGTGCGGGTGGTCGGCACCCCCGCCGACACGCGGACAAGCGTCGACGAGGTGACCGTCTACCGGTCCACGATCGTCTTCGCGGTGCCGTTCACCGCCGGCCCCCGGGAGGTCGCCCTCGGCGGGGTGGAGACCATCGGAAAGCCGGAGCCCGGCGCGAAGGAGCGACTGGCCTTCGCGCGGACCGGCCCGACCTCGGTGTCCGCACGGACGCGTCGATCGGGTTCGACGTGGGTTCGGCCTTCGGCTACGTGTGGATCTGGGCGCTCAACGGCTTCGGCGGGGTGTTCATGACCATCGGCATGTACATGGGACCGGAGACCGTGGACGGCGCACGCCGCTACCAGCGGCGCGTCCATCTCCCCTCGCTCGTCGCCTTCGGCCTCGGGGCCGTCGCGCTGTTGCCGTTCCTCTTCGGCTTCCGGGCCGGCGGGACGGCGCTCGCGCTCGGCGTCACCGGCATGCTGACGCCGTGGGCGGGGGAGTGCTGGGCGTGGGCCCGCAGCAACGGGACCCCGCCCTGGCTGATCGAGGACGAGGCCCCGGCCCCCGCACCCTCCGTCCGGCTCAGAAAGTGAGCACTCCCCGGGCCACCTTGCCCTGTTCCGCGTCCTCCACGGCCCGCGCGAAGTCCTCCACGGGGTAGAGGGCGGTGACGAGTTCGTCGAGGAGGAGGCTCCCGGACCGGTAGAGCTCCGCGTACAGCGCGATGTCCTTCTGGGGGCGGGAGGAGCCGTAGCGGCAGCCCAGGATGGACTTGTCGAGGAACATGGCGGCGGGCAGGAACGTCGCCTCGGCCTTGGGCGCGGTCATGCCGAGGAGGATCGCCTGGCCGTGGCGGTCGAGGAGGTCGACGGCGGTGCGGACGAGGCCGGTGTGGCCGACGCACTCGAAGACGTGGTCGGCGCCGGTGGGCAGCACCTCGCGGACGCCGTCCGCGGAGGCGAGGAAGTGGGTGGCGCCGAACCGGCGGGCCACGGACTCCTTGTCGGGGTTGGTGTCGACGGCCACGATCGTGAGCGCGCCGGCGATCCGGGCGCCCTGGATGACGTTGAGCCCGATCCCGCCGGTGCCGATGACGACGACCGTCTCGCCCCGGCCGACCTTCGCGCGGTTGAGCACCGCGCCGACGCCGGTGAGGACGCCGCAGCCCATCAGGGCGGCGGAGGCGAGGGGGATGTCCTTGGGTATCTTCACGGCCTGGACGGCCTTGACGACGGTCCGCTCGGCGAACGACGAGTTCGACGCGAACTGGTAGAGCGGCTGCCCGCCGCGCGAGAACGGCTGCCCCGGCATCCCGATCGCCTTCCGGCACATCGTCGGCCGTCCCCGGTCGCAGTCGGCGCACGCGCCGCAGTTCGCCAGCGTCGACAGGGCCACGTGATCCCCCGGTACGACGTGGGTCACTCCGGCCCCGACCTCCAGGACGACGCCGGCGCCCTCGTGCCCGAGCACCACGGGAGGCGGGAAGGGAATGGTCCCGTCGACCACGGACAGGTCGCTGTGGCAGAGCCCGGCGGCGGCGATCCCGACGAGCACCTCCCCGGCTCCGGGATCCCGCACCTCCAGGTCGTCGACGACCTGGACGGACTTCCCGTCGAAGACGACACCTCTCATGACCCGGTCTCCTTCGTGGCGTTGGGGCGGTCGCCCGCCGCCGCGGCACGGGCCATCTCCTCCAGGCGGGCGAGCATGGGCATGGGGTCGGTGCCGACGGTCCCGGGGAGGAAGTCGGCGATCCGTTCGGGGGTCCAGGCGCCGTCGGCGTATCCGGCGCGGAGTTCGCGCGGCTGGGCCCAGACGGCGATCTTGGGGCCGGCGATCGTGTAGACCTGGCCGGTGATCTTCTCGGCGCGGGCCCGCTCGGAGAGGAGGTAGACGACGAGCGCGGCCACGTCCTCGGGCTCGCCGATCTCCTTCAGCTCCATCGGCACGTTGGCGGACATGCGGGTACGGGCGACGGGCGCGACCGCGTTCGCGGTGACGCCGTACTTGTGGAGGCCGAGCGCCGCCGAGCGGACCAGGGAGATGATCCCGCCCTTGGCCGCCGAGTAGTTGGCCTGCGCCACCGAACCCTGGTGGTTGCCGCTGGTGAACCCGACCAGCGTGCCCGTCCCCTGCTTGCGCATGACGGCCGACGCGGCCCGGAAGACCGTGAACGTGCCCTTCAGATGGGTGGCGACGACGGGGTCCCACTCCTCCTCGGACATGTTGAAGAGCATCCGCTCGCGGAGGATGCCGGCGACGCAGACGACCCCGTCGACGCGCCCGTACTCGGCGAGGGCGACGTCCACGATCCGCTGCCCGCCCGCCATCGTGGAGATGTCGTCGGCGACGGCGACGGCCGAGCCGCCCGCCGCCTCGATCTCCTTCACGACGGCGAGGGCGACCTCGGAGGTCGGCTCGCCGCCCTCGATCGACACCCCGTAGTCGTTGACGACGACCTTCGCGCCCTCCGCCGCGCACGCGAGGGCCACGGCGCGGCCGATGCCCCGCCCCGCGCCCGTCACGGCGACGACCTTGCCAGCCAAGAAGTTCCCCACGCCCGGCCCCTTCCCGCATTTTCTGACGGTCCGTTAGATTCGTTCGTCGTCAGGATTCTACGGTCCGTCAGATACCGGAAAACAAGACCCCGGAGGCCCCGATGTCTCTCCCCGCCGCTTTTCACGAGATCGCCAAGCGCGTCAACAACTGGGGCCGTTGGGGCCGGGACGACGAGATCGGCACCCTCAACCTCGTCACCGACGAGGTCGTGCGCGAGGCCGTCGCCACCGTCCGCACCGGCCACCGCGTGCCCCTCGCCGTCGACCTGAAGCAGGACGGGGTGCAGACCGGGATGATCCCCGGCCGGGTGAACCCGCTGCACGTCATGGTCCAGGTCAACCAGGAGCTCTTCGGCCCCGGCACGGTCGCCACCAGCGACGACGCCGTGACCCTGGGCCTCCAGGCCGGCACCCACTGGGACGCCCTGACCCACGCCTCGCACTCCGGCCGCATTTACAACGGCCGCCCCGCCGCCACCGTCACCCCGCACGGCCGTTCCGAGTTCAGCGGCATCCACACCGCCCGGCACCTCGTGAGCCGCGGGGTCCTCCTGGACGTGGCCGCCGCGAAGGGACTCGACCGGCTGCCCGGCGACCACGCCGTCACCCCGGAGGACCTCGACGAGGCGGCGGAGTTCGGCGGCGTCACGGTCCGGGCCGGTGACATCGTGCTCGTACGGACCGGCCAGATGCAGGTGTACCTGGCCGGGGACAAGCACGGGTACGCCTTCCCGTCACCGGGACTCTCGATCCGTACGCCGGAGTGGTTCCACGCCCGGGACGTCGCGGCCGTCGCCAACGACACGCTCACCTTCGAGATCTTCCCGCCGGAGATCGACGACCTGTGGCTGCCCGTGCACGCCCTCGACCTGGTCGAGATGGGCATGCTCCAGGGGCAGAACTGGAACCTCGAATCCCTGTCCACAGCCTGTGCACAAGAAAGCCGCTACGCCTTCCTGCTCTCCGCCATGCCGGAACCGTTCGTCGGCGGCACGGGCACACCGGTGGCCCCGGTCGCCATCCTCTGAGGCCGTCAACCCGACCGCTCACGGTCGGCGGACACTCAAGCGCCGTGCCGGCACACGGGCGACCGACGTCCAACACCCGTGCTCGGCACACGAGCGGTGGGCACCCAAGGCCCCTGTCGATACACGGGCGGTGGACACTCAAGACCCCTGTCGGCACACGGGCGGTGGGCGTTCAACCCTCCTGCCGGTTCGCGGGCGGCGGCGCGCTCGCGCGCGCCCCGAGCACGGCACGGCGGCCGCCACCCGGCCGCGACCCGCACACGCCGAGGGCACACGGCCCTCGGCTCCCCTCGCCACGAATCGCTCACACCAGAGTGGGCAAAACGCCACGAATCGTCAACAGTGCACCCGGCCGGGCGACACCACGCCCGGCCCGTGCGAGGGGGTCACCGACACCCGGTCCACTTCGCACCAGATGCTCTTGCCGGCGCCTTCCGGCTGCCAGCCCCACCGGTCGGCCAGGCCGTCCACCAGTTCCAGGCCGCGCCCGTTGGTGTCGTCGCCGTGCGCGTGCCGGGGTTGCGGCGGACGGTCGCTCGTGTCGGCCACCTCGACCCGCACCCCACCCCCGGCCGCGAACAGCATCCGCAGCACGGCGGGACACCCCGTGTGCACCACGGCGTTGGTCACCAGCTCGGAGATGATCAGCACCAGCGTGTCGGCCAGCGGCTCGTCATCGCCTATGCCCGAACCGGCGATCCGTGACCGCGCCCACCTCCGGGCCCGCCCGACCTCCGCCGGGTCCGGCCCGACCTCCAACTGCACCTGAAGCACCTGCACCGCTCACACCATCCGAACCGGCGGACACACCTTTACGGAACGTGATTCCCTTGTGGGACAGCATGGTTGACGTACAGTCACCGCAACAAGCGCTTCGGGCATATTCCAGCGCGAAGGAGTACGCATGGTCCATACTGTGCGACGCACGCTGCGGGTAGTCGAACGCCGGGCGCGAGCGGCGGGCATTCCCGGACACGGGGCCACCCCAGGGGCGACACCGGGACGATCCGGGCCAACGCGCACTCGCATCCCACGGAGAGTACCGGAGCCGGAGGCCGACTCCGGGCCGTGACGGCCCCTCCGAAGGACACAACCCGATATCGACGTTCCGTCACCGGTCGGACGCGCGGTGCTACAGGTTCGCCGCCACCACCTCCTCCGCCCGTGCCCCGGTCATCCCGAGCCGCGCCCGCACCCACGCCCTCTTCAGGTGCAGATGCACGTCCGCCTCCCAGGTGAACCCCATCCCGCCGTACACCTGCAGACAGTCCCGCGCGTTCGCCACCGCCGCCTCGTCGGCCAGCAGCTTCGCCCCCGCGATCTCGACCGCGTCCCCGGTCACCGCGGCGGCCCACACCGCCGCCCTGGCCAGCTCGGTCCGCACGAGCATCCCGGCACACAGGTGCTTCACCGCCTGGAACCCCCCGATCACCTGCCCGAACTGCTCCCTCCCCCGCGCGTACGCCACCGCGGTGTCGGTCGTGGCCGCCGCGCTCCCCACCTGCTCGGCGGCGAGCAGGAGGACCCCGTCCGTCGCGCCGGCGCCCGGGTGGCCGGCCACCCGGTGCAGGGGCGTCAGCGGATCCACCGAGCGCACGGCCACGGCGCCCGACACGTCCCCCAGCACCACGTCCGCCTCGGCCAGCCAGGGAACCAGTCCCTCCGACGCGGAGGTCACCACGACGGCTCCCTCCGCCGCCCCCGGCACGACCCCCGCCGCGACGTGCGTGGCGACCAGCGGCCCCGGCAGCAGCACCCTGCCCGCCTCCTCGAAGACGAGCACCGCCTCGGGAAGCCCGAGTCCCACTCCGCCCTCGTCCTCCGGCAGCCGCAGCGAGAAGAACCCGGCGGCGCCGAGCTCCCGCCACAGGCCGCGATCCAGAGCGGCCGCGTCGACGGCCCCCCGCAGCGCCTCCCGGCCGAAGCGGCGCGCCAGCAGTTCGCGTACGCCCCGCCGCAGATCCCGCTGGTCCTCGGTGAGTCGGAAGTCCATGGCGGGGGTCACCGGCCCTTCGGCAGGCCGAGGATGCGCTCGGCGACGATGTTGCGCTGGATCTGCGAGGTGCCGGCGGCGATCGTGTACGAGAGGGACGACAGCCGGTCGAGGGTCCAGGCGCGGTCGAGGTCGAGCGCGTCGGGGCCGAGGACGGTGGCGGCGGCCTCGTACAGCTCCTGGCGGGCGTGCGAGTAGTGGAGCTTGAAGACGGAGCCGCCGGCGCCGGGGACGCCGCCGGTCGCCTGGGCCTCGCTGACGTTGGCCTGGGTGAGCCGCCAGAGTGCCCGGAACTCGGCGGCCAGCCTGCCGAGCCGCCGGCGGAGGACGGCGTCGTCCCAGGTGCCGTTCTTCCGGGCCGTGCGGGCGAGTTCGCCGAGGAGGCGGCGGCAGGCGACGACCTCGCCGACGAAGGCGGTGCCGCGTTCGAAGGAGAGGGTGACCATGGTGACGCGCCAGCCGTCGTTCTCGTCCCCCACCCGGTTCTCGACGGGTATCCGGACCTCGTCGAGGAAGACCTCGGCGAACTCGGTGGAGCCCGCCAGGGTGCGCAGCGGCCGTACGGTGACGCCCGGCGCGTCCATCGGCATGGCGAGCCAGCTGATGCCCCGGTGCTTCGAGGGCGCGTCGGGGTCCGTGCGGACGAGGAGTTCGCACCAGTCGGCGACCTCGGCGTGGGAGGTCCAGATCTTCTGGCCGGTGACGACGTACTCGTCGCCGTCGCGGACGGCCCGGGTGCGCAGGGAGGCGAGGTCGGAGCCGGCGTCGGGTTCGCTGAAGCCCTGGCACCAGACGTGGTCGCCGCGCAGGATCGGCGGCAGCCAGCGTTCGCGCTGCCCGGCGTCGCCCTCGGCGGCGATGGTGGGTCCGGCGTGGAGGAGGCCGACGAAGTTGGCGCCGACGTAGGGCGCGCCGGCGAGTTCGGTCTCCTCCAGGAAGATGAGCCGCTGCGTGGGGGAGGCGTCCCAGTGGACGTCGGCGTATCCGGCGTCGTGCAGCCGGCGCTGCCATCCGCAGTCGTACGCGCGCCGGGCCGGCCAGTCGAGCGGGTCGGGTCTCGGCGGGAGCGCGGGCAGGGTGGCGGTGAGCCACTCCCGCAGCCGGGCGCGGAACTCCTCCTCCTCGTCGGTGCAGGTGAGGTCCATCAGACGGGGCCCCGGTCGAGGTCGAGGCCGAGCATGCGGATGGCGTTGCCTCGCATGAGCTTGTAGACCGTCTCGTCGTCGAGGCCCTGGACGTGGTCGAGGGCGACCTCCTTGGTGTGCGGGAAGGTCGAGTCGACGTGCGGGTAGTCGGTCTCGAAGGTGGCGTTGTCCCGGCCGACGACGTCCAGCGAGGCGATGCCGTGCTTGTCGCGGAAGAAGCAGCAGAAGATCTGCCGGTAGTAGTACGTGGACGGCGGCTCGGGGATCAGGTCGCGGACGCCGCCCCAGGCGCGGTGCTCCTCCCAGACGTCGTCGGCGCGTTCGAGGGCGTACGGGATCCAGCCCATCTGGCCCTCGCTGTAGGCGAGCTTGAGCCGGGGGAACTTCACGAGGACGCCGCTGAAGAGGAAGTCCATCATCGAGGCCATGGCGTTGTTGAAGCTGAGGGAGGCCTGGACGGCGGGCGGGGCGTCGGGGGACGCGGCGGGCATCTGACTGCTGGAGCCGATGTGCATGTTGACCACCGTGCCGGTCTCCTGGCAGACGGCGAAGAAGGGGTCCCAGTAACCGGAGTGGATGGAGGGGAGTCCGAGGTGGGTGGGGATCTCGGAGAAGGTGACGGCCCTGACGCCCCGGGCGGCGTTGCGCCGGATCTCGGCCACGGCGAGGTCGATGTCCCAGAGGGGGATGATGCAGAGCGGGATGAGCCGGCCGCCGCTGTCCCCGCACCACTCCTCGACCATCCAGTCGTTGTAGGCGCGGACGCAGGCGAGGGCGACCTCCTTGTCGTGCGCCTCGGCGAAGGTCTGGCCGCAGAAGCGGGGGAAGGTGGGGAAGCAGAGGGAGGCCTCGACGTGGTTGAGGTCCATGTCCGCGAGGCGGGCGGCCGGGTCCCAGCAGCCGCGTCGCATCTCCTCCCTGGTGATGCCCTCCAGGGTCATGTCGTCGCGGTCGAAGCCGACGGCGGCGATGTTGCGCTTGTACGGGAACTTGAGGTCCTCGTAGATCCACCAGTCGGTGGGCGGGCCTTCGGGGTCCATCGTGATCTGGTACTTGCCGGCGACGTAGGCGAGCTCGCCGATGCCGGCGGTGAGGGGCCGGGGGCCCCGGTCGCGGTACTTCTTCGGGAGCCAGGTCTCGAAGAGGTGGGCCGGCTCGATCACGTGGTCGTCGACGCTGATGATGCGGGGCAGTTCCGTCATGGAGCCTCTCCCGGATTGGGCGGACCGCTCCCGGTCCGTTTCTGATGACCCGTCAGATCTGACGGGATCAGGCTAGCCCCGCACCCCTGGACCGACAAGCGCCGGGCCTCTACGCTCACCGCACCATCTGACGGAACGTCAGCCATGAGGAGTACGGGATGAACGAGACCGCACACGCCCTGGGCGAGTCCCGCACGCTCTGGGAGCTCGTCGAACGCCGGGCCGAGCTCACTCCCGACCGGCCCGTCCTGCTCCAGGGCGACCGCGTGCTCACCTTCGGCGGCCTGCGGGACCGGGCCGAGCGGTGCGCCGCCGGGCTGTACGGCAACGGCGTGCGCGCCGGGACGGTCGTCGCCTGGCAGCTGCCCACCCGCATCGAGACGGCGGTGCTCACCTTCGCGCTCGCCCGCATCGGAGCCGTACAGACACCGGTGATCCCGTTCCACCGGGACAGGGAGGTCGGCTTCGCACTGCGCCGGTCACGGGCCGAGCACTTCGCCGTCCCCGGCGTCTGGCGCGGATTCGACCACACGGAGATGGCACGGCGGCTCGGCGCGCACGGCGTCTTCGAGGCCTACGAGGACCTGCCCGACGGCGACCCCGCCGTCCTGCCCCCGCCGCCCGCCTCCGGCACCGACGTCCGCTGGATCTACTGGACCTCCGGCACCACCTCCGACCCCAAGGGCGTGCTGCACACCGACCGCTCGCTCCTCGCCGGCGGCTCCTGCCTCGCGCACGCGCTGGAGCCGACCGCCGAGGACGTCGGCTCCATGGCCTTCCCGTACGCGCACATCGGCGGGCCCGACTACACGGTGATGCTCCTCCTGTACGGGTTCCCCGCCGTGATGTTCGAACAGTTCGCGCTGCCCGACGCCCTGGACGAGTACAACCGGCACGGCGTGACCATGGCCGGCGGCTCCACCGCCTTCTACTCGATGTTCCTCGCCGAACAGCGCAAGCAGCCCGACAAGCCCGTCATCCCCACCCTGCGGCTCCTCGCGGGCGGCGGCGCGCCCAAACCGCCGGAGATCTACCACGCCGTGCGCGGCGAACTGGGCTGCCAGCTCACCCACGGGTACGGCATGACCGAGGTCCCCATGATCACCATGGGCGCGCCCGACGACACCGTCGAGAACCTCGCCACGACCGAGGGCCGGCCGCCGGCCGGCATGGAGATCCGCATCACCGACGGCGGGGAGGTCCGCCTCCGGGGCGAGGCCGTCTGCCAGGGCTACCTGGACCCGGCCCAGACGGCCGCCGCCTTCGACGAGGACGGATTCCTGCTCACCGGGGACGTCGGGCACCTGACCCCGACCGGCCACCTCGTCCTCACCGGCCGCATCAAGGACATCATCATCCGGAAGGGAGAGAACATATCGGCCAAGGAGATCGAGGACCTCCTCCACCGCCACCCGGACGTCGGCGACGCGGCCGTCATCGGCCTCCCCGACGCCGAGCGCGGCGAACGCGTCTGCGCCGTCGTCGAACAGCCCCCGGGCGCCGCCCCGCTGACCCTGCCCGCCGTCACGGCCTTCCTGCGGGAGGCGGGCCTCTCCGTCCACAAGCTGCCCGAGCAGCTGGAACTGATGGACGCGCTTCCCCGCAACGAGACCCTGCGGAAGGTGCTCAAGTACCGGCTCAGGGAACTGTTCGGGCCGGCGGGCCGGTGAGCGCCCCCGGCACGTCCTCGTACACCTCGAAGAGGCGCCGGACGCCGAGCGCGGACAACACCCGCTCGACGTGATCGCCCACGAGACCGCCCGCCTCCCCGGCGCTCGCGGCGGTCCGGGGGTTCGGGAAGGTCCCGGCGCTCCGGGGGTTCGGGACGGTCCCGGCGGTCCCGGCGCTTCCGGTGGCCCCCAGGGCTCCGGTGGCCTCGCCGGGAAGGATCAGGCGCAGGCGGCCGCCGCAGGAGCGGAGGAGGCGGCGGGCGGCGATCAGGACGCCGACGCCGCTGGAGTCGCAGAACCGCACGCCCGACAGATCGACCACCAGGTCGTGCCGGCCGCCCGCGACGGCGTCGTGGACGCTGCGGCGTATCCGGGGGGAGGTGACCAGGTCCAGTTCTCCCCGCACCCGCAGGACCGTCCAGGAGCCGTACTCGTCCTCGTCGACCTCGATCGCTGTCACGCACGCCGCCTGCCCCGTCGGCCAGGGCCGAAACCCGTCGCGCCGGGGATGACGCGTTCCTTACCATCCACACCCGCGTCAAGGGCGCACTTGCGGCAAACAGGCGTACGCCGTCGGTGCGGCGCACTACGTTGGGAAGGGAAAGGGCGGAACCGGGAAGCGGGAGGGGCGGAGGGTCGGATGGCGATGGACACACCACCGCGCTGGGACCGCAAGATGCAGCAGCGGCTCGCGCGCGGCGAGGCCGCCGCCCTCGGCGAGCTCTACGACCGGTTCGCCGCCCTGGTGCACAGCCTCGCCCACCGCGTCCTCGACGACGACGCGGCCGCCGACCAGGTCACCCGCGAGGTCTTCGGCTACATCTGGGAGAACCCCGACGCCTACGACCCCAAGCAGGGCAACATGCGCTCCTGGGTCGCCCGGCTGACCCAGCGGCAGGCCGTCCACCGGCTCCGGCAGGCCGAGGCGACGGCGTACGCGGAGACCGGCCTGGGCTCCGCCGAGGAACTGGAACAGAAGGTGCGCCGCGCCTCCGTCGCCGCCCGCGCCGACTACATCGTCACCTCCATGCCCGCCCCGCTGCGGGCCGCCCTCGAACTCGCCTACTTCCAGCGGCGCGACTACCGCCAGACCGCCGCCGACCTCGGCGTCACCGACGACGAGGCCCGCCGCCGCCTGCGCCTCGGCCTCCAGCTCCTCTCCACCGCCAACACCCGCCCCCTCGGCGGCTCGTCGCCGCCCGGCTACGGACCCGCCCTGTGAGCGCACCCCACGGCGACCCCGACGACCTCGCCCGCACACCCTGGATACCGGGCCCGCGCCAGGCCGCCGACGACCACGCGGACCTGGAGGCGGCGCCGGGGACCGAGACCGGCCACTCCGGACACGCAACCGACGCCGAAGCCGAGGTGCCCGTACTCACCCACGGCGTCCTCAAGTCCCTGCTCGGGGCGTGGGCGCTCTCGGCGTGCTCCAGCGGGGAGACGAAGGCCGTCGAGGACCACCTCACCGCCTGCGCGCCCTGCGCCGACGAGGCCCTCCGGCTGCGCGACGCCGTCGCGCTGCTGCACGAGGACCGAGACCTCGACCTCGACCCGCTGCTCCGCTCCCGGGTCCTGGAGAACTGCCTGGGCCGCCGCCCCGCCCGCATCCCCGTCCCGGAGTGGGTCACCCCGTACGACGCCGAGACCGCCCGGCTCGACGCGCTCCTGCGCGACATCGGCGAATCCGAGTGGCACGCGCCGGTACGGCTCAAGTGGTACGAGGAGGACCGCGTCGTCCGCCGCAAGGCCACCGTCGCCGGCGTCATCGGCCACCTCCTGGCGGTCGACGGCCTGGTGTCGGCCGCGCTGGGCCTGACGGACCCGCTCGGCACCGGCGTGCCCGAGCTGTCGCCGGCCGAACGGACCGAGGCGTTCTGGGCGGGGCTCGACCGGCCGCCCAACCGGGCCCTGCGCGACCCGTGGCGGGAACAGAGCCACACCCTGATCCGCACCGTCTCCTTCGCCGGGCGCGGTGTCGCCGACCTCACCGTCACCTACAAGGACTTCGCCCTGCCGCTCCGCGACTCGCTCCTCGAGCGGGCCTTCGAGTGCTGGGTCCACGCCGACGACATCGCCAACGCGGTCGCCTACCCGTACGCCCCGCCCAGCGGCGCCCACCTCCACGGCATGATCGACCTCGCGGCCCGCCTGCTCCCCGCGGCCCTCGCCGCCCGCCGTCGCACCGGCCTCGCCTCACCCGCCCGCCACCTCGTCGCCGCGGGGACGCCCGGACGCTCCCTCCACCTCGAGGTCGAGGGCGCGGGCGGGGGCCACTGGTACATCCCCCTCGACTCCCCCGCCGCGGTCGGCACCCCCGAGCAGTCCGTCGCCCAGGTCGCCATGGACGGCGTCGAATTCTGTCAACTCGTCGCCGGCCACATCTCCCCGGAGGAAGCCGCGGCCGGTCAGGACGGCGACCGCGAGGCCATCCGCGACGTCCTCTCCGCCGCCGCCTCCCTCAGCCGCCTCTGACCCCCACCTCGCGGCCCGCGGCCCGCGCGTTATGGGCCCTCGTTCCGCCGGGGCAGGGCCCGCAGGGGGTCAGGTGAAGACGACGGTGCGGCGGCCGTTGGGGAGGATGCGGCGCTCGGCGTGCCATTTGACGGCACGGGCAAGGGCCTGGCACTCCACATCGCGGCCGATGGCGACCAGCTGGTCGGGGGTGGCCTCGTGGCCGACCCGCTCGACCTCCTGCTCGATGATCGGGCCTTCGTCGAGGTCGGCGGTGACGTAGTGCGCGGTGGCACCGATGAGCTTGACGCCCCGGGCGTGGGCCTGGTGGTACGGCTTGGCGCCCTTGAAGCTGGGGAGGAAGGAGTGGTGGATGTTGATGATCCGGCCGGACAGCTGCTTGCAGAGGTCGTCGGAGAGGACCTGCATGTAGCGGGCGAGGACGACGAGCTCGACGTCCTGTTCGCGGACGAGTTCGAGGAGCTCGGCCTCGGCGGCGGCCTTGGTGTCCTTGGTGACGGGGATGTGCCGGAAGGGCAGCCCGTAGGACGCGACGAGTTCGGCGAAGTCGGTGTGGTTGGAGACGACGGCGACGATCTCGACGGGCAGGGCGCCGATCCGGGAGCGGAACAGCAGGTCGTTCAGGCAGTGCCCGAACTTGGAGACCATGAGGACGACCCGCATGGGCTGGTCGGCACGGTTGATCTGCCAGTCCATCCCGTAGGCGTCGCCGACCGCCGCGAAGCTCGCCCGCAGTTTGTCCACGTCCACCGGCGCCTCGGCGGAGAAGTGGACCCGCATGAAGAAGAGACCCGTGTCGCGGTCTCCGAACTGCTGGCTGTCCTCGATGTTGCAGCCGGTGATGAAGAGGTAGCTCGACACGGCGTGCACGATGCCCTGCTTGTCGGGGCACGAGAGGGTGAGGACGTACTGATCGGTCATCCCGGCAGCCTGCCACACCCGGGTGCGCCGGGTGAGCCCGTGTCCGTCTGGCGGAACGTTTCGTGGACGGTTCGCGAGCGCCGCCCGGGCGGTGCGCGAGCCTCCCGCGAGCCGGGCGGCGGCGGGTCAGGACCGGGTCATGATGCGGAGCACGTCGAGGCTGCGCGGGGGCGCGTCGGGGTCTTCGCCGTCGGCCTGTGCCATCCGTACGTGTGCCTCGCGGGCGGCGCGTACGGCTTCGGGCCAGCCGGGGTGTTCGAGGTAGGCGGAGACGGGGGCGTCGGGTCCGACCTGGTGCATGATCCGCAGGACGCGGAGGACGGCGACGTCGACGAGGGCGGCCTCGCCGGTGTCCCGGAAGACGGCACCGACGTACTTCTCGGCGGACCAGTTGTCGAGCCAGGTGTCCTCGACCAGGCGGTAGACGGCGTCGGTGACGTCGCCGTACCCGTCGAGGCCGGCCAGCCAGGTCGTCTCGTGGAACCCGGGGTCGGAGAGCATGTGCAGCGCCGAGCGCACGTTGATGCGCCAGCGCCACCAGGGCATGTCGTTGAGCGGCATGTCGCCCATGGTGGAGGAGCGACGGCCGCGACGGGAAGAGTTAACCGAACCGGAGACTGGACTGGACACGTTTCGATCGTACGTTCCCTTGCGAAATAAGCGGAGTCGCCCCCTCCCCATACGGGCTCCGCCCCCGTAATTCACCTTTACGTCACCCACCGTTGAACCCCGCTCACTCCCGCGTTACCCGTGGGGCGGAAATGTGCATGCCCATGACCGGTAGGCGACTGACCTCACTCCTCGCGTACGTCACGACCGCGGCGACCGGAGCGTCGCTGCTCACCGGGTGCGGCGTGCTCCCTGGAGCCACGGGGGGCTCCAGGGAGCCCGTCACCGTGATGACCTGGGCTCCCGACCAGACCCGAGCGACGAACATGCCCGGAATGCCCGCCATGGCGCAGGCCTACGCACGGTGGGTCAACTCCCAGGGCGGCCTCGACGGCCACGAACTGCGCGTCATCACGTGCAACGAACAGAACACCTCCGCCGGCGCCGCCGACTGCGCCCGCCAGGCCGTCCGCGAGAACGCGGTCGCCGTCGTCGGCTCGTACAGCCAGAACGGCCGGGCCTTCATGGCTCCGCTGGAGGCCGCCGGCATCCCGTACATCGGCGGCTACGGCATCTCGGAGGACGAGTTCACCAGCCCGCTCTCGTACCCCGTCAACGGCGGGCAGGCCTCCCTCATCGCCGGGCACGGCATGCAGCTCGCCGCGTCGTGCCGCAAGGTCTCCCTCGTCCGACCCGACACCATCGCCGGGGACAAGCTCCCCGGGCTCCTCAACTCCGGCCTCCGCAAGGCCAGTCACCGCAGCGCCGTCGACATCCCGGCCCTGGAGGACGCGGCCGAGTACTCCCAGCAGGCCGACCGGGCCCGCACCAAGGCCGGCCGCGAGGACGGCTGCGTCACCGCCGTGCTCGGCGAGCGCACCCAGACCTTCTTCGACTCCTTCCGGCGCCTCCCGGCCGGCGGGGCCGGCGAGGACGCGAAGGGCGCGAAGGGCTCCCAGGACGGCCAGGACGCCCAGGAGACCTCCGTCCGCATCTCCTCGGTCCTCGGCAGCGTCGGCCAGCCGGTGATCGACCGCACCGGCGGCGCCCACAGCCCCTTCGAGGGCGCGTACGTCACCGGCTGGTACCCGGAGGCGGCCGACAAGAGCTGGGCGCCGATGCGCAAGGTCATCCAGGAGCACGCGTTCGCCGACAACCGGGTCGACCCGGCCGACGCCGGCGTCCAGACCACCTGGATCGCGTACACCGTCCTCAAGGAGGTCGTCGAAGGCCTCGACCAGGACACCATCACGGCCGCGAAGATCAGCCACGCCCTCGACCGGGGCGCGCGCATCGACACCGGCGGCCTCACGCCCACCCTGCGCTGGAAGTACGAGGACCTGCTCGGCGCCCCCGGCTTCCCCCGGATCGTCAACCACGAGGTGACGTTCCAGGTGGTCCGCCAGGGGCGGCTCGTCGCACAGAAGCCCGGCTTCGTCGACGTCGGCGAGACCGTCCTCAGCGCCCCCTGACCACCTGGCGGGCCCCTGCCTCCTCCAGCTGCCCCCTACAGCTGGGAGTAGGTCCGCTTCTCCAGTCCGTACTTCGCGGCGGTCGGGTTCCACAGCCCGGCCGCCTTCTTCTTCGCGGTGGTGGCCTCGCCGCTCTTCGCGTTCGCCGCGACCAGCTGGTCGGTCGAGCGGGCCTTGCCGCCCTTGCAGGCCTTCTTGCCCTTCATCTGGTCGGCCCAGGCCGCGTAGTGGTCGTCGGCGGACGCCGAGGCCTGCCAGGCCTTGGTGAGCGCGGCCGTCAGGGCCGCGTTGTCCGGGAGCTGGTCGACGGACAGCGACTGGAGCTTGGTCACCAGGCCGCGGCGCTGCTCGGCGGCGCCCCGCAGGTCGGTGGCCGCCTTGTCGAGGTTCTTGCACTGCTTGATGGACTCGACCGAGCTGATCACGGTGTCGCGGCTGCTGCTGCTGGTCGCGAGCAGACTGCTCAGCTCCTGCGCCTGCGCCTCCGCCGGGTCGGCCGGCTTCTCCGAGGGCGTCGCCCCGGTGGAGGGCGCGGCGGAGCTCGCCGCGACGTTCTGGCCGCCCGCCTTGGGGTCCTTCTCCTCGTCCCCGCCGCTGAGCAGCGCCCCGGCGCCGAGGCCGACGACCGCGCAGCCGATGACGACGGCGGCGATCAGCGCGACCGGCGACTTGCGGCGCGGCTCGGGCTCGTCGTCGTAGTAGGCGTCCTGGTACCCGTACTGCTGCTGCGGGGGCTGCGGCGGCTGGTAGCCCTGCTGCGGAGCCTGCGGGTGCTGCTGGTAGGCGGGCGGGGCCGGCTGCTGGAAGCCCTGGGTCGGCTGCGGGGCCCTGGGCGACTGCGGAGCCTGCGGCGCCTCGGTGCGGAAGAGGCTGTCGAACTCCGCGGGAGGCTGGCGCTCACCGGGCACCTGCCCCGGCACGGGGGCGATGTACTGGGTCGCGTCCGACGCGCCCGCGCCCCCGGCGCCCTGCCCGGGTCCGGCGCCCTGTCCCGGGCCCTGCTGCGGAAGCGGGCCCGTGCCGAGGAACTGGGTCGCGGCGCCCCCGCCCTGCTGCGGCGGCACCGGGGCGATGAACTGCGTGGCCTGCATGTCCCCGCCGGCCGCGGCCGGCGGGGGGTACCCGTACCCGGGCTGCGGCGCCTGCACCGGCGGCATCGCGCCCGGGACCGGCGCGATGTGCTGGGTCGCCTGCATGTCGGCGCCCGCCGGGGCGCCCGGCTGCGGGTAGCCGTACCCGTGCTGCGGCTGCCCCTGCTGCGGGAAGGACCGGGGAGCCTGGGACGCCTGCTGCGGGGGCACCGGCGACAGGTACTGCGTCGACTGCATGTCGGCGGCGCCCGGCGCCGCCTCCGGGGGCAGCGGCTGCGCGGGCGGCAGCGGCTGCCCGCCCGGCGAGGCGCCGGCGGGACCCCAGGTGCCGTCCCACGGCTGCGCTCCCCCACGGGCACCGTCGTGCGCGGGGGGCACCGCCGGGTACTGCGGCTCCGGACCCTGTCCGTTCTGCGTCACCGGGACTCCTACTGATAAACCTATGGAATCGTCGGCTCACGCTACCGGGTGCGCCCGGGCCTCCGCACACACGTGTGAGGCCGGTTACACAACCTTCGTACGCCACGACGGCATCCGCTCCGGACGTCCACCGCCGGACGGGCCCCGGGGGTGTCGTGCCGATCGGGCCGGACGGCCCTACGCCGCCGCGAGGTCCATCCGCGCCCCGAACTCCCGTACCGCCGCCTCCCCCGCGTACGGCTGCAGGCGCTCCCTGAGGTCCTCCAGGTACTCCGCGCCGCGCGACGACCGCAGCGTGCCGAGCAGTTCGAGGGCGCGGGTCCCCGTGCGGCAGGCCTGCTCCACCTCGCGCTGCTGGACCTGCGCCGACGCGAGGAGCGCGAGGCCGATCGCCCGCCGTCGCGCCCGCGTCTCCGGGTGCCCGGCGATCGACTCCCGCGCCGCCCGCGCCGCCGCGTCCGCCTGCCCCAGGTCCCGATGGCAGTGGGCCAGTTCGTCCGCCAGGTAGGCGTGGTCGAAGTGGGCGATCCACGCCGGGTCGTCGTCCGCCTCCGGATCGGCCTGCTCCAGGGCCCGTACGGCACGGCCCGCCGCCGCGTCGAAGGCGGCGGCGTCCCCGAGCAGGGCGTGGCCGCGCGCCTCGGCCGCGAGGAACATCGCCTCGGCCCGCGGCGGCACCTTCCCGCGCGCCCCCTCCTGCGCGGCCCGCGCCAACTGGGCGATCTCCCGCGGGTTCCCGAGCTGCGCGGCGAGGTGGCTCATCGACGCGGCCAGCACGTATCCGCCGTAGCCCCGGTCGCCGGCCGCCTGCGCCAGGCGCAGCGCCTGGATGTAGTACCGCTGGGCCAGGCCCGGTTCGCCCGTGTCCACCGCCATGTACCCGGCGAGCTCGGTCAGTCGCGCGACCGCGGCGAAGAGCTGCCGGCCGACCGCCTCCCGGTACGAGCCGGACAGCATCCCCGACACGACGCTGTTGAGGTAGTGCACCACCACCGGGCGCACGTGCCCGCTGCCGAACCGGCGGTCGAGGTCCACGAGCGCGCTCGTCATCTCCCGCACCGCCGCGACGTCCGCGACCCCGACGCGGGCCCCCGCGAGCCGGGCCACGTGCGGGTCCGGGACGGTGATCAGCCAGTCCCTGCTGGGCTCGACGAGCGCGGAGGCCGCCACCGCCGACCCCGACAGGAAGTCCCGGCGCCCCACGTCGCTGCGCCACAGCTCGCAGACCTGCTCGATCGCCCCGGGCACGGTGGGCGCGAACTGGAGGCCCACGCCCGCGGCCAGGTTGCGGCCGTTGGCCATGCCGACCTCGTCGATCGTGACCGTGCGCCCCAGCTTGCGGCCCAGTGCCTCCGCGATGATGCCGGGGGCCCGGCCGCGCGGCTGCTGCCCGCGCAGCCAGCGCGCCACCGACGTCTTGTCGTACCGCAGGTCGAGGCCGCGCTCCGCGCCGACCATGTTCACCCTGCGGGCGAGGCCGGCGTTGGAGCAGGCCGCCTCCTGAATGAGCGCCTGGAGCCGTTCGTTGAGCTGACGCGGAACGAGTGGTCTGGCTGCCATGAGTACCCCCTGAGGCCGTGCGGTGATCACCGGAGAAGTGATCACTGCCCGGTGGATATCCGGTCAATGCCGATGTGAACACGCGAAACCGGACACGTCGGCCGCGCGAATGAAGCCACCCGCCGCCGGCGCCCCCACCTCTGCGTACCCACCCCCGCTCCCCGGCCCTCCGCGCGCCCCCGCAAGTGCACCCATGCGCCCCGCGTGCAGGATCGATGCGTCAACACCCCGTCCGCCGCGCCCGTAACCCCAGGTGGCGGGGGAAGTTGTGCTGACCGTGGAAGAGACCATCGGAGTCACGGAAGCCGCACAGATCCCCCAGCAGCGAGGCGAGCAGCTGCTGGACAGCGCCGTGCGGTACGCGGAAGAGCGGCACTGGGACGTGTTCCCCGGGACCTGGCTTGAGGCCGTCGAGGGCAGGGAGCGCTGCTCCTGCGGCGCGGAGGCGTGCGCCGTCCCCGGCGCCCACGCCGTCAAGCCCGACTGGTCGACCCAGGCCACCGGGAGCGGGGTCGGGGCGCGGCGCATGTGGTCGAAGACGCCGAAGGCGTCGATCCTGCTGCCGACCGGCCGGACCTTCGACGCGATCGAGGTGGCCGAGTCCGCCGGGTTCCTCGCGCTGGCCCGCATGGAGCGCATGGAGCTGACGCTCGGCCCCGTGACCTGCACCCCGGACCGCCGGATGTTCTTCTTCGTGCTGCCGGGCGCCGCCGCCAAGGTGCCGGACCTCGTCCGCAAGCTGGGCTGGACGCCGACCGCCATCGACCTCGTCACGCGCGGCGAGGGCTACTACGTGGCGGCCCCGCCGACCCGGATCGGCGGCTGCGGCGCGGTGCAGTGGGCGCGCCGCCCCACGCCCGCGAACCGATGGCTGCCGGACGCGGAGGAGTTGATCAGCGCCCTCGCGTACGCGTGTGGCCGGGAAGCGGCGGAGGCGAGGAGCCGCACCTCGTGACCCCGGGGGCCGGTCGGCGTCGCCCGTAGGGTGTTCCCCGTAAGTGTTACGGGGACAACCGAAGGGTTGACGGACCATGCCTGACCAGGCATTTGACGGAGCGTTCGACAAGACGGGTGCCACCGCGGGCACCGCATCGGGTGCCGGTGCGGTGCCCGCGGTGCGTATCGAGGGGCTCTGGAAGCGTTTCGGACAGCAGATCGCGGTGAACGGGATCGACCTCGTGCTGCCCGCGGGGAAGTTCATCGGGATCGTCGGGCCCAACGGGGCGGGCAAGACCACCACGCTCTCCATGATCACCGGCCTGCTCCGGCCCGACCACGGCCGCATCGAGGTCGCCGGGCACGACGTCTGGGCCGACCCGGAGTCGGTCGCCGAGGTCAAGGCGCGCATCGGCATCCTCCCGGAGGGCCTGCGGATGTTCGAGCGGCTCTCCGGCCGCGAACTCCTCGCGTACAGCGGCCGGCTGCGGGGACTGCCGGGCGCCGAGGTCGACAAGCGGGCCACGCAGCTCCTCGACGTGCTCGACCTGACCGGCTCGCAGAACAAGCTGGTCGTCGACTACTCGACCGGCATGCGGAAGAAGATCGGCCTCGCCGCCGCGCTCCTCCACAACCCGGAGGTCCTCTTCCTCGACGAGCCCTTCGAGGGCGTCGACCCGGTCTCCGCGCAGACCATCCGCGGCGTCCTGGAGCGGTACACCTCCTCCGGCGCGACCGTCGTCTTCTCCAGCCACGTCATGGAACTCGTCGAGTCCCTCTGCGACTGGGTCGCCGTCATGGCCGCCGGCCGCATCCGCGCCCAGGGGCCGCTGGCCGAGGTGCGCGGCTCGGCCCCCTCCCTCCAGGCCGCCTTCCTCGAACTCGTCGGCGCGAACGGCCGGGCCGCGGCCGGGGACTCCCTGGACTGGCTGGGCGGGGCGAAGGGGTCCGAGGGATGAGCGCCGTCACCACCTCGACCGCTCCCGTACCCTCGCTGACCTCGGTCTTCGTACGGCTCAAGCTGTCGCTGCTGCGCAACGGGCTGCGCCAGTCGGGCGGCCGGACCGCCGCGTACATCTCCACGATCGTCTTCGGTGCCGTCCTCGCCGCGGGCATAGTGCTGGCCTTCGTCCTGATGCGGGGCAACGCGGACGCCGACTCCGTCGCGATCCTCGTCACCGGGGTGCTCGCGCTGTCCTGGACGGTGATGCCGCTGTTCATCCCGAGCGGCGACGAGACCCTCGACCCGTCGCGGCTCGTGATGCTGCCGCTGCGCCCCCGACCGCTGGTCAGGGCGCTGCTCGTGGCCTCCCTCGTGGGCATCGGCCCGGCCCTCACCTTCGTCCTGGTCCTCGGCGCGGCCCTGTCCGTCGCGCACGGAGCGGCCGGCACCGTCGTCACCGTCCTCGCCGTCCCGCTCTCGGCGGTCACCTGCGTGGCCCTGTCCCGGGCCGTGGCCGCCGCGAACGTCCGGCTGCTCACCTCCCGCAGGGGACGGGACCTCGCGCTGCTCAGCGGCCTGGTCATCGCGGTCGGCATGCAGTTCGTGAACTTCGGCGCCCAGCGCCTCGGCCAGGCCGGCGGCCTGGAGTCGCTCGAACCGGCGACGGCCGTCGTCGGCTGGCTGCCGCCGGCCGCCGCGATCGGCGCGGTGGACGCGGCGAGCAACGGCGACCACGCCGTCGCGGCCGCCCGGTTGCTGCTCACGGCGGCCGCGCTCGCCGCGCTCGTGTACTGGTGGCAGCGGAGCCTCGTACAGCTGATGGTCGAGCCCGACGGCTCCACCATCGGCGCGGCCTCCGACGCCGGCACCCGCGACAAGTCCGACGGCGCGGGGCGGCTCGGCCGGCTCCTGCCGGGCGGCCGCACCGGCGCGGTCATGGACCGCAGCCTGCGTTACATCGGACGCGACCCGAAGACGAAGGCGGCCTGGGTCACCTCGCTCGCCATCGGCCTGATCGTCCCGCTCTTCAACGCCTTCCAGGGGACGGGCTCGATCTACTTCGCCTGCTTCGCCTCCGGCATGCTCGGCATGCTCATGTACAACCAGTTCGGCCAGGACGGCTCGGGCTTCTGGATGGTCGCCCAGACCATCTCGACGACCGCCGACGCGTACGCCGAACTCCGCGCGCGTGCCCTCGCCATGCTCGCCATCACCCTGCCGTACACCGCCGTCGTCACGGCGGTCACCGCCGGCATCCTCGGCGACTGGTCCCGGCTCCCGGAGGCCCTCGGCCTCGCGCTCGCCCTGCTCGGCGCGATGGTCGGCACCGGCGCCGTCACCTCGGCGAGCTTCCCGTACTCGATCCCCCAGGACAGCGGCTACAAGAACGTCGCCCCCGGCCAGGGCGCCCTGGCCTGGATGTCCATCCTGGGCGGCATGCTCACCGGCGGCCTCCTCTGCGCCCCGCTCATCGGCGCCACCGTCTACCTCCACGTCTCCGACCACCACTCCCTCCTCTGGCTCCTCCTCCCCGCCGGCGCCCTCTACGGCTGGCTCCTCGTCCTCGCGGGCCTCAAACTGGCGGCCCCCCGCACGGCGAAGCGCCTCCCGGAGATCCTGGCGGCGGTCAGCAAGGGCTAGGACCGATCCCCAACCGGCCCGTGCCCGTACGGTCTACAGCCAGGGCGGGCTGTAGACCGTGCGAACCACTGCCTGTGCGGACTACAGCCCGTACGAACCACTGCCTGTGCGGTCTACAGCCAGTGCGGACTGCTGCCCGTACGCCGATGGCCCGCTCGTCGTTCGAGCGGGCCATCGGTGTGTGCCCAGGCCCGGATCGACCGGGCGGCGGTGGTCAGTGGCCGCCCAGGCCCGGGAGGCAGGTGTCGTCGGGGGTGCCGGCCGGTGACCTCGGCCGTGGTTCTCCTGGTACTTCAGGTTGGGGTCCTGCGAGATGCACGGCGTACCCGGCGGGAGCCTCGGCTCCTGCGGGCTCGGGCAGTACCGCATGCCGTCGCGCGGATCGTCGGCGACGGCGACGGCGTAACCCCCGGCGAGCACGGCGAGGGCGACGAACGGGAACGAACCGAGGACGGTGCTACGGGAACGTTGACGGCGCATGCCCTCATCCTGTGGGACTCCCCGAACCCCCGGACGACGCACGGCAGATGCGACCGAGCCGTGGCCGCGGGCGCGGGGTCGGCGTGGGCGCTGGCCTTGGTACTGGTCTCGGTCTCGGTCTCGCTTCCGGTGTCCGTCCCGGTCCCGGGGGCGGTCTCCTGGGTGTCGGGCGGACTACGCGTCCGCCAGTACGCGCGCGAGTGCCGCCCTGCCCGCCGGGCCCCAGGTGGGTTTGCCGCCCGGCCGGCCCTCGTCGCCGGCGTGCCCGATGGCGATGAGTCCGGCCGCGCGGAGCAGGGCCCAGCCGCGGGCGCGGCGGACCGTCGGACCGTCGGCCCGCCCGTACGCCTCGAAGAAGCGGCGGGCCGAGGCGTCGGGGAGGAGGAGCCAGGCGGCGGAGAGGTCCGTGGCCGGGTCGCCGCCGCAGAGTTCGCCGAAGTCGAGGACACCGGAGAGCGTGCCGTCCGTGACGACGACGTTCGCGGGGTGCAGGTCCCCGTGCAGCCACAGCGGCGGCCCCTGCCACGCCTCGGCCGCGAGGGCGTCCTCCCACACTCGCCGTACGGCCGCCGGGTCGGCGCACGCGCCCAGAACCGGCGACGCCTGCTCGAACCATCCCTCGTAGGCGGCCAACGGACCGCCCCGATCCGGGTTGACGGGAGCGTCCTCGGGCGCCGCACGGTGGAGAGCCCGCAGGAAGCCCGCCAGCGCCTCGGCCGCGTGGCCGCCCCTGGTCACGGGAGTGACGTCGCTCGGCGCGCCCGGGACCCAGCGGGCCACCGTCCAGAACCGGGGGAAACGGTCCGACGGCTCCCCCCTGCGGACGGGAACGGGCGCGGGCAGCGGAAGCAGCGGCGCCAGGGCCGGCAGCCAGCGGTACTCCTTGCGCAGCAGCTCCGGCGCCCTCTCGGTACGGGGCATCCGTACGGCCAACTCGTCGCCGACCCTCCACAGTTGGTTGTCCCAACCGCCCGGCACCTCCCGGATGGACAGCTCCGCGAGGTCCGGGTGCTGCTCCTGGAGCAGTGCGCGGATCAGACCTTCGTCGAACTCCATGGCGTCCCCCTCGGCTTCGTCCTCGACTTCGCCCTCGACTTCGCCCTCGTCATTCGACCTCGTCCCCGTTCCCCGTGCCCGTGCTCGCCCTCGTGCTCGTGCCCGTGCTCGTGCTCGCCCTCGTGCCCGTGCTCGCCCTCGTGCCCGTGCTCGCCCTCGTGCTCGTGCTCGTGCTCGTCTGTGCGGCTGTCTTCAGTCACGGCCCAGCGCGCGCCGGAGCTTGCCCTTGGGCGGGGGTTCGGCGACGGGAGTCTCGTGCTCGTACTCCAGCTGCGCGAGGGAGACGCGGACGTGGGTCCGGAACGTGAGGGCGCTCTTCGTGTCGGCCGACCAGGTGGAGCGGCCCACCTCCACGAGCCAGCACGTCTCGGACGTCCTGAAGACCCGTCGACCGAACGCGTCCGGGTCAGAGGCCCGATACCCGGAAGGGCTACAGCTGCGGGCCCGTTCACCGGCCCGCGCGACGGCGTCGTCCCGATCGCCTTCGACCCGGACCGTATCGACCAGCTCCCAGCGCGCATCTCCCCCGGCGGACGTCTCCACGAGGATCCACCAGGCCCCGCCGCCGCTCATCCCTGCCCCCGTTCGGCAGCGCGCCCGCGCCGTTTCTCGGAAAATGCGATCACGTCGGCAACCGTCGCAGGTTCGGCCGGCCAGGACAACCGGCCCCTGCCGCGCCGCCCGAACGGCCGCCCGGCATCGAGACCTTGGGGCGACGACAGGAACGACACCGGCGCGACGACACCGGCGCCGGACTGACGGAAATGCCTTGCGAGGCGCCGAGGGGAGAAGGATGCTCCCGGCATGGACACCCCGCAGCTCCAGCCGCAGCCTCCGCTCCCGCCACAGCCCTTGCCGCGGTCCTCGCCACGGTCCGTGCCGGAGTCCGTCGCGCGATCCGTGCCGGAGTCCTCGCCTCGGTCCGTGCCGCCGCCCACGGCGGGGTCCGTGGCGGAGTCCGTGCCTCCGTCCGTGGCGGAGTCCGCGGCGGAGTCCGTGCCTCAGGTGCGTATCGAGCTGGACGGCGGGCTGACGCTGCGGGCGTTCGAGGGCGAGGCGGACCTGCCGGAGTTCTTCCGGGTGGTCGAGGAGTCCCTGGAACACCTGCGGCCCTGGATGCCGTGGGTCTCCGAACACAGCTCGGCCAGGACCACCGCCTTCCTGGCGGGCCGGGCGAAGCTCTGGTCGAGCGGCGAGGAGTACAGCTACGCGATCGAGCTCGACGGGGCCATCGTCGGTACCTGCGGCCTCCACCGGCACGACGAGAACACCCCGGACGACACCCTGGAGATCGGCTACTGGCTGCACCCCGCCGCGACCGGCCGCGGCATCGCCACCCGCGCGGCGCGCGCCCTCGTCGAACAGGCCCTCCGGATCCCGGGGATCGTCGCCCTCGAGATCGTCCACGACGCGGCGAACCTTCCCAGTGCGGCCGTACCCACGCGGCTCGGGTTCACGCCCCACCTCCGGCGGGCACACGTCCCCACGGCGCCCGCCGAAACCGGCGACGACCAGGTCTGGCGCCTCCCCCTCCCCACCCGGCCCTCCGGCACGACCGCGCCCACGCCCTCCTGACCCCTGGGGCGGAGCCCGCCACCGTGTGCGGCCGCGCCCTGCCACCGTGTGCGGCCGCGCCCGCCATCCTGTGGGCCCGCGCCGCCGCCGTGTGCGCCTGCGCCCGCCACGGTGTGGGCCCCGCCCGCCCTCCTGTGCGGCCACACCCGCCACCGTGTGCGGCCCGCGTCCGCCGCGCTGTGCGCCCGCGCCGCCGCCGTGTGGGCCTGCGCCCGCCGCCGTGTGGGCTCGTGCACGCCGCCGTGTGGGCCTTCGCCCCCCCGCTGTGGGGGCCTTCGCCCGCTGCCGTGTGAGCCCGCGCCCGCGGGGTGGGTCCGCACCCGCCTGGGCTGCCGCCCGCTGTCGTGTGGGCCTTCGCCCGCTGCCGTGTGGGCAATCGTCCCGCTGGGCGGGACGGGTGGGCACACGGGACGGCGCCCCTTGGCGGCGCCTCCGGCCCCTGTGCCTGGACCCGCACCCACAGTCCGGTGCGCACCGGGTGCGGGTACAGGCCCGGAAGCCTGGGCCCGGCAAAGGGCGCCGTCCGTTGTGCCCACCCGTTCCGCCCCAGCGGAACGATTGCCCACAACGCGATGGGCGGGTGGGGCCCGCCCCGGCGGGACGAGGGCCCACCACGGGGTGGGCGGAGGCGCGGAAGTGGGCACCGCCCCGGCGGAACGATTGCCCACCACGGGGTGGGCGGAGGCGCGGGGGTGAGCATCGCCCCGGCGGAACGATTGCCCACAACGTGCGGGGCGCGGCCCACAACGTGGGGCGAGGGCGCAGCCCGGGGGTGGGCACTGTTCCGGCGGAACGAGGGCCACAACACGCGGGGGCGCAGGGATGGGTGCCGCCCCGGCGGAACGATCGCCGCGCAAGGCGGTGGGGGCGGCCCACAACGCGGGGGCGAGGGTGCAACGGGCGGGAGGTGCCCGGGCGGGGCGGGGCGCGGGCAGGCGGCGCGGTCTACGGCGCGGTCAGGGGGGTGGGGCCGTAGGGGGCGGTGGGGGTGGTGGTGGCGAGGGCCCAGTAGCGGTCGCCGTAGGACCAGTGCCACCACTCGGTGGGGTAGTTGACGAGCCCGACGGCGGTGAGGACGGATCCGAGGAGTTCGCGGTGGGCGCGGGCCCGCGGGGGGATGCCGGGCGCGTGGGTGTAGCACGCGCCGCCGCTTTCCTCGGGGTCGGCGTTCATGCGGGTGCCGAGGTCCAGCTCGTGGCCGTCGGCGTCGGCGAGGGTGAGGTCGACGGCGGCGCCGGCGCTGTGGGGGGCGATGTCGGGCGGGGAGACGTACCGGCTGGTGGCGACGTGGAGGTGTTCGGGGGTCCAGTCGGGGTGGGCGGCGCGGAGCTGGTCGGCGTACTCCTCGAAGTAGGCGCGCTGGAGCGAGGGCGGCCGGTAGCCCTCGACGAAGAGGAGGCGCAGGCCGTCCGGGAGCAGTTCCTGCGCCTTGAGCAGCCGTTCGAGGACGCCTTGCCGGAGATGGGCGAAGGCGTTCTCCGGGTCCTGCTTGCGCGGGTCGACCAGCAGCGCGCTGCCGCGGACGTCGACGAGGGGTTCCCCGCACTCGACGACGGGTACCGCGGCGACCCTCGGATCGGCCATCAAAACGATCTCACTCATGGGTCGATCATCCCTCCGCGGTGGTGCGTGATGACGGCCGGAGGGGATTTGAATGCGTTCAGAAATGCGGGATGCAGTGCGGGAGCGGCCACAGGCACGCCCGAACGACCGGTTCGGCGCCGTCGTGACGGCCTCCGTCGCGGTGCTGTGCACCGAGGTGGTGCTGGGCCTGATCGCGGCCTACGTCCGGGGAGAGACCCAGGAGGGCCCGCCTTCGCCGGTCAACCCGATGGCGCTGTTCCTGCTGGTGGTCGCCGCACCCTTCCTGGCCGCCGCCTCGTACGTACTCGGCGCCTTCCTGACCGTGAGCGTGGTGACGCCGCTGCTGACGGCGGCGGCCCGGCTCGGCCGCCGCTTCTCGGGGCGCGAGGTGTGGTGGTGGGTTCCGGCGGTCACCGCCGCCGCGACCGCCGCTCCGGTCCTCGCCGGCGTGATCCTCACGGAGACCGGCCCCTTCGCGGGCCTCGCCGGATGGCTCGTGGTCACCGCCGCGCTCACCGCCCCCGCCCTCGTCGCCCGCCGTCTGCTGCTCCCGGACCGGCCTCGTCTCTCGGGCCGCACGATGTTCCGGCGGGTGGCGATGTTCGGCACGCTCGCCTCCGTCGGCGCCTTCACCCTCGCGGGCATCGCCCTGTCCGCCGGAATCGGCCACGAGCCCCCGCGGCTGAACGCGGAACAGGGCGCCGACACCCACGCGGACGGCCAGGGCGGCACCCTCACCCTCACCGCCGACGGCGAGGCCACGGCCTCCCGCGTCGACACCTTCGACTTCTCCAGCCCCGGCGAGCCCTCGATCCGCGAGTGCTCCGGCATCGGCCGCTGGACCCACGACCCCTCCGAAGGCCCCTACACGGGGGAGATATACGTCTCCGTCGACACCTGCCCCGTCGACATCGAGGGCTTCGGCGTCTACGGCACCCCCGCGGTCCCCAAGCCGTACGCCACCGTCGGCGACCCCGACTCCGGGAAGTTCTCCATCCTGCGCCGCGACTGAGGCCCGCCCCTCCGGAACCGGACCGCGCCGGGGCGGCGTCTCTCCGGAAACCTGCAGGATCGACTCCGCCGGAGGGCCCGACCATGGCCGGAACAGCCGCCCGCCACCTCTACCTCACCCGCCACGGCGAAGCCTCGGCGGACGAGAGCGAGCTGACGGCCGCGGGCCGCCGCCAGGCCGCACTGCTCGGTGAGCGGCTCCGCGGCGTGCCGCTCACGGCCATCCACCACGGCCCGCTCGCCCGCGCCGAGCAGACGGCCCGGCTGATCGGCGAGCAGCTCGACGACGTGCCCGTGCGGCGCTCCGAACCGGCCGGCGACTACATTCCCTACCTCCCCGCGCGGGAAGAACTACCGCCGGAGACCGCGGACGCCATGCTCGGCTTCCTGTCCGGCTTCCCCGCCGAAGAGCGCGAGCAGGGCCCGGCACTCGCCGCCGAGGCGGTCGAGCGGTTCACCGGACCCGTCGCCGGCGACACCCCGCGCCACGAGCTCGTCGTCACCCACAACTTCCTCGTCGCCTGGCTCGTACGCGCCGCGCTCGACACCCCGCGGTGGCGCTGGATGGGCATCGACCACGCCAACGCCGCCCTCACCGTCCTCCGTTACGCCCCCGGCCGCCCCCCGTCCCTCCTCCTCTTCAACGACACCGGCCACCTCCCCCACGACCTCCGCTGGACCGGCTTCCCGCCCGAACTGCACGTCTAGGCCGTTTCCGTCGGATCGTCCGACGGCCGCTCGGCGCGTGTCGTCGGCCGACGCCGAGTGGGCACGCGCCGAGCCGTTGCCGCCGGACCCGAAGCGGCCTCGCGCCCCGTCCGGGGTACGGCGGCCGCGGCCGCCGTACCCCTCGGGCCGTCCTAGTAGCCGAGGTCCTTCTGCTCGGTGATCAGGCGACCGGCGATGTGCAGGTTGCCGTCGGAGTCGAGCACCGCGATGATCTTCTTCGTGGAGCCGTGATGGGTCGTGAAGTAGATCTTGTCCGCCTCCTGCGAAGAGGAGTGGTTCGTGTTGACGGACAGCTCGATGCTCACCGGGGAACTGATGAGCACGTCCTTCTTCGGCGAGGTCGGGTAGACCTGGTTCTGCCGCAACTTGACGCGGCCGTGGGTGTCACCCTCGTCCCAGTCCGACGCCACGCCGAGGTCGATGTCAGCCATGCGTTTTCCCCTCCGGTTCCGGTGGAAGAACGGTGCGGCCCGGGCGCCACAGGACATCCCGAACCGAGCCCAGAACCTACGCAGTTGGTTCACGCACCGACACGAGACCTCGCATGTATGACCAGTTTTCACCCGGCTTCGTCGCGAATTGACGCCTAGGCGCCGGAGCCGCCAAAACGTCCGAAAAGTGCCGTGACATGTCCCTAGCCGTACGACTCGCGGTACCTGCGCAGGCGGGGGGCGCGGATCGCGGGGAGGCCGACGAGGGTCCACGCGAAGGCGTTGCGGTTCGGGGTCAGGGGGTACCAGAGGTGCGGGAGGAGGGAGTAGTCGTCACGGAGGACGCCTTCCGGGAGGACTCCGGTGGCGGGTGTGGGCGAGGTCTCGCCGGGGTGGACGAGGTACGCCCAGACGCCACTGTCCAGCGGGACCACGGGCCCGTCGTCGCCGGGTGGGCGCCAGGGCTCGCCCGTCAGGGGATGGCGGGGGACGAGGAGGACGTCGGGGCGGGGCCGGGGCGTACGGACACCCGGGCCGGCCAGGTCCACCGAGCGGGTGTCGGGCCCCGCGGGGAGGCACCGGTCCACGGCGGGGCCGAACAGCTCGGAGACGGGCCCGTCGGGCAGGGTCACCGGGCGGTCCTCGGTCACCGCCACGAGGTGGGCCAGTGCGACGCCGAGCGCCGCTTCCCAGCGGCGGCTCCACGACCCGTCGAGTTCGAAGGGCGGGACGCGGTGCTCCGCCCGCTCCAGGTCGCCCCAGTCAGGCGGCGGGACCGGCGGGAGTCCCGAGGGGCGGCGTACGACGGCGTCGGGCTCCAGCCACACCGTCTGCCACGACCCGCAGTCGTCCACGCGCGTCGCCACAGCCCGCCCGCACCCCGCGCACGCCAGGTTGGGGCCGTCCCGGCCGTCCACACCCCGGCAGTACCCGTCGCACTTCTCCGGGATCAGGGTCATCGACCGGGAGTCGCCCGGGGCGATGACGATCCTGTCCCGCGCGCCGAACGACACGTGGTACACCGGCGCGTACACCCCCCTCCGGGCGGCCTCCTCCTCTCCCACGTCCTCCCACAGCCGCCACGGCGGTCCGGAGGGCAGGGGATCGACGGCATACGTCCCCGGGTCCATCAGCGGCGGATGGAGTTCCTCCCACCCACCGAAACGGGTGTGCACGGGAAGCGCGACCCTCGACACCGGCGCCGTCAGCCCCGTGTCGCACCCGGCACACGCGAACAGGTCCACACAAGCCCTCCTAGCGTTGCTGCGGCGCCGGCTTCCAGTCACGGGCCAGGAGTCCGAGGATCACCTCGTCCAGGAACTCGCCCATCACCCACGCCGAGGAGCGCAGCACGCCCTCGCGGGTGAAGCCGTTGCGCTCGGCCGCGCGCAGCATCGCGTGGTTGTCCGACAGCGTCTCGATCTGCAGCCGGTGCAGCCCGCGCACCACGAAGCCGTACCGGCACAGGGCCGCCACGACATCGGTGCCGTACCCCTTGCCGCGGGCGGCCGGCAGCAGGCCGAGGCCGATGTGCGCGCCGCGGTTGTGGGTGTCGATGCCCCACAGGTTCGCGCTGCCGATCAGCGTGCCGCCCTCCAGCTCCACGATGGAGAAGGGGACGTTGCGCTGGTCCGACTCGTCCACCACGAGCCGCGGGTCCTTCGACCCCGGCGTGATCGGCCGCCACGGACCGCCTTCGGCACGCGCGGAGTTGATCACGTCGTCGAACAGCTCGGTCCGCAGGATCGGGATGTCCTCGTCGAACCGGGCCCTGAGCCCGACCTTGCCGCCAGTAAGCATGCAGGCTTCCTATCCGACCCCGTTCGGCGGCAGCAAGCCAATAAACGCCGTACGCGCCAGGCCCCGCGGGCCCGGCGTGATCGGACAGGTCCTAGTCTCGCGGCGTGCCGTGCCACCGCCACCCGGTCAGCCGCGGCCGCCCCTCCAGCTCCGCCCGCCCCGTCGCCCACAGCAGCGTGCGCCAGGGGTCCGTGGACGCCGGCGCGTCCGGGAACAGGCGGGCCAGCACCCGGGCGCAGACATCGGCCGGCGGACTCCACACGAGCCCCAGCCCCTGCGCCAGGTCGTACGTGTGCACCACGGTCTCCACGATCCCCATCGCGGCGAAGCCCTCCGGGTCCGACACCCCGAACCCGTGGTACGCCCGCGTTTCCGGCGACGCCGTCCGCACCATGGCGACCAGCAGCGCGCCGCTCGCCTCCAGGACCTGCAGGAGACCGGACGGGCCCGCCTCGCGGTCCGCGTGGATCGCGTTCGCCGGCCCGCCCGGCCGCCTGCTCTCCCACACGAACGGCACGTCCCCCTCCAGCGGGGGCGACGTCGGACCGAGCTGCACCGCGTACGCGAACAGGTCGTCGCTCAGGTGCTCGACGGTCTCCCAGCAGTCCCACTCCAGCGACCCCGCCTTCCCCTCCCAAGCGTCCGCCGGCGCCCCGCGCAGGACCTCCACCGCGAGCCGCAAGGAGACGGCGAGGTCGTCCGCGGTGACGGGAGGGCGGGAGGAGAGCCGGTCGGTCTTCGCTGATGAGGACATGGCGGGACCTTACCGCGGGGCGCGCCGGCCGCCCTCAACACCGTTGGGAACGAAGGCGGTTCCGGGCGGAACGGTGAAGGCCCCCACCTCGGGCGGGGGCCTTCGCCCCCTGGGCCTGGACCCGCACCGGTGGTGCGCCGAGCAAAGGGTGCGGGTCCGGGCGCGGAAGCCTGGGCCCGGCGAGGGGCGCCGTCCGTTGTGCCCACCCGTTCCGCCCCAGCGGAACGATTGCCCACAACGTGGTGGGCGCCGGGGGTGGGCACCGCCCCGGCGGGACGCGTGCCCACGACGAGGGGGCGGGGCGCAGCCCGGGTCGGGTGCCGGACCCGGGGGAGCGAGGGCCGCGACGCGGGGCGGCGGGCCGTGAGGGGTGGGGTGGTCAGGGGGTGAGGGTGCCGGTGAGGAAGGGATGGAGGGCGCGGTGGAAGTCGTGGGGGTGGGAGTAGTGGAGGAGGTGACCGGCGTCGGGAATCTCGGCGTACGACCCGTGGGGAAGGACCCGCACCATCTCCTGCGCCTCGGCGCGGCCGAGCTCGCCGTCGAGTCCGCGGACGACGAGCGTGGGGCAGCGGACTTCGGCGAGGGAGTCCCAGTGGGCGTCGTGGACCCAGGTCTCGCGGGAGGTGAGCATGTGCGCGGGGTCGAAGACGGGGCGCCAGCCGTCGGGGTGTTGGGCCATCACCTCGGCGAAGAAGGCGCCGCGGGCGGGGTTGGGGCGCTCGACCCAGGGGTCGTCGTGGCCGAACCAGCGGCGGGCCGCGTCGAGCGTGGGGAAGGGGGTGGGCCAGCGGCGGAACCAGTCCTGCCATTCGCGCTGGGAGGCCGCGCCGAGCGCGGAGGCGCGCATGTCGCAGATGACGAGGGCGCGGACGAGGTCGGGGCGTTCGGCGGCGAGCTGCCAGGCGGTGAGGGCGCCCATGGAGTGGCCGATGAGGGTGGCGGGGCCGAGGCCGAGCTGCTCGATGACGGCGGCCGCGTCGGCGACGTACGCCTCGCGGGTGAAGACGCCGCCGGGGGGCCGCTCGCTGTGGCCGTGGCCGCGCTGGTCGAGGGCGACCGTGCGGGTGCGGCCGGTGAGTCGCGCGACGGCGGGGGCCCAGTGGGCGGCGTGTCCCATCAGGCCGTGGAGGAGTAAGACTCCGGGGCCGGTCCGTCGGGCGGCCCCGTCGGTGAAGTCCCAGGCCGCCAGCCGTACGCCGTCGGCCCCGGTGACGTCGAGTCGTCGCGCCATGTCCCTGGCACCCCCTCTTTGCGTCGAACCCCGTCAGACTATCGAACTCGCATTCGAAAATGCGCTCTTGCCACCCAACACCCCTCGTTCGAGTGACAGGACTCAAGGATTGACTCCCGTCGCCGAGGGGAGATCTTGAACGGGAGGCGGACCGCTCGGGGAAGACGGTCCGAGGGGATTGACCTTGAGAGCTCGGGGCTCCAGGTCAGCACAGGGGAGGACAGGCCCCGGCGCCCAAGGGCGCCGGGGCCTTCTGTCGTCCGCAGTCCCTCATGGCTCCACCCCCTCCACGCCGGCTCGTACCAGCGTGGCACGACGAGGGCGCGGGCGTGAGCATTCCGGCGTAAATCGGGGCGCGCGACGAGGACCCGCCGGATCCGTCGCTCCGTCAGACCACCCCGGGCCGATGCGAGTTCGTGATCGGCGCCCCCTACAACCGCCCCTCTCCTTCATGGCTCAATCGAGGCATGCTCAGTCCACAGATCCTCGGCAAGGGGGACCAGTACACGGTCCTCCGGCCCGACCGCCTCACCACGACGGCGGGCCGGCAGATCACCCACATCCCCCTGACCGCCGTCCAGGAGGTCCGTCCGGACGGCGACACGGCCCTGACGATCGTCCTGACCGACGGCGCCACCCGCCGGCTCACCGGCGGCAACGCGTACTCCGCCGCCGCCTTCCACGCCGCCCTCACCGCCGCCCTGCCCACCCAGCGGGACCCCGCCGGAAGCGCCCTCGTCACCACCGAGGACGGGGGGCTCGTGATCAAGACGTGGCAGGTGTGGGTCGGCGTACTGGCCGTCCTCGCGGCCTTCGGCGGCTACGTGTGGTGGACCGGCTCCACCCACGGCTCCGAGATGGGCTTCGTCGCCTTCTTCGCGGCGCCGGGCGCGCTCCTGGGCGCCATGGCCTGCATCGGCACGTACGCCAGCGTCGACACCCGGGTGACCCTCCGCCGCCGCGGCATCACCGTCGCCGCCGCCCGGTACTACTACCCGAACGGCAAGCGGGCGAGCTACTACACGTACACCGACACCAGTGGCAACGAGCACACCACCGGCTACGGATCGGGCCGCTCCACCCAGGAGATCCACATCGTCTACGACCCGGAGGCGCCCTCGACCAGCGTCGCCGTGGAGCCGCTCTACACCACCGTCGTGAAGCACCTCTTCTACGCGTCCCTCTCGCTCGCGATCCTCGCCCTGGGACTGTGGGGCGTGCTCGCCCCGTACATCTGACGACGACCGGCCGGCGAACGGCGGAAACGACCGAGGGGCGCCCGGCCTGGCCGGGCGCCCCTCGGTCACGTACAGGAAGAAGCCGTCAGCGCTTCGCGACGAAGACGTGCGCCGCGACCTCCGCGTCCAGCTCGGCGGCCTCGCCGCTGCTGCCGACGAGGACACCGCCGGGCGACTCCGTCACCGAGACCACGGAACCGGGCTGCACGCCCGCCCTGCGCAGGGTGTACATCAACTGGGCGTCCGTCTGGATCGGCTCGCCGATCCGGCGCACGATGACCGTCTTGCCGCCGCTCGCGTCCAGGTCGGCCAGGGAGACCATCGAGTCGTCGAGGAACGCCTCCGCCTCCGCCTTCTCGCCCAGCTCCTCGAGGCCCGGGATCGGGTTCCCGTACGGCGACTCCGTCGGGTGACGCAGCAGTTCGAGGACCCTCCGCTCCACGGCCTCGCTCATCACGTGCTCCCAGCGGCAGGCCTCCGCGTGCACCTGCTCCCACTCCAGGCCGATCACGTCGACCAGCAGACACTCGGCGAGCCGGTGCTTGCGCATGACGCGGGTGGCGAGGCGGCGGCCCTCGTCGGTGAGCTCCAGATGGCGATCACTCGCCACGGCCACCAGGCCGTCGCGCTCCATCCGCGCCACCGTCTGGCTCACGGTGGGGCCGCTCTGGTCGAGCCGCTCTGCGATCCGGGCACGCATCGGGACCACACCTTCCTCCTCGAGCTCGAGGATGGTGCGGAGATACATCTCCGTTGTGTCGATCAGTCCGGACATACGTGCCCCTCGATGAGTCGTGCGCTGGCCCTCCACCAATTCTGACGCATCGGGCCGACAACCGGGCCTCACCCGGGTGAGGCGGTATTGACAGAGCAATGGTCCAGACCGCACCGTGATCCGCGACCACGACGAGAAGGAGCCGCCGCCATGGGCGAGAGCAAGCTGGCCGGACAGTTCTTCGACGCCGCGATCGGCCTGCTCCAGCAGGTCCGCGACGAGGACGCCGCCGAGATCGCCGCCGCCGGGGCCGCGATCGCCGAAGCCGTCGAGAACGGCAACCGCCTCTTCGCCTTCGGCGCGGGCCACTCCTCCCTCGCCGCCCAGGACGTCGTCTACCGCGCCGGCGGCCTCGCCCTGATGAACCTGCTCGCCGTCCCCGGCGTCGTCGGCGTCGACGTCATGCCCGCCACCCTCGGCTCGGCCCTGGAGCGGGTCGACGGCCTCGCCGGCGCCGTCCTCGACTCCTCCCCCGCCAAGGCCGGCGACGTCCTGATCATCATCTCCCTCTCCGGGCGCAACGCCCTGCCCGTCGAGATGGCCATGAACGCCCGCGCCCTCGGCCTCACCGTCATCGGCGTCACCTCGGTGGCGTACGCGACCGAGACGAAGTCCCGGCACGTCTCGGGCACGTACCTCAAGGACCACTGCGACATCGTCCTGGACTCCAGGATCGCCGTCGGCGACGCCGAACTCACCCACGAGGGCATCGAGGCCCCCTTCGCCCCCGCCTCCACCGTCGTCACCAGCGCCCTCATGCAGGCCACCATGGCCGCCGCCGCCGAGGACCTCGTCCGCCGCGGCATCGAACCGCCCCTGCTGCGCTCCGGCAACGTCGACGGCGGCCACGAGTGGAACGGCCGCGTGATGAACGAGTACGGCGACCGGATCTTCTTCCGCCACTAGAACGGACGGGGGCCACCGCCCCCTCCCGTCACCGGCCGCCCAGGACCTGGGTCACGCGGGTGAAGCCGTCGGCGCCGTGGCCGCGGTCGACGGCACGGACGGCGAGGGCCTCCGCGGCGCGCATGACGGTCGCGTCGATGCCGTGGGCCTCGGCGGCGTGGACGACGTGGGACATGGTGGAGACGGCCGAGGTGAGGGGGTTGCCCTCGCCCGAGTAGGAACCGCCGTCGACGTCGTCCGCCCACTCCTCGAAGAGCGGCGGGAGGATCGCGCCGATGCCGGCGGCGAAGGGCGCCAGCTCGCGCGCCGGAATGCCCTCCGCGCGGGCCAGGGCCAGGGCGTGCACGTACCCCGTCATCGACGTCCAGAAGATGTCGAGGAGCGCCACGTCGTACGCCGCCGCCCGGCCGATGTCCTCGCCGAGGTGGGTGTGGGCGCCGCCCAGGGCGTCGAGCACCGGCCGCTGCTCGGCGTACAGCGACTCGGGCCCGCTGTACAGGAACACCCCGGCCGGCGTCCCGATGCTCGGCGTCGGCGTCATGATCGCGCCGTCCAGATAGCCGATGCCGTGCTCGGCGGCCCAGCCGCCCGTGTCACGGGCGCGCTCCGGGACGTCGGCGCTCAGGTTCACCAGGGTCCGCCCCTTCAGCGCGTCCGTGACGGCGGGCTGCCGCAGCACGGAGTCCGTGGCGTCGTAGTTGACGAGGCAGATCACGGTCAGCGTGCTCGCGCCGACCGCCTCCTCGGCGCTCGCGGCCAGGACCGCGCCCCGCTCGGCCAGGTCGCCCTCCCGGCCCGGGGTCCGGTTCCACACGGTGGTGCGCACCCCGGCGTCCAGGAAGGCGCCGGCGAGCGCCCGGCCCATCGGACCGAGACCGAGGACCGTGACGGAGAGCGGAGAACCGGAGGACGACACGGACGAGGACACGGAGGAGGACGAGGAAGAGGAAGAGGAGGACGAGGACGAGGACGAGGACGAGGACGCGGAAGAAGACATGGAGGAACTCCCTTGCACAAGGATGGGATGCAGGTGACCGACGAACGAGAGGGACGCGCATGACACGCCTCCGGGCCCAGGACACGAACGTCTGCGGCGTGACGGCCGCGATCGCCGTCATCGACGGCAAGTGGAAGACGTCGCTGCTGTGGCTGCTGGAGTCCGGGCCGCTGCGGCCCGGTGAACTGCGCCGCAGGCTCCCCGAGATCAGCGAGAAGGTGCTGACGCAGGCGCTGCGGGAGATGGAGGCGGACGGCCTGGTGCACCGCGAGGTGCACGACGTGCTGCCGCCGAAGACCGTCTACTCGCTGACGGAGCACGGACGCGAACTGTCGGAACTGCTCGGCCCGTTGTCCGACTGGGGCCATCGCCGGCTGGACCGGCTCACGGAAGCGGCCGCCGCTTCCTGAGGCCCTGCCGCTCCCTCCCGTCCGGGCCACCACCAGGTTCTCCCGGGCGCCGGGACCGTACAAGTACCCACAAAAAAGTGGGTGTACGGGGAGCCCACGGCCGTCAGCCCGGACCCCCGGCCCCCGCCCTCAGCAGTCCTTGCCGCCGAGGTCCAGGAGCGCGGCCACCCGGGCCGCCACCGTCTCCCCGAACACCACGTCCTCCCGCTCGAAGGGCGCACGGCAGGCGGCCCGCAGGAAGGTCAGCACGCCCACCGTGCGGCCGCGCGAGCGCAGCACCACGCACAGGGCGTGCGCCGCGTCCCCCGGCCACTGGTGGGCCTCCGCCCACACCTCGGCGGTACGGCCCGCGGTCGCCCGCACCGAGCCCAGCCGGTCCCAGGCCTGGAGCGCCGGATGCCTCGGCCCGTACCGCAGGGGGATGCCGCCGCCGACGACGGGGGACGACGGGCCGGGCGCGCCGGCGGGGGTGGCGAGGGCCCGCGTCAGGCGCCGCTCGCCGGCCACCCGGTCGACGAGGGCGTGGTCCGCGAAACCGGCCAGCGCGAAGTCGAGCAGGACCGTCGCCGCCTCGTCCGGGTCCTCGCACTCCGAGGCCGCCGCGCCCGCCCGGTGCAGCTGGCTCCACCGGAACCGCATCCGGTCCGCCTCGCGCGCCGCGAGCCGCTCCTCCGTCACGTCCTGGAACAGCCACGCCACACCCAGCGGCACCGGCTCCTCCGCCATCGGCGACGCCAGCAGCAGGAAACCGCTGCGCCAGCACCGGCGCTGCTCCCCCGAGGCCGTCCGGAGCGTCACCCACACCTCGGCCGGCGCGGACGGCGTCCCCTCGGCCAGCACGTGCTGGAAGGCCGCCTCCAGCTCCTCCGCGCCGTGCACGACGACGTCGCCGAGCGGTCGCCCGAGCAGGGCCGTGCGCCCCGTGCCCAGCGCGCGGGCGGCGTGGGCGTTGATCATCGCGGGGCGCAGGTCGGCGTCCACGAGCACGACCCCCCACGTGGCGTCGTCGAACAGCGCCTCGCTCAGCGCGACCGACCGCTCCAGATCCAGCTGTACGTGGACCTCGCTGAACGCGCAGTACACCCCCACCGGCGCCCCGTCCGCGCCCCGCACCCCGGCCGCCTGGCTCCGCACGAGCACCCGCCCGCCGTCCTTCCGCAGCAGCACGAACTCGTGGACCTGCCGGCCCGTCCCCCTCATCGCCCCCATCAGCCGGCCCAGGGTCTCCTCGGCGTCCGCGCTCCGCGCCGCCCACCCCCCGAACCCCCGCCGCCCGACCGCCTCCCCGGCCGACCACCCCAGGATCCGTTCCGCCTCCCGGTTCCAGTGCGTCACCGTCCCCTCGGCGTCGAACGCGCACAACGCCGCGTCCATCCCGTCCAGCAGCGCTGCCAGCAGGTCTCCCCCCGCCCCCGGCACAGAAGCGGTCTCACTCGCGGACCCCGTGAACGCACTCATCCGGCACTCCCCCCTACTCCGGCCATTCAACTGGAACGTGACACAGAGCACACCCCCGTTCCGCGATTTGAATAAATGGGTTGAGGCACACGGGGGCGCTTCCTAGGGTGGAGGTACACGCGAAAGGAGGTGATCCGAAAACATGATTTCTTTTCGGACTCGTGAGGTGACTGCGGGCTAAGGCCTGCCAGTCGCACTCTGTGCACCTCGGCAGGCCCTCTGCCGAACACCAACGCAGTCACCCGACCCGTGAGTCGCCGGCAGTCCGGCCGGCAGGCTCCGTCCGAACCTAGGCGGACGGTGCCAAGACTCACGGGTCGTCTGCGTTTCCGGAGCCGGGAGGCGGCGTCAGGGGGCCAGGCGTTCCACGTGCCAGGTGTCGCCGTCGCGGCGGTAGCGGAGGCGGTCGTGGAGGCGGTTTTCGTGGCCTTGCCAGAATTCGACGGTGTCGGGGATGACGCGGATGCCGCCCCAGGTGGGGGGAACGGGGACCTGCTCGGGGTCGGGGTAGCGGGCGGCGAGTTCGTCGTAGCGGGCGAGGAGGTCGGCGCGGGAGGGGATGACGGTGGACTGGGGGCTGGCCCAGGCGCCGAGCTGGGAGCCGTGGGGGCGGGTGCGGAAGTAGGCGACCGTCTCGTCGCGGCCGGTGTGGACGGCGCGGCCGGTGACGATGACCTGGCGGGCGAGCGGGTGCCAGGGGAAGAGCAGGGAGGCGTGGGGGTTGGCCTCCAGTTCCCGGCCCTTGCGGGAGCGGTAGTTGGTGAAGAAGACGAAACCGGCCTCGTCGTAGTGCTTGAGGAGGACCGTCCGGGAGGACGGGCGGCCGTCGGGGGTGGCGGTGGAGACGATCATCGCGTTCGGCTCGTGGATCGCCGGAGTGGCGGCGGTCTCCTTGAACCAGCGGGTGAACTGCTCGACCGGCTCGGGTGCGAGGTCGGCCGCGAGGAGCTCCGTGGTGCGGTACTGCTCGCGCATGTCGGCGGGGTCCAGGGCGTCGGTCACAGGGTCATCCTGCCGCAGCGGCCGAGTCTGCCCGGCACCACGTGGCCCTAATCCTCACTCGCCGGATCGGCGCAGTGTGCCGGATGTCACGCTTCCCCGCATCATCGGAACCGTACAGACTCTTCCGCTGGATGACTGTTGATTCCCCCCATCGACCAACATGGTTGATCGATCATCGATAGAGGAGCCGCCTGATGTCCGACTTCGTACCCGGGCTCGAGGGAGTCGTCGCGTTCGAGACGGAGATCGCCGAACCCGACAAGGAGGGCGGCGCCCTTCGCTACCGAGGTGTCGACATCGAGGACCTCGTCGGTCACGTCTCGTTCGGCAACGTCTGGGGCCTGCTCGTCGACGGCGCGTTCAATCCGGGCCTGCCGGCCGCCGAGCCGTTCCCGATCCCGGTGCACTCCGGTGACATCCGGGTCGACGTGCAGTCCGCGCTGGCGATGCTGGCGCCCGTGTGGGGCCTCAAGCCGCTCCTCGACATCTCCGCCGAGCAGGCCCGCGACGACCTCGCCCGCGCGGCCGTGATGGCGCTGTCGTACGTCGCCCAGTCCGCGCGCGGCCAGGGCCAGCCGATGGTGCCGCAGAACGAGATCGACAAAGCGCAGTCGGTCGTCGAGCGGTTCATGATCCGCTGGCGCGGCGAGCCGGACCCGAAGCACGTCAAGGCCGTCGACGCGTACTGGACGTCGGCCGCCGAGCACGGCATGAACGCGTCCACGTTCACCGCGCGGGTCATCGCCTCCACCGGCGCCGACGTGGCCGCGGCGCTCTCCGGCGCCGTGGGCGCCATGTCGGGCCCCCTGCACGGCGGCGCGCCCTCCCGTGTCCTCGGCATGATCGAGGAGATCGAGCGGACGGGCGACGCGACGGCGTACGTGAAGCAGGCGCTGGACAAGGGCGAGCGCCTGATGGGCTTCGGCCACCGCGTGTACCGCGCCGAGGACCCCCGCGCGCGCGTGCTGCGCCGTACGGCCAAGGAGCTGGACGCGCCGCGCTACGAGGTGGCCGCCGCGCTGGAGAAGGCCGCCCTGGACGAGCTGCACGACCGGCGTCCGGACCGGATCCTGGCGACGAACGTGGAGTTCTGGGCGGCGATCGTCCTGGACTTCGCGGAGGTCCCGGCGCACATGTTCACGTCGATGTTCAGCTGTGCCCGTACGGCCGGCTGGTCGGCGCACATCCTGGAGCAGAAGCGCACCGGCCGTCTGGTGCGTCCGTCGGCCCGCTACACGGGTCCCGGCAAGAGGGACCCGCGCGACATCGAGGGTTACGCCGACATCACCGGCTGACCCTCCGGGTGCAGCAGGAGCTCCGCGTGGTGGCGGGCGGCCACCGACGGGTGGGCGCGGAGCTTGCCCTTCAGCTCGTTGCGGCCGTACTCGGCGAACAGCGGGTTCGCCGGGTCGACGGTGACGCCCGGGGCGCGGTCCGCGTGGGGGAAGGCCAGGGGGGCGATGCGGGCGTCGAGCCGCGGGTTGTAGAAGAACGGGACGGAGTAGCGTTCCGTCGCCCCGGGCGGGGAGACGACCCGGTGGTTGGTGGCGATCAGGTAGCCGTTCGTCGCCACTTCGAGGAGTTCGCCGAGGTTGACGACGAAGGCGCCGGGCAGCGGCGGCACGTCGTGGAAGTTCCCGTCCTCGCGCTGGACCTGGAGGCCGCCGACCTGGTCCTGGAGCAGCAGGGTGAGGAAGCCGTAGTCCTTGTGGGCGCCGACGCCCTGGTCGTCGCCCTCGCCGCTGCTGCCGGGGTAGCGCACCAGCTTGAGGTGCGGGTGGGCGCGCGGGCCGAAGATGTCGTCGTAGAAGTCCGCGGGCGCGCCGATGGAGGCGAGCAGTTCGTGGAGGAGGCGCTCGGCGACGCCGCTGAGGCGGTCGATCCAGTGCAGGGCGGCGGTGCGCAGTTCGGGGAGGGCGGCGGGCCACTGGTTGGGGCCTTCGAGCCACCAGTAGGGGGCTTCCCAGGGGGCGGGGGCGTGCGCGGGGCGCTCGGCGCCGATGTCGAGCTGGTCGCGCCAGTCGCGGGCGCCGCCGGTGCGTTCGTCGCCGATGCGGGTGTAGCCGCGGAAGTGCGGCGAGTTGATGTTGTCGAGGGCGAGGCGGTCGGCCTCGGGCAGGGCGAAGAAGGCGCGCATGGCGGAGGTGAGCGCCCGCGTCTCGGCTTCGGTGATGCCGTGCCCGATGAGCTGGAAGAAGCCCACGTCGTGGGCGGCCGAGTGCAGCTGGGCGTGGAGGAGCCTGCGGGCCTGGGGGTTCCGGTCGGCGGCCGAGAGGTCGACGATGGGGAGCTGGGAGGGGTACGAGCTGTTCGTCATGGGTGCGTCCGCGGGGTTACGGGTGCCCGGGCGGCCGCGAGGGGTGGTGCGGGGGCCACGGGTGCCGGTCGGCTTGGGGGTGCGACGAGGGACCCGCCGGGGTGTGGAGTGGTACCCGGGAAGGTCAGGCGGAGCGGCGACAGCTCATGCTCGTGACGCGGACGAAGTCCACGTGACGGCGGCGTACGAGCGTAGGCATGCGACCAGGGTACTGCGGACGGGCGGGAAGGACTGTGGCCCGGCTCACGTGCGGGGCGTGGCTCCGGGGGGCTGTTCAAAACGGTGGGCGTACGCGAAGATCGCCGCCACCGCGTGTCGAGTGCACGCCAAGCTTTCCGTCGCAGCATCCCATCGCAGGAGGATGTCCATGACCCGCCGCACCTCTCGTGGCCTGGCCGCCGCGGCAGCCGTCACCGTCGCCACGGCCACTGCGGCGCTGCTCCCCTCCGCGGGGGCGTCCGCCGCGTCCGCGCCGCAGGCCCGTGTCTTCATGGTGAACCCGGTCCAGTCCTCGGGCGACCAGTCCCTCGCCGACCACAAGGACGCGGTGGGCGACGTCCCGGCCTCCGCGTACGCGACCGTCGCGCTGCGCAACCTGGACGCGAGCGGCGCCCTGTCGGGCAAGTGGGCGGCGGTCCGCTCGGAGACCGGCAACCCGGCGAAGGCCGCCGAGGCCACGTCGTACGACCGCTCGGACGACGAGTTCGAGCAGGTCATGGCGTACTTCTGGGTCAACGAGGCGCAGGAGTACCTCCAGGGCCTCGGTTTCGGCACCGAGCTGCGCGGGGCGAACGACCGCGTCCAGCCGGTCCGGCTCAACCAGTGGGGTGCCGACAACTCCTTCTTCACCGACAAGAAGGCCGAGATCCGCTTCGGCAAGGGCGGGGTGGACGACGCCGAGGACGCCGAGGTGATCGTCCACGAGTACGGTCACGCCGTGCACCACGCGCAGGTCCCCGGCTTCGGCACCTCCCCGCAGGCCGGCGCGATCGGCGAGGCCTTCGGCGACTACCTGGCCGTGGCCGTCGGCACGAACGCGGTCGCGAAGTACGGCTGGCCGATGAAGGCCGACCAGGCCTGTGTGGCCGACTGGGACGCGACCGGTTACAGCGCGGCCCCGCACTGCCTGCGCCGCATCGACTCCGCGAAGACGTACGCGGACCTGGAGGGCGAGGTCCACGCCGACGGCGAGATCTGGTCGCGGGCCCTCTTCGACATCCGGGGCAAGCTCGGCGCCCGTACGGCCGACCGGATCATCGTGAACGCCCAGTTCGGCTTCGCCGCCGACACCAGCTTCCAGGACGCGGCGCTCACCACGGTCGCGACCGCGCAGAAGATGTACGGCACGGCGGCGGCGGACGCGGTCCGCAACGCCTTCCGGGCCCGCGCGATCCCGGGCGTCTGACGGGTCCGGCCGGCGGCGGCACGCGGTCAGGTCAGGTCAGCGCCTCTTCCACCAGCCGCGCCCACTGGGAGACGACTCTTTCCCGGCGGGCGCGGTCGTCGGTGAGGAGGGTGGCGAGGCCGAGGCCGCGGGCCATGTCGAGGAGGCCCTGGACGGTCTCGCGGACGCCGGGGCGGGACTCGTCGGCGCCGAGGACCTCGACCGCGATGCGGTGGGACTCGCGGCCGACGCGGGCTTCCAGTTCGGTGACGCGGTCGCGGAGCTGTTCCTCGTCGGAGGCGGCGACCCAGAGGTGGAGCGCGGCCCGGAAGAGGGGGCCGGTGTAGAGGTCGACGAGGGCGGCGACGGCCTCCTTGCGGTCGCGGGACGGCAGGGCGCGCAGCGCGTGGGACCGTTCCTCGGCGACGTACTCGACGGCGGCCGTGAACAGGTCCTCGCGGGTGGGGAAGTGGTGCTGGGCGGCGCCGCGGGAGACGCCGGCGCGTTCCGCGACGACGGCGACCGTCGAGCCCGCCCAGCCGCGCTCGGCCAGACAGGCCACGGCCGCTTCCAGGAGCCGCTGCCGGGTGGCGCGGCTCCTGTCCTGCTTGGGGTTGCGGTCGGGCTTGGGTGCGGTCACAGCCGCCATGCGGGGTCCCGTCGTTCGAGGAAGGCCGTCATCCCTTCGCGTGCCTCGGCGGAGGCGAAGAGCGTGGCCGACCTCTGTACCAGGTCCTCCGCGTCGCGTTCGAAGGTCTCCAGGACTCTAGCGGTGACCAGTCGTTTCGCCTCCCGCAGGCCCTGTGGGGAGCCGGCGCGGAGGGCGTCGAGGACGGTGCCGAGCTGGTCGTCGGGGGCGGTGACCAGACCCATGGCGATGGCCTCGGGGACGCCGAAGCGTTCGCCGGTGAGGTAGTGGCGGGCGGCGGCGCGGGGTTCGAGGCGGGGCAGGAGGGTGAGGGAGATGACGGCGGGCGCGACCCCGATGCGGACCTCCGTGAGGGCGAAGTCGGCCCCCGCGCCGGCGAGGACGATGTCGGCGGCGCCGAGGAGTCCGAGGCCGCCGGCGCGGGTGTGGCTGCCGGCGGTGACGTGGGCGACGACGGGTTTGGGCAGCTCGACGACCTGCCGGAGCAGGTCGACGAAGGCGTACGGGCTCGGCGGGGCCTTCAGGTCGGCGCCCGCGCTGAAGGTGGTGCCGGTGTGGGTGAGGACGACGGCGCGGACGGCGGGGTCCTTGCCGCAGGCGGTGAGCGCGTCGGCGAGCTCGGTGACGAGCGGGGCGGAGAGCGCGTTGCGGGTCTCGGGGGAGTTCAGGGCGAGGGTGGTGATGCCTCGTTCCTCTGTGGTGGTCACCAGGGTCATGCGCGGTCCCTCAACTCTCGGCGGAGGATCTTCCCGGACGCTGCCCGGGGAACGGTGTCGATGAACTCCACGGCGCGCACCTTCTTGTACGGGGAGACGCGCGCGGCGACGTGCGCGAGGACCTCCTCGGCGGTGAGCGCGGCGGCGGTGGGCTGGCGTACGACGAAGGCCTTGGGGATCTCGGTGCCGTCGGCGTCGGTGACGCCGATGACGGCGGCGTCGGCGATGCCGTCGTGGGTGAGGAGGAGGGCTTCGAGTTCGGCGGGGGCGACCTGGAAGCCCTTGTACTTGATGAGTTCCTTCACCCGGTCGACGACGTACAGCCAGCCGTCCTCGTCGACGCGGCCGATGTCGCCGGTGTGCACCCAGCCGTCGGTGTCGATCATGGCGGCGGTGGCGTCGGGCCGGCCCAGGTAGCCCTTCATGACCTGGGGTCCCCGGATGGCGACCTCGCCTTCCTCGCCGGGTGCCGCGTCCTTCGCGGGGTCGTCGAGGGACAGGATCCGCATCTCGGTGGAGGGCAGCAGGCGTCCGACGGTGCCGGGCGGGGGGTTCTCGGCGTCGAGCGGTACGACGTGGGTGCCGGGGGACAGCTCGGTCATGCCGTACGCCTGCCGGACGGGCGGGAGCCCGAGGCGGGCGGAGCAGGCCTCGGCGAGGGTCGCGTCGAGCGGGGCGGCGGCGCTGACGATGTACCGGAGGGACGACAGGTCGTAGTCGGCGACGGCCGGGTGCTTGGCGAGGGCGAGGACGATCGGCGGCGCCACGTACAGGCCGTTGATGCGGTGCTTCTGGATGGCGCCGAGGAACGTGTCGAGTTCGAAGCGGGGCAGCACGACGACGGTGGCGCCCTGCCGCAGCGGGGCGTTCATGAGGGCCGTGAGGCCGTAGATGTGGAAGAAGGGCAGGACGGCCAGGATCCGGTCGCCCGGGCCCATCGGGACGAACGGCTCCAGTTGCGCCAGGTTGGTGGCGATCGACGTGTGCGTGAGCATCACGCCCTTGGGGACGCCGGTGGTGCCGGAGGAGTACGGGAGGGCGGCGACGTCCTCGTCGGGGTCGACGGCGATGTCGGGGACCGGGCCGGTGCTTCCCAGGAAGTCCTGGAGCGAGCGGACGCCCTCCTCCACCGGTGCCCTGTCGCAGACGAGTATCTCCTCGATCCCGCCCGCGAGGTCGGCGGCGGCGCGGGCGGCGGCGAGCAGCGGGGACACGGTCACGATCCAGCGTGCCGAGGAGTCCCTGAGCTGCTTGGCGAACTCCTCGGGCGTGGCGAGCGGGTGGACGGTGGTGACGGCGGCTCCCGCGCGGGTGGCGGCGTAGAAGGCGATAGGGAACAGCACGGTGTTGGGGCTGTGCAGGGCGAGCACGTCGCCCTTGCGGACTCCGGCCTCCGCGAGCCCGGCGGCGACCCGGCGGTGGAACCCGTCGACCTGCCCGTAGGTGAGCGAGAGCTCTCCCGTCCCGTCGACGAGCGCCGGGGTGTCGCCGTACTCGGCGGCGCGGCCGAGTACGGCGTCGTGGATGGGCAGGGAGAGGGTGGGAACGGCCTCGTAGTCGCTGTGGAACACCATGCGTTGGCCCCCTGGAGAGGTGAGAGGTGGACGCCAGGATCGCTGCTGTGCGCGGGACTTGGGGAGACCCTGTCAGCCCTCCATAAAACAATCAAGCATGCCTGCATGGTTTGCCGTGCGGTGGCCGGCGGGGCGGCGGTTCAGCGCTCGCAGCCGACCCCGTCGCCGTCGCGGTCGAGGTGCCTGCCGTAGCCGGGCTCCCCGACGTGGATGGGGTCCGCGCCCGCGGCCCGGACGGCGGAGCAGTTCTCGTAGTACACCTCCGGCTCGGGCTCGGCGGTCTCCGGCGGCTGGGTCGTCTGGACCGGCTTGGGCTTCACGGGCCTCGGCGTGGTCCGCGTCGGCTCCGGAACCCGGGTGGTCGGGGCCTGGGTCGTCGGCTCGGGGGCCTCGGTGGTCGGCGCCTGGGTCGTCGGCTCCGGGGTGGGCGACGCGCCGGTCGGGCTCGGTTCGGGCGTGGTGGGCGTGGGGCTCGGTTCGGTGGGCGTCGGCGTGGCGGGGGCCGTGGCCGTCGTGGCGGGCTTCGGGTCGCCCGTGCCGTTCTGCTGCGGGTCGTCGACGGCGAGCGCGATGACGAACCACAACGCCGACAGGACCGTGGCCACGATCTTGGCCCGGCTGCTCCAGCGGCTCAGCCAGGCCAGGGCTATGCCGCCCGGCGGGAAGAGCACCAACAGCGTGACGACCAGGGCGGGATGCTGCCACCAGCGGCGCGGCGGGGCCCACGGCACGGGCGGCTGGTACGGACTGGGCTGCTGGTACACGCGCGTCTCCCTGGCTCATGACGCTCGGATGTGAGCGAAACGAGGGGATCGTATACACCGCCTTCACAACCGGAGGCGGGATTGGCCGAGTTGGGACGGAGGAGGCCGGTCGCGATCCGTCCGGGCACCCCCTGGCCTGCACGCATGGCCTACGGACGAGAGCCCGGCCCTCCGCCACCTCGTCGCCCACCACGGCGTCGGCCGGGTCGGCTTCGGGGCGGAGGTCCTCCGCTGGATCTCCGAGGTCGACGGCCTGAAGGACGGCGACGGCTGGTGCCCCACGGGCACGGACGAGGGCGACGGCCGACGCCTCGTCTCAGTACGACTTGGGCAGCCCCAGGGTCTGGTGGGAGACGTAGTTGAGGATCATCTCGCGGCTGACCGGGGCGATGCGGGCCACGCGGGCGGCGGTGACCAGGCGGGCGAGGCCGAACTCGCGGGTGAGGCCGTTGCCGCCGAGGGTGTGGACGGCCGTGTCGACGGCCTTCACGCAGGCCTCGGCGGCGGCGTACTTCGCCATGTTGGCGGCCTCGCCCGCGCCGGCGTCGTCGCCCGCGTCGTACAGCTTGGCCGCCTTCTGCATCATCAGGCGGGCGAGTTCGAGCTCGATGTGGGCCTGGGCGAGGGGGTGGGCGATGGCCTGGTGGGAGCCGATGGGCGCCTTCCAGACCTGGCGCTCCTTGGCGTAGGCCACCGCCCGCTCCAGGGCGTGGCGGCCCATGCCGATCGCGAAGGCGGCGGTCATGATCCGTTCGGGGTTGAGGCCCGCGAAGAGCTGGAGGAGGCCCGCGTCCTCGTCGCCGACGAGCGCGTCCGCCGGAAGGTGCACGTCGTCGATGGTGAGCTCGAACTGCTTCTCGTCGGCGGCCAGTTCCATCTCGATGTGGCGGCGGCCGAAGCCGGGGGCGTCGCGCGGGACGATGAAGAGGCAGGGCTTGAGGTTGCCCGTGCGGGCGTCGGAGGCGCGGCCGACGATGAGGGTGGCGTCGGCGATGTCGACGCCGGAGACGAAGACCTTGCGCCCGTTCAGGACCCAGCCGTCCTCGGTGCGGGTGGCGGTGGTGGTGATGCGGTGCGAGTTGGAGCCCGCGTCGGGCTCGGTGATGCCGAACGCCATGGTCTTCGAGCCGTCGGCGAGCCCGGGGAGCCAGGCCCGCTTCTGCTCCTCGGTGCCGAAGCGGGCGATCACCGTGCCGCAGATCGCGGGCGACACGACCATCATGAGGAGCGGGGCCCCGGCGGCGCCGGCCTCCTCCAGGACGAGGGACAGTTCGGCGATGCCGCCGCCCCCGCCGCCGTACTCCTCGGGAAGGTTCACGCCGAGGTAGCCGAGCTTCCCGGCCTCCGCCCACAGGGCGGCCCGGTCGAAGCCGGGGCCGTGGCGGCGGCCGAGGGCGGCGACGGCGGCGCGGAGCTCGGTGTGTTCCTGCGGCTCGATGTCGGTGCTCATACGGGGTCTTCCTCCGTTGCTTCGGTCTGTACGACGGCGAGCAGGGCGCCGAACTCGACCTGGCGGCCGGGGACGGCGTGGAGCGCGGTGAGCGTGCCGGAGGCGGGGGCGGAGACGCGGTGCTCCATCTTCATGGCCTCCAGCCAGAGCAGGGGCTGTCCGGCGGTCACCCGGTCGCCGACGGCGAGGCCGTCGGCGACCCGGACGACGGTGCCGGGCATCGGGGCGAGCAGGGAGCCGGGGGCGGTCTGCTCGCCGGCGTCGGTGAAGCGGGGCCGGGGGGTGAGGCGGTGGGGGCCGGAGTGGACGGTGCCGTCGCCGTACCGGTCGACCGTGAAGTCCCTGACGACTCCGTGCACCTCGAGCCGTACGCGGTCGGGGGCCGCCGACACGACCCGTACCCCCTCGGGGGCCGTGACCTCGTACCCGCCGTCCCTCGTCGGCCGGTAGCGGACCTTGTGGTCGCCGTACGTCCGGGTCTCGTCCTGGGAGCGGAGGTTGCGCCAGCCGCCGCCGAACCGGCCCCGGCCGGCGGCCGCTCCGGCGAGGGCGGCGGCGACGGCCGCGTACGGCTCGCCCTCCGGGGCGGCGGTCAGGGCGGGCAGGTTGCGCTCGTAGAAGCCGGTGTCGAGGGCCTCCGGGGAGGTGTACTCGGGGTGGCGGAGCGAGGCGACGAGCAGGCCCCGGTTGGTGACGGGCCCGTGGACGCGGGTCCGCTCCAGGGTGTGGGCGAGCTTGCGGGCGGCCTCGGCGCGGGTGGGGGCGTGGACGATCACCTTGGCGAGCATCGGGTCGTAGTGGACGCCGACGGCGTCCCCGGAGGCGTACCCGGTGTCGACCCGGACGCGGCCCTCCCCCGGCACGTCGAAGCGGTGCAGGACACCGGTCTGCGGTGCCCACTCCCGCGCCGGGTCCTCGGCGTAGAGCCGGGCCTCGATGGCGTGCCCCCGGGGCGCCGGGGGCTCGGGCGGCAGGGCCCGGCCCTCGGCGACCGCCAGTTGGAGGGCGACGAGGTCGACGCCGTACACCTCCTCCGTGACGGGGTGCTCGACCTGGAGCCGGGTGTTCATCTCCAGGAAGTGGGCGCGGCCGTCGGCGACGAGGAACTCGACCGTGCCGGCCCCGACGTAGCCGACGGCCTTCGCCGCGCGCACGGCCGTGTCCAGGAGCGAGGCCTCCAGGGCCGCGGGCAGGCCGGGCGCCGGGGCCTCCTCGACGACCTTCTGGTGGCGGCGCTGGAGCGAGCAGTCGCGGGTGCCGAGCGCCCAGGCGGTGCCGTGGGTGTCGCAGAGGAGCTGCACCTCGACGTGGCGGCCGTTCTCGACGTACGGCTCGACGAAGACCTCGCCGTCCCCGAAGGCGCTCGCGGCCTCGGCGGACGCGGCTTTCAACTCGCCGGGCAGCGCCGCGAGTTCCCGTACGACCCGCATGCCCCGGCCGCCGCCGCCCGCCGCCGCCTTCACCAGGACGGGCAGGTCGGCCTCGGTGACGTCCGCGAGGGGCGCGATCCCGAGGAGTTCCTTCGCCCTGGTCTTCGACGCCATCGCCTCGATCGCCGCCGGCGGCGGCCCGATCCAGAGGAGGCCCGCGTCCGTGACGGCCCGCGCGAAGTCGGCGTTCTCGGAGAGGAAGCCGTAGCCCGGGTGGACGGCGTCCGCGCCCGCCGCGAGCGCCGCCCGCACGACGAGGTCGCCCCGCAGGTACGTCTCCGACGGCGCGGCCCCCGGCAGCCGTACCGCCGTGTCGGCCGCCCGGACGTGCAGGGCGTCGGCATCCGCGTCGGAGTACACGGCCACGGTGGAGATGCCCAGCTCACGGCAGGTGCGGAAGACGCGGCAGGCGATCTCGCCCCGGTTCGCGACAAGAAGGGAGGTGATCAAGGTGTGCCTCGCACGAGGAGGGAGGTGATCAAGGTGGGCCTCACATTCGGAAGACGCCGAAGCCGCCGCGCGCGCCCTCGACCGGTGCCGTGTGGATCGCGGAGAGGCACAGCCCGAGGACCGTGCGGGTGTCGCGGGGGTCGATGACCCCGTCGTCGTAGAGCCGGCCCGACAGGAACATCGGCAGCGACTCCGACTCGATCTGCGCCTCGACCAGGGCGCGCAGCCCGGCGTCCGCCTCGTCGTCGTACGGCTGCCCCTTCGCGGCGGCGGACGCCCGCGCCACGATCGACAGCACGCCGGCGAGCTGCTGCGGGCCCATGACGGCCGACTTCGCACTCGGCCACGCGAACAGGAAACGCGGGTCGTACGCCCGGCCGCACATGCCGTAGTGGCCGGCGCCGTAGGACGCGCCCATCAGGACCGAGAGGTGCGGGACCCCGGAGTTCGACACCGCGTTGATCATCATCGCGCCGTGCTTGATGATGCCGCCCTGCTCGTACTCCCTGCCGACCATGTAGCCGGTCGTGTTGTGGAGGAACACCAGCGGGATGTCCCGCTGGTTGGCGAGCTGGACGAACTGGGCCGCCTTCTGCGACTCGGCGCTGAACAGCACGCCCTGCGCGTTGGCGATCACGCCCACCGGATAGCCGTGCAGCCGCGCCCACCCCGTGGTGAGCGAAGGCCCGTACAGCGGCTTGAACTCGTCGAAGTCCGAGCCGTCGACGATCCGGGCGATCACCTCACGCGGGTCGAACGGCGTCTTGAGGTCCCCGGGGACGATGCCGAGGAGCTCCTCCTCGTCGTACTTCGGCGGCTCCGCCGGGGCCGGATCCGCGTGGTGCTTGCGGTGGTTGAGGCGCGCGACGATCCGGCGGGCCTGCCGGATCGCGTCGGCCTCGTCGACGGCGTAGTGGTCGGCGAGGCCGGACGTCCGTGCGTGCATCCCCGCGCCGCCCAGCGACTCGTCGTCGCTCTCCTCCCCCGTCGCCATCTTCACCAGCGGCGGCCCGCCGAGGAACACCTTCGACCGCTCCTTGATCATCACGGCGTGGTCCGACATGCCGGGCACGTACGCGCCCCCGGCCGTCGAGTTGCCGAAGACGACCGCGACGGTCGGGATGCCGGCGGCGGAGAGCCGCGTCAGATCGCGGAACAGCGCCCCGCCCGGGATGAAGATCTCCTTCTGCGAGGGCAGATCGGCACCGCCGGACTCGACGAGCGAGACGACCGGCAGCCTGTTGGCGTACGCGATCTCGTTCGCCCGCAGTGCCTTCTTCAGCGTCCACGGGTTGGAGGCGCCGCCCCGCACGGTCGGGTCGTTCGCCGTGATCAGGCACTCGACGCCCTCGACGACCCCGATGCCGGTGATCAGCGACGCGCCCACCGTGTAGTCGCTGCCCCACGCCGCCAGCGGCGACAGTTCGAGGAACGGCGAATCGGGGTCGACGAGGAGCTCGATCCGCTCCCGCGCGAGCATCTTGCCGCGCTTGCGGTGCCGCTCCGTGTACTTCTCGCCGCCGCCCGCGAGGGCCTTGGCGTGCTCCGCGTCGAGCGCGGCCAGCTTGTCCAGCATCGCGGCACGCGCGGCCGCGTAGTCGGGCCCGCCGGTGTCGAGGGCGGAGGCGAGGACGGTCATCGGAGTTCCTCCGGCAGCAGTGCGGTCGGGACGTCGAGCAGGCGGGAGCGGAGCCACTCGCCGAGGGCCTTGGCCTGGGGGTCGAAGCGCGCCTGGGAGGCGACGCCCTCGCCGAGGATCCCGGCGACGGTGAAATTGACCGCCCGCAGGTTCGGCAGCACGTGCCGGACGACGTCCGACCCCTCTGCCTCCGGCAGGAGTTCACGGAACTTCGCCACGGTCAGGGTGTGCGCGAGCCAGCGCCACTCCTCGTCCGTGCGGACCCACACGCCGACATTGGCGTCGCCGCCCTTGTCGCCGCTGCGGGCCCCGGCGATCCGCCCGAGGGGCACTCGCCGGGTGGGCCCCGCCGGGTGCGGCGGCGGAAGCTCCGGACCGGGTACGGGCGCCAGGTCGAGGAACCGCCCCGGCGCGGGGATCTCCCGGCGGGTCCCGTCGGGGAGGACCGCCGTGTGCGGGACCTCGGCGGCCGGCACGTACACGGCCTCGAAGACGCCGTAGGGGGCGCCCTTTCCGGGCGGGGCGGTGACGTGGAAGCCGGGATAGCTCGCGAGGGCCAGCTCGATCGCGGCACCGGTCACCGCACGCCCGACGGGCTCCGGGGCGGGGTCGCGGACGACAAGCCGCAGCAGCGCGCTCGCCGTCTCCTCGGTGTCGGCGTCGGCCCGGTCGGTACGGGCCAGCTCCCAGCGGACCTCCGCCGGCCGGCCCGCCGTCAGCGCGTCCTCGACCTGGTCCCGCACGAGCCGCGCCTTGGCGTCGACGTCGAGCCCGGTGAGGACGAACACGACCTCGTTGCGGAAGCCGCCCAGCCTGCTGCGGCCCGCCTTGAGCGTCGGCGGCGGCGCCTCCCCCCGCACCCCGTCGATCCGCACCCGGTCGGGACCCTCCTGGGTGAGCCGTACGGTGTCGAGCCGGGCGGTCACGTCGGGCCCGGCGTACCGGGCGCCGCCGGTCTCGTACAGGAGCTGTGCCGTGACCGTGCCGACGTCGACGAGGCCGCCGGTGCCGGGATGCTTGGTGATGACGGACGTGCCGTCGGCGTACAGCTCGGCGAGCGGGAAGCCGGGACGGCGGAAGACCGCCGGGTCGTGCTCGGCGAAGAACGCGTAGTTCCCGCCGGTGGCCTGCGTACCGCACTCCAGGACGTGCCCGGCGACCACCGCCCCCGCCAGCTTGTCGTACTCCTCCGGCCCCCACCCGAACCGCCACTGCGCGGGCCCGGTGACGAGCGCCGCGTCCGTGACCCGCCCGGTGACGACGACATCGGCGCCGGCCGCCAGGCAGGCGGCGATCCCCGCCCCGCCCAGGTAGGCGTTCGACGTCAGCAGCCCGTCCGCCGCCGGCAGCCGGTCCCCCTCGACATGGGCGACACGGACCGGCAGACCGAGCTTCCCCGCGAGCGCGCGCAACGCGTCCGCGAGCCCCGCCGGATTCAGGCCTCCGGCGTTGGCGACGATCCTGACCCCCCGGTCATGGGCCAGCCCGAGCCCCTCCTCCATCTGCCGGAGGAACGTCCTCGCATACCCGGCCGACGGGTCCCTCAGCTGGTCCCTGCCCAGGATGAGCATCGTCAGCTCGGCGAGATAGTCACCGGTCAGGACGTCCAGTTCACCCCCGGTCAGCATCTCCCGCACCGCGTCGAACCGGTCGCCGTAGAACCCGGACGCGTTGCCGATACGCAGCACCACTACGCCCCCCGAGGCGCACGGCCGCCACCCGCCGGGCCCGCGAACGCCTGCGCGATCCCCAGCCACCGCTCGGCGTCCTCCCCCACCGCCACCAGAGCCGTGTCGGCCCGGTGGACGCGCTGGGTGACGAGCAGACAGAACTCGACAGCCGATCCGGTCACCCGCTGCTCCGCCCCCTCGGGCCCGTACGCCCACGACTCCCCGTCCGGCCCCACCAGTTCCACCCGGAACGCCTCGGCCGGCGCCGGGACGCCCCGCACCAGATAGGCGTAGTCGCGCGCCCTCACCCCGATCCAGGCCACATGCCGAAGCCGCGCCGTCGGCGTCCTCACGACCCCCAGCGCGTCAGCGACGTCCTGTCCGTGCGCCCACGTCTCCATCAACCGCGCGGTGGCCATCGCCGGCGCGCTCATCGGCGGCCCGTACCAGGGAAACCGCGCCCCGGGCTCCACCGCCCGCAACGCCCGCCGCAGCGACTCCCGCCCCTCACGCCAACGGGCCAGCAACTCGGCGGGCGGCAGCTTCGCCCCCTCCTCCGCCCCCTCGTCCACGAACCTCTCGGGCGCCGCCATCGCCTTCTCGGCCTCGCCGGCGAACGCCTTCGCGTCGGTGGCCGCGAGCAGGGCCGCCCGGTCCGTCCACGCCAGGTGCGCGATCTGATGGGCGATCGTCCAGCCCCGCGCGGGCGTCGCCGCCGCCCACTGCTCCTCCCTCAACCCCCCGACCAACCCGTCGAGTTCTTCACTCTCGGCACGCAGGTCGTCGAGCACGACGACGGAGTCGGACACGGTGCGCTCCCCTCGGGGACGGGCGGTCACGGGCCTTCGCCAGGAGCATGGCAGCCCCCCAAGAAACAATCAAGCACGCTTGCTTTACTTCCTCCCCCTCGCGCCCCCGCCCCCTCGCGCCCCCGCCCCCCCGAGCCTCCACCCCCGAAGACACCTCCGGGCTGCGCCCTCACCCTGCGCGTCGTGGCCCATCGCCTCGCCGGGCGGCGCCCACTTTCTTGCGGGCCCTCGTTCCGCCCGTGCGGTGCCCACCCCCGCGCCCACCCCGTGGCAGGCCCTCGTTTCGCTGGGCGGTGCCCATCCCCCGCGCCCCGCGCGTTGTGGGCCATCGTTCCGCCGGGGGCGGGCCCCACCCACCCCGTTGTGGGCAATCGTTCCGCTGGGGCGGAACGGGTGGGCACAACGGACGGCGCCCTTTGCCGGGCCCAGGCTTCCGGGCCCGAACCCGCACCCGGTGCGCACCGGACTGTGGGTGCGGGCCAGGGCACAAGGGGCGGAGGCGCCGCCAAGGGGCGCCGTCCCGTGTGCCCACCCGTCCCGCCCAGCGGGACGATTGCCCACACGGGGCGGGGGCGAAGGCCTACACGGCGCGGCGGGCGCAGGCCCGCACGGGGGCGCGGCGGGCGCGGGCGCACGCGGCCCCGCCTGGGGCGACGCTCCGGCTACCCCGCGGCCCGCCGCGTCGGCCGCGCCACCAGCTCTCCCCCGCAGTTGGGACAGACCCCGTCCATCTCCTCGGTGCACGGCACGCAGAAGCTGCACTCGTACGAACAGATCCGCGCGGGTCCGTCCGCGGTCAGCACCGCCGTCTCGCACCGCTCACAGCGGTCTCGCATCTCCAGGGCCATGGCTCCCCCTCCCCTGCCCCGGATACTCCGAGGCGCTCTCGAACGACTGACGACAGCCCCATCGTCCGGGCCGCCCGCCACCCCCCGAAACAGGCCCGCGGCCAAAGATCAACAGGATCAGGTCAGCGGGATCGGGACGGGCATCCGACCCGGCGGGCCGGTCGTCGGATACGGCCGACGGGACCGGGAACCCGGGACCGGTACTCGGCCGGCCGGACCGGGAGCGGCGTACGGCCGGCCGGATCGGGAGCGGCGTACGGCCGGCCGGATCGCGGATCGGCGTACGGCCGGCTGGATCGGGAGCGGCGTACGGCCGGCCGGATCGCGGATCGGCGTACGGCCGACGGGCCCCGTCGGCGACAGCCACAATGCACGGGCCACGCATCCGACGACTTGGGGGAACCGCATGCTCACCGGCATCGTGATCGACGCGCTCGACGTCACGCGCATGGAACGCTTCTGGCGGGAGGCGACCCGAGGCCGGACGGACGGCCTGCGCTTCCGCTTCGCTCCGACGGCCGAGCCGAAGACCGCGCTCAAGAACCGGCTCCACCTCGACCTCGCTGGCGGCCCCGCCTGGGAGACCGAGGTGGCACGGCTCCTCGCCCTCGGCGCCACCCGGATCGACATCGGGCAGGGAGACGTTCCGTGGGACGTGCTCGCCGACCCCGAAGGCAACGAGTTCTGCGTCCTGCGCCCCGGCCACCCCGGCGTCCTCGCCGACTCCGGTCTCGTCGCCCTCTGCCTCGACACCACCGAGGACGACCGTCACGCCCAGTCGGACTTCTGGCAGTCGCACACCGCCTGGCACGCCCTCGAATCCCACGACTGGGGCGTCAGGCTGCGCCGGACCCCCACCAGCACCGTCTCCCTGGTGATGGGGCCGCCTTCGGCTCCCAAGCCGGCACGCAACCGCGTCCGCCTCGAAGTGACCCTCACCGACCGCGGCCCCGGCGAGTTCCTCGACACGGCCGGCAACGAATTCCACATCGCGCGCTGAGCACCGCCAGGGTCGAACCCGGAGCGCACACGGCGGAACTCGGAGCGCGCACGGCGGGCCGGCGCGCGTCCGGCGGAACCCGGCCCGGCGCACGCCCGGCAGTCCCGGGGCCCGTCCGGCAGTCCCGGGGCCCGTCCGGCGGATCTGATCCACCGGACGCGCCCCGGCTCGGCTCGATCCCCGGCCCAGCCCCGGCAAGGCCCAGCCCCGGCTCAGCCCCGGCAAAGCTCAGCCCGGTTCAGCGCGCCCCGGCCCAGCCCCAACAAAGCTCAGCCCGGTTCAGCGCGCCCCGGCTCAACCAGCGGTAGCGACCGAGGAGCGCACGCCGAACCACTGCTCGGCTCCCCACTCCTCGAAGGTCTCCACCTCGGTGAATCCCAGCTTCGACGCGAGGCGCATGGCGCGCTCGTTCGCGCTCTGGGTGGTGAGCACCACCGGCTCTCCGGGATGGGCGCCGGTGAACCAGTCGAGCGCGGCCGCGCAGGCCTCGGCGGCGTAGCCGCTGCCCCACGCCTGGGGAAGGAACATGTAGCCGAGCTCGGCCTCGCCGCCCTCCGGGCGGACACGCTGCGGACGCTCCGCGTCCCGCCGGTCGAGCGTGATCATCCCGATCATCGCCCCGTCGCGCTCCACCACGAACAGCCCCGGCCGCTGCCCGGGCACGTTGGGCATGGCGCTTTCCAGCTGGTCACGAGGGCGGGCACCGCCCACGTACACCCCGACCTCCGGGGAGGAGAACAGCTCGACGAACCCCGCTCTGTCCCGCGCCTCGGACTCACGCAGCACGAGCCGTTCGGTCTCGATGGGGGCGGGCGGCCAGACAACGGAACCGGGTTCAGCCATGTCGAGCAACCTATCGCATCCCGAAAGAACGACCAAGGATCCCGAGCAGGAGCGCAACTCGTCCTGTACGGAGGGCAGTCGACGCCCGTCCCTCAATGTCGGACCAGGCAGAACGGGTGCCCGGCCGGGTCCGCGTACACCCGCCAGCCCCGCTCGCCGTCCCCCTCGTCGAGGACGGTCGCGCCGTGGGCGAGGACGTGTTCCTGCGCCGCGTCGAGATCGGTGACGCCGAAGTCGAGGTGGAACTGCTGCGGCCGCTCGGGGTCCGGCCACACCGGCGGGCGGTGGTCGGCGACCCCCTGGAAGCAGAGGACCGTCCCGTCGGGGACGTGGAGCGTGGACCAGGCCTCGTCGAGGGACCAGCGGCGGTCGGGCCGGTCGACCTCGCCCCCGAGCACGGCACGGTAGAACCCGGCGAGTTCCCGGGGGGCGGGGCAGTCGATCACGAGGCACTGCAGTTCGGCGATCACGCGCGGAGTCTAGGAGGCGTCCTGTCGATCGGGCCGGGCCAGGGAGCGGGGTCGGCAAGGCACCCCCGGGGAGGCGTCCTGTCGATCGGGCCGGACCGGGGAACGGGGTCGGCAAGGCGCCCCCGGGGAACGTCGTCCTGCCGGTCAGGCCGGGGTCGCGGGGCGGGGTTGCGCGGCGCGGGACTGGGTGCGGACGGCGCCCATGCTGGCGGCGATGACGAGGGCGATGGCGAGGGTGTCGAGGGGGGAGAGGGCCTGGCTGAGGATGAGGAATCCGGCGGTGGCGGCGATGGCCGGTTCCAGGCTCATGAGGACGGCGAAGGTGGGGGCGGGGAGGCGGCGGAGGGCGAGGAGTTCGAGGGTGTAGGGGAGGACGGAGGACATCAGCGCGACGGCGAGGCCGAGGGCGATCGTCGACGGTACGAGGAGCTTGTCGCCCGCTTCCACGATGCCGAACGGCAGGCTGAGGACGGCGCCGAAGGCCATGGCGAGGGCGAGGCCGTCGGCCTGCGGGAAGCGCCTCCCGGTGCGGGCGCTGAAGACGATGTACGCCGCCCACATGGCGCCGGCCGCGAGGGCGAACGCGGCTCCCGCCGGATCCAGGCGGTCGAAGCCGCCGCCGCTGAGCAGGACGACGCCGCCGAGGGCGAGGCCGGCCCAGAGCAGGTTCATCAGCCGGCGGGAGGCGACCACCGAGAGGATCAGCGGGCCGAGGACCTCCAGGGTCACGGCGGCGCCCAGTGGTATCCGGTCGGCGGCCTGGTAGAAGAGGATGTTCATCGCCGCCATGGCGGCGCCGAAGACGAGGACCGTCGCCCAGTCCGCGCGCCCGTGGCCGCGCACCCTGGGCCGGCAGACGATCAGCAGCACGGCGGCGGCGAGGACGAGCCGCAGGGTGACGACCCCGAGGGCGCCCGCGCGCGGCATGAGCAGCACCGCGACGGCGGAGCCGAACTGTACGGAGAGCCCGCCGGCGACGACGAGCGCGACGGGCCCGAGGCGGTGGCCCGCCGTCCCCTTCCCGGCGACCCCGGCGGCGAGCCCGGCGCCGGGCGTCCCGGCTTCCGGGACGGCCGCGACGGGGGCCGGGCCCGCGACGGCGGCGGGGGCCGGGGCGGCCACATCCTTGACCGGACTGTCCACCGACTGCTCCTTCGTACGACTCGTACCCGCTCCACCTGACCGGCCGATGCGGCAGTCCAAATAAATGGACTACAAGTTCAGGATAATGCACTACCGGTCGGCAGTCCTCTTGATTCCCCTCCCCCTCACGACCACGCTACGAGCCACCGCGCGTCACCGGAAATGCCGATTGCCCTGCGGTTATGCTCCGGACGCATGAGCATCGAGCTGCGTCACCTCCGCTGCTTCCTGGCCATCGCCGACGAATCCAGTCTGACCAGGGCGGCGGCCCGGCTCCACCTGACGCAGCCCGCCGTCTCCCGCACGCTCGCCGCCCTCGAACAGCACCTCGGCGCGCGACTCGTCGAACGCTCGACCCATCACCTCGCGCTGACGGCCGAGGGCCGCGCCTTCCAGGACCGGGCCGCCGCGGCCCTGGCGGCCTTCGAGGACGCCGTCGACCCGGCGAGGCTCCGCCTCCGTCCGCTGCGCCTGGGGCACGCGTGGTCGGCCTTCGGCCCGTACACCACCCCCCTGCTGCGGCGCTGGCAGCGCGAGCATCCCGACACCCCGCTCGAACTGATGCGCGTCGACGACCGCACCGCCGGGCTCACGCGGGGCGAGGTCGACGCGGCGCTGCTGCGCGGCCCGGTGGACGCGCCGGGCCTGGTCACCGAGGAGCTGACCACCGAGTCCCGGGTCGCCGCCCTCCCGGCCGACAGTCCCCTCGCCGAGCGGTCCCGGCTCACGCTCGGCGAACTCGCCGCCGAGACCGTCGTCCTCAACACGGTCTCGGGCACGACCACGCTCGCCCTCTGGCCGTCCGCCGCCCGCCCCGCGGCCACCCTCACCGTCGCCAACACCGACGACTGGCTCACCGCCATCGCCGCAGGCCGCGGCATCGGCGTCTCCTCCGCCTCCACCGCCGCCCTCCACCCCCACCCCGGCGTCGCCTACCGCCCCCTCCCCGACGCCCCCGCCCTGCCGGTGGTCCTGGCCTGGCGCGACGCGTTCCCCCACCCGGCGACGGCCGCGCTGGTCGCGATGGCGCGGGACATCGTCGGCGGCGCGTGAGCCCGCGCCCGCCGTCCCCGTACCCCCTGGGGGGCGTCTTGCCGATCCGGCCTGATCGGCAAGACCCGCTCCCTAACCCCCCTCTTCGCCGGTCCGCAGGCCCTCGTCCAGTCCCTCCGCGAGGAGTTCCGCGAGGTGGCGGCTCCGGGCGCCGGTGAGGTCGGAGATCTGGGTGCGGCAGGAGAAGCCGTCGGCGAGGACGGGGGTGGTGGGGGAGGCGGCGCGGAGGGCGGGGAGGAGCCGGTCCTCGGCGCAGGCGAGGGAGACGTCGTAGTGGCCCGGTTCGAAGCCGAAGTTGCCGGCGAGACCGCAGCAGCCGCCCGCGAGGTCGCCGGTGAGACCGGCGCGGGCGCGGAGGCGGCGGTCGGCGGCGTCGCCGAGGACGGCGTGCTGGTGGCAGTGGGTCTGGCCGGTGACGGGGCGGTCGAGGCGGGGTGGGGCCCAGTGGGGGGCGAGGGCCTCCAGGGCTTCGGCGAAGGTGTGGACGGCGGCGGCGAGGCGGGCGGCCCTCGGGTCGTCGGGGAGGAGTTCGGGGAGGTCGGTGCGGAGGGTGGCGGCGCAGGAGGGTTCGAGGACGACGACGGGGCCGGTCGACTCCGCCATGACGTCGAGGGTGCGGCGCATCACGCGCCGGGCCGCGCCGAGCTGTCCGGTGGAGACGTAGGTGAGGCCGCAGCAGACGCGGCCCGGTGGGAGCTCCACGCCGAGGCCGGCGTCCTCCAGGACGCGGACGGCCGCCTGGCCGACGTGCGGGGCGAGGTGGTCGGTGAAGGTGTCCGGCCAGAGGGTGAGGGCCGGGGGGCGGTTCGAGGCGCGGTCGGCGAACCAGGAGGCGAAGGACAGTTCCGCCACGCGCGGCAGGGCGCGTTCGGGGGTCACTCCGGCGAGGCGGGCGGCGAACGGCAGGCGCATCGCCGTGTTGAGGCCGCGTCCGAAGCGGGCGAGCCAGCCCGGCAGGCGGCCCATGGTCCAGTGCGAGCGGGGGCGGCGCCACGCGCCCGTCGGTCCCGCGTAGTGGCGGTCGAGGAACTCGGCCTTGTACGCGGCCATGTCGACGCCGACGGGGCAGTCGCTGCGGCAGCCCTTGCAGGAGAGGCAGAGGTCGAGGGCCTCGCGGACCTCCTCCGAGCGCCAGCCGTCGGTGACGACCTCGCCGAGGGCCATCTCGTGGAGGAGTCGCGCGCGGCCCCGGGTCGAGTGCTTCTCCTCCCCCGTCGCCCGGTACGAGGGACACATCACCTCCGGACCCGAACTCGGTCCGTCGACTCGGCACTTGGCCACGCCCACGCAGCGGGCGGCCTTCCGGCCGAGGCCCACCAGGGGAAGGTTCTCGAAGCGGAGGCCGGTGTCCAGCGGCTCGGGCCGGACCAGCATCCCCGGGTTCAGGCCCCCGTCGGGGTCCCACACGTCCTTCACCGCGCCGAAGAGGGCGACGAGCTCGTCGCCGTACATCCTGGGCAGCAGCTCGGCGCGCGCCCGGCCGTCGCCGTGTTCGCCGGAGAGGGAGCCGCCGTGGGCGACGACGAGGTCGGCGACGGCTTCGGAGAAGCGGCGGAAGTGGCGCACGCCCCGGTCGGTCCACAGGTCGAAGTCGATGCGGACGTGGACGCAGCCGTCCCCGAAGTGCCCGTACGGGACTCCCCTGAGGTCGAATTCGGCCAGCAGGGCGCGGAATTCACGCAGGTACGCGCCCAGTCGGGCGGGCGGCACCGCGCAGTCCTCCCAGCCGGGCCAGGCCTCGCCGCCGCGGGGCGTCCGCGTCGCCGTCCCGGCGGCGTCCTCCCGGATCCGCCAGAGGACCCGCTGCCCGGCCGGGTCGCGCACGACGACGGCGTCGACGGCGTCCGCCGCCCGGACGAGCGCCCGCGCCGCGCCCTCCCCGTCGACCTCGCAGAACAGCCAGGCCCCGCCCCGCGGCAGCCCCGCGGCCCCCCGCACGAGATCCGCCGCCATGCCCTCGACGGTCAGCGGCCGGTGCGGCAGAAGTCCGGCGGCCGCGTCCGCCGCCGCGCTCTCGTCGGCGTACCCGAGGACGACGAGGACGGGGTCGGCGGGCAGCGGGACGAGTGCCACCGTCGCCCGGGTCACCACTCCGAGCGTGCCCTCGCTGCCGCAGAAGGAGCGGACCACGTCGAAGCCCCGCTCCGGGAGCAGCGCGTCGAGCGCGTATCCGGAGATGCGGCGCGGGAGTCCGGGCGGGTAGCCGGTCCGCAGCAGGGCGAGGTTGCCGTCGACGAGCTCGCGGAGGCCGGCGGGGGCGGACGGGGAGCGGGGATCCGGCGGCGAGGACCGCGGACGGGAACCCGGCGGGGCGGGCTGCGAGCGGGTGTGCGGCGGGGCGGTCGGGACAGGGGGGCCGAGCGTCAGCTCCGCCCCCCGGTAGGTCATCACTTCGAGGGAGCGCACGTTGTCCGCGGTGGTCCCCCAGGCGACCGAGTGCGCCCCGCAGGCGTTGTTGCCGATCATGCCGCCGAGGGTGCAGCGGCTGTGGGTGGAGGGGTCGGGGCCGAAGGTGAGTCCGTGCGGGCGGGCCGCGGCGCGGAGCCGGTCGAGGACGAGGCCCGGCTGGACGACGGCGGTGCGGGAGGCGGGGTCGAGGGAGACGATCCCGTTCATGTGCCGTGTGAGGTCGAGCACCACGCCGGTGCCGGTCGCCTGGCCTGCGATCGAGGTCCCGGCGCCGCGTGCGACGACGGGGGTGGTGCCGTGGGCGCGGCACGCCTCCAGGGCCGCGGCGAGGTCGGCGGCGTCGCGCGGGGCGACCGTACCGACGGGAACGCGGCGGTAGTTGGAGGCGTCCATGGTCGTCAGGGCGCGGGCGGTGACGGAGAAGTCGACGTCGCCGGCGACGGCGGCGCGGAGGGCGGCGGCGAGGTCGGACGCGTGTTCCTGGTGTGTTCCCACAACCCCAGGATGTCCCAGTCCTCGTCTCATCCGGCGGACATCGGGCGACCGGCCCCTTCGCGACCCGATACTCTCCGCCTCGTGGCTGATATCCAGATTCCCGCTGACATCAAGCCCGCCGACGGCCGTTTCGGCGCGGGCCCCTCCAAGGTGCGTACGGAGGCGCTGGACGCCCTGGCCGCCACCGGCACCTCTCTCCTCGGCACGTCCCACCGCCAGGCTCCGGTCAAGAACCTGGTCGGCGAGGTACGTACCGGCATCAGTGACCTGTTCTCGCTGCCCGAGGGCTACGAGGTGATCCTGGGCAACGGCGGCTCCACCGCCTTCTGGGACGTCGCGACCCACGGTCTGATCGAGAACAAGTCGCAGCACCTCACCTTCGGCGAGTTCTCCTCCAAGTTCGCGAAGGCCGCCAAGCTGGCTCCCTGGCTCGCCGACCCGACCGTGATCTCCTCCGACCCGGGCACCCACCCGGAGCCGGTGGCCGAGGCGGGCGTCGACGTCTACGCGTACACCCACAACGAGACCTCCACCGGTGTGGCCGCCCCGATCAAGCGGGTCGCCGGCGCCGACGAGGGCGCGCTCGTCCTGGTCGACGCGACCTCCGGTGCGGGCGGTCTGCCCGTCGACATCACCGAGACGGACGTCTACTACTTCGCCCCGCAGAAGTCCTTCGCCGCCGAGGGCGGTCTGTGGCTCGCGGCGTTCTCGCCGGCCGCCCTGGAGCGCGCCGCCCGCGTCCACGCGTCGGGCCGGCACGTGCCGGAGTTCTTCTCGCTGCCGACCGCGATCGACAACTCGCTGAAGAACCAGACGTACAACACCCCTGCGCTGTCGACCCTGTTCCTGCTCAACGAGCAGCTGAAGTGGATCAACGGCCAGGGCGGTCTCGACTGGGCCGTGGCCCGGACGAAGGAGTCCTCGGACGCGCTGTACGGCTGGGCCGAGGAGTCCAAGTACGCGTCGCCGTTCGTCACGGACGCGGCGAAGCGCTCGCAGGTCATCGGCACGATCGACTTCGCGGACGAGATCGACGCGGCGGCGGTCGCCAAGGTGCTGCGCGCCAACGGCATCGTCGACACCGAGCCGTACCGCAAGCTGGGCCGCAACCAGCTCCGCGTCGCGATGTTCCCGGCGATCGACCCGGCGGACGTGCGGGCGCTGACGGCCTGCATCGATTACGTGATCGAGAAGCTCTGACCTTCCGGTCGCTCCGACCTTCCGGTCGTACGAAGGGCCCGGCAGTGGACGTCGTCCGCTGCCGGGCCCTTCGTCGTGGCGGCCGGCCGTGGCGCCGGCGGCCGCCGGGTGCCGGCCCGCCGCCCCGGGCTCAGCCCCGCCGCAGCAGCCGCTTGACGCCGAGGACGAGGACGGTGGCGCCGGCGAGGACGAGGAAGCCCGTGGTGGCGCTGCCCTGGCCGTCCTCCGCGGCGGACGCCGAGGGGGACTTCGGCCCGCCGGCCGGTGCCTCCGTCGGCTTGTCCGACGGGGGCCGGGCGTCCGTGCGGTCGACGCGGACGACCCGGCTCCCGCGGCCCTCGGAGCCGAACATGAGGGCCGAGCCGTCCGTCGTGTACGTCACCGACTCCGCCTGCCCCTGGAAGGGGGCGCCGACGGAGGTGCCGTCGTCGCCGAGGCGGCCGTCCTTCCAGGCGTACTCCTTGGCGCTGAAGTAGCCGCGCAGGACGAGCCGGTCACCGGCCGGCGAGAAGGCGCCGTCGGTGACCCAGGGGACCTCGTCGACGCGGCGGAAGACGTTGGTGCCGGACGGGGTGAGGCGTTCGGGACCCGCGTAGAGGCCGCCGCCGTCCTCGTTCTTGCTCGCGATGTAGACCCGGCCGGTCTTGGGGTGGACCATCAGGGCCTCGGCGTTGCGGGGCCCGTCGGCGTACTTCACGTCGTACTGCGCGGCCGTCACCGTCTGGTCCTTCAGGACCTCGGGTTCGGGGAAGCGGTAGATCCAGACGTGGTCCCAGGATCCGTCGAGGTTGTCGCCGATGTCGCCGACGTAGATGTCGCCGTCCGGGCCGACGGCGATCGCCTCCATGTCGCGGGGGGTGCCGACGCCCTTCATCGTCAGGGTCGCGACCGTCTTGCCCGTACGGGAGTCGACGCCGTAGATCAGGGGCGCGTCCTGGTCGTTGTGCGTCCAGTAGATCCCGGGGTGGGCCCGGCTCGCCGCGAGGCCGCTGGACTCGGTGATCCGGGCGTCCTCGATCGTGAAGTCCCCGTCGGGTTCCTGCCCTTCGGCACGGGCATGGCCGGCCGGGAGCAGCACCAGGGCCGCCGCCGCGCCGAGGGCGCACAGAGCAGATCGCATGGCCCCAAGCCTGCCACGGCCCCGATCCGGACGCCGGGCGACGTGTGCGGGGTGCGGGGTGCGGGGTGCGGGGTGCGGGGTGCGGGGTCCGGACGCGGGTGGTGCGGTACGTCCGGGGGTGGTGCGGACGCCGGGCGACGTGGCGCGTCCGGCGGGGTCCGGACGCGGGTGGTGCGGACGCCGGGCGACGTGGTGCGTCCGGCGGTGGCGAAACGCTGTTGACCTGCTGCGGACGCCCTGTCATGGTCGCGCGCATGCTCACTTTCACCGCGCCCGACGGCACGGAACTCGCCTACCACGTCTCCGGCACCGGCACCGGGGAGCCGCTGCTGTGCCTGCCGGGTGGCCCGCTCCAGGACTCCGCCTATCTGGGAGACCTCGGCGGCCTGGCCGCCCGCCGGCCTTTGGTCCGGCTCGATCTGCGGGGCACCGGCGGCTCGGCGGTGCCGGCCGACCCGGCCTCGTACCGCTGCGACCGGCTCGTGGAGGACGTCGAGGCGCTGCGCGCGCACCTGGGGCTGGAGACGGTCGACGTGCTCGGGCACTCGGCGGGCGCGAACCTGGCGGCGCTGTACGTGACCCGCCACGCGGCGCGCGTCGGCCGGCTGGTGCTCGTCACGCCGGGCGCGGCGGCCGCCGGTCTCGACACGAGCGGCGAGGAGCGGCTCGCGGCGGCCCGGCAGCCGTGGCGCGAACGGGAGCCGTGGTTCCCGGAGGCGTACGCGGCGCTCCAGGAGCTCGCGGCGGGGCGCGGGAGCGCGGCGACGTTCGCGGCGGTCGCGCCCTTCTTCCACGGCACCTGGGACGAGGCGGCGCGGGAGCGGCACGCCGAGAGCGACCAGCGGCGGAACGCCGAGGGCGCGGCCGTCTACGGCGGCGAGGGCGCCTTCGCGCCGGAGGCGACCCGTGCGGCGTTCGCCGCCTTCGACCGGCCGGTCCTCGTCGTCGCCGGAGAGGGCGACGCGAACACGCCGGTCCCGACGGCCGCCGCGTACGCCGCCCTCTTCCCGAAGGCCGAGCTCGCCGTCCTGGCGGGGGCCGCTCACTTCCCCTGGCACGACGACCCGGAGCGCTTCGCGGAGACGGTCGGCGCGTTCGTGTCGTAGACCGCGCCGGGGCCGGGGGCGGGGGCCGGGGGGGGGCGGGGGCCAGGTCGGGGCCGGAGCGAGAGCCGGGTCGGGGCCAGGTCGGGGCCAGGTCCGGGACGCCCCGGGGCCAGGTCCGGGACGGCCCGGGGCGGGATCGGGGGCCGGGTCGGGGCCAGGTCCGGGGCGCTCCCGGGCTCGTGTCCCGGATCACGTCGCAGCCCCCGGACGCGGTCCGCGATGATATGACCATGCGTTTTCTGTTCGTCGGCGACAGCATGACCATCGGGCGCGTCGGCGACTGGACCTGGCGGCATCGGATGTGGCAGCACCTGGAGGCCACACTGCCGGGCCGGTACGAGATCGTGGGGCCGCGGACGGGGCTGTACGACCCGGCGGCCGCCGACGAGCCGGCGGGCGTCGAGGCGTACGCCGACCCGGACTTCCCCGCGCCGGCCCGGCGCCATCTGGCCGGCTGGGGCGAGGGCTGGCTGCACATGGCGCCGGTGATCGGCGAGACGGTGGCGGCCACGGGGGCGGACGTCCTGCTGATCTCGCTGGGCCTGATCGACCTGGGGTTCTACACGAACAGCGACCAGACGGAGGAGAACGTCCGGGCGTTCGTCGCGGCGGCCCGGGCCGCGAACCCGCGCGTGCGGGCCGTCCTCCTGCCGGTCATCCCCAACGTCCGCGCCGGCTACGACGCCGCCTTCGCGGCCGAGTGCGCCCGCTTCAACGAGCTCCTCGCCAAGGCGGTGGCGGACCTGGACACGGCCGCCTCGCCGCTCCTGCTGGCCACGGTCCCGGAGTCGTACGCCCTCGACGCCGACACCTACGACGGCACGCACCCCGGGCCCACCGGCGAGCACAAGCTGGCCTCCGCCTTCGCCGACGCGATGCACCAGGCGTGGGGGCTCGGCGGCCCGTACACCGCCCGCTGACCGCGCGTCAGGCGGCGCGGACGAGGCGGTTCGCGAAGGTCGACAGCGTGTACGCGCCGACGCCCAGGACGACCTCGAGGGCGTTGCGCCGGGTGTAGCCGGCCTTCTCGAAGGCGGCCAGGTCCGCGTCGCCGACGGCGCCGGAGGCGGCGAGGACCCGGAGGGTGAACGTCCGCACGGCGGCCAGGCGTTCGGGGTCCGGGCCCGGCCCGAGGGCGGCCGTCTTCGCCTCGTGCATGTCGACGCAGAGGTGGCACTGGTTGCGTTCGGCGACGGTCAGGACGACCGTCTCGCGGGAGTGCGGGTCGAGGGTGGTGGACTCGAAGATCGCGCTGAGCTTGAGGAACCCGTCGAGGGTCTCCGGGGACTCCTTGAGGAGGGCGACGGCCGCGGCGGCGCGAGCGGACATGCTCGCGGGCACGTCCGCGACGGCCGCCGCGGACGGGTTCGAGGGTGCGGACGGGCCCGAGGGCGCGGACGGAGCGGTGGATGCGGACAAGGCTGTTCCCCCTGCACTAGAATCGACAACATGGTTGACCATGCCGCTGAAGAAAACGTAAACCAGGTTGTCGATACTGGCAAGGGGGTTTCCCCTGCGCCGCCCGCCGACGGCCCCGGCTACGAACTGCCCCTGCTCCTCTTCGGCGGCTTCCGCACGCTCATCGACCGGCTGCACGCCCGCCTCGCCACCCAGGGCCATCCCGACATGCGCCCCGCGCACGGCTTCGCCATGCAGGCCGTCGGCTCCCGGGGCGCGACCGCCAGCGAGATCGGGCGGCGGCTCGGCGTCTCCAAGCAGGCCGCCGGCAAGACCGTCGACCGGCTGCTCGCCCTGGGGTACGCCGAGCGCGCCGACGACCCGACCGACGCGCGCCGCAAACTGGTCCACCTCACCCCCCGCGGGTACGACGCCCTCGCCCGGTCCGCCGCGATCTTCGACGAGCTGCGGGCGGAGTGGGTCGCGGCGCTCGGCGCGGAGCGCGTCCGTGACATGGAGGGCGCCCTGCGGAACGTCGTCCCCGCCGAGACGGCGTTCCGCCTGGACGCGACCAGCTGGCTCGGCACCCCCTGACCGGCCCGGCCCGGCCCGGCCCGGAGCGGCCCCTAGACGAGTAAGTCCGAAGTCTTCGGGCGCATGAAACGAGGGTCTCGTTGGTTCGTGTGTGACGACAAACCTCGAAACCCTCGCGACTGCACTGTACGTGAAGATCGATGACTCTCTGGCAGGAACGCGGCGGACAGGCCGTCCGCCGAGGCTGACGGATGCCGAGCTGTTGACGCTCGCGGTGATGCAGGCCGTGCTCGGCTTCGCCTCCGAGGCCCGCTGGCTGCGCTTCGC